>DATBDW010000032.1:0-16296 GCA_036269735.1 Actinomycetes bacterium
TCGCTGTACAAGGGCCTGGGCGGCATCTCGGGCTGCGTGCTCGCCGGCGAGGAGCAGCTGGTCGGCGAGGCACGCGAGTGGCGGCACCGGCACGGCGGCACGCTGTTCGGGCTGTGGCCCTACGCCGCCGCGGGGCTTGCCGGGTTGCGGCTGCGCGGTCCGCGGATGCCGGCGTACGTCGAGCACGCGCGGGCGATCGCAGCGGCGCTGTCGGACCTGGACGGAGTGCGCCTGGTGCCCGACCCGCCGCAGGCTCAGATGTTCCACCTGCACGTCGACCGACCGGCCGACGTCTTGCTGGCAGGAGTGCGGCGGGTCGCGGCCGAGCGGAAGATCTGGACCTGGTCGTGGACGTTCGCGTCCGAGACACCAGGCTGGTCGGTGGTCGAGCTCGCGGTCGGCGACGCCACGATGGAGTTCTCCGCCGCCGAGGTGCGCGACCTGGTCGCCGACGTCCTGCGCCGCCCCTGACCCGCCGTGCGCATTAGCCTCGCCAAGCAGCGCCAGCACGCCCGGGCCCGCCATGGGGCGTTCCGCTGACCTGGCATCGTGAGGCCGTGACCGCCGACGGGGAGCCGCAGCCGGCCGACAGGTGGCGACCGCGGCTGGTCGCCACCGATCTCGACGGCACCATCGTGGCGCGCGACGGCACGGTGAGCGACCGCACCGTGGCTGCGCTGCGCGGCGTCGAGGCCCTCGGCGTACCCGTCGTCTTCGTCACCGGACGACCGGTGCGCTGGATGGCGCCGCTGGCCGAGCGGACCGGCCACACCGGGCTGGCGATCTGCGCCAACGGCGCTGTCGTCTACGACCTGCACGACGAGCGCATCGTGGCCCACGACCCGATGGCGATCGAGGTGGGGCTCGAGGTCGCACGGCGGCTGCGCGCCGCTGTGCCGGACGTGGCGTTCGCGGTCGAGACGCTGGAGGGGTTCGCGCACGAGGCGACGTACGTCGCGCGCTTCGACGCGGGCCAACAGCTCGCGGTCGCCCCGCTCGACGAGCTCTACACGTCGCCGGCCATCAAGCTGCTGGCCCGCCACGAGACGATGGCACCCGACGACCTGCTCGCGGCGGCCCGCGACGTGGTGGGCGACCTGGCCGAGGTGACGCACTCCTCGACCGACGCACTGCTCGAGATCTCGGCGGCCGGGGTGTCCAAGGCGACCGCGCTGGCCCGGTTCGCAGCCGACCGCGGCATCGACGCAGCCGACGTCGTGGCGTTCGGCGACATGCCCAACGACGTGGCGATGCTGAGCTGGGCCGGCCGGGGGTACGCCGTCGAGGGCGCCCATCCCGAGGCGCTGGCCGCCGTCGGCGTACCCGGCGAACGACGCGTCGTACCCCGTCCCGAGGACGACGGCGTCGCCCGCGAGCTCGAGCGCCTCTTCGCCCTCCCGTGATCCACAGAGGATCCACGCGGTTTCTTCCAGCGGATCCGCTGTGGATCATGCACCGATCCGCTGTGGATCACTGCGAAGGAAGGCGCGGATCTCGGCGATGACGGCAACGGGCTCGGTCCACAGACGACGTGCCGCGATGCGCAGGAGCACGATCCCGGTGGTCTGGATCGCGTTCTGCCGAGTCAGGTCGGCGCGCCACTCGGCCGGACCGAGGTGGTAGGCCTGCCCGTCCACCTCGACCCCCTTGCCCAGCCCACGCCAGAGTGCGTCGACGAAGCGCGTGCCGAGGGCCGTCGCCACGGGAGCGTTCAGCTCGGGCATCGGCAGACCGGACCGCCGTAGCAGCCGGAGCAGCTGTGCCTCGCTCGCGGCCCGGGACCCCTGGGCCACGTCGGCGAGGGCCAGCCGGAGCACCCGGGACCCGCCCGACGGTGCGCGGTCCAGCTCGCCGGCCAGGTCGTCGAGCGAGACGAGACCGATCTGGATGCTGCGGCCCATGAGGGCGTCGACCGCCTGACGGCGGTCGAGGTCCAAGCCGGCGTCGACGACCGATCGTGCGGGCCACGTGACGGGTAGACCCTCCACCAGGCGTGGGCGGGCGGCGCGTTCGGACTGGCGCACCCACACGGTGGCCGTGCTACGAGGATGCCGGCCAGCCGGCACCGTCACCACGATGCGCTCCGCCGTGGGCACCGGCAGACGCCAGATGTCGCAGGCCGTCGCGTGGCTGAGGACGGCGCCGGGCCCGGCGTACATGACGGCCGCCCGTCGCCATTGGTAGGTCGTCAGCGTCCCGGTGGTCCGGCAGATCACCCTCGGCAGCGGTTCTGTCCACCGCCCGGTCCGCACCCGCCGGCGAACGGTGTCGTAGGAGACACCGGCCGCGAGGACCACGCTCTGCGGCGCCAGGTCGTGGCACCAGGGCAGGCAGTCGGGGTCGTGGGCCATCCCCAGAGCCTGGCGAGATCAGCTCCCTCCGCCACCTCGACCGTCCACAGCCCCGCCGCACCCTCATGATCCACAGGAGATCCATGCGGTTTTCTCCAACAGATCCGCTGTGGATCATGCACGGATCCGCTGTGGATCACCGTGCGGGGGCGCGGGCGGAGGAGTGGGCTGTGGCTAGAGGTACTGGCCGGTGTTGTGGGTCGGGTCCTCGCCGGGGCCGCCGCGACCGGGGCCGGGCAGCACGCCGGGCGGCAGCGCCCGGCGGCGCATCTCCTCGAACTGCGCGCGGGCCGCCACCTGCTGGGCGAACAGCGCCGTCTGGATGCCGTGGAAGAGACCCTCCAGCCAGCCGACGAGCTGCGCCTGGGCCACCCGCAGCTCGCTCTCCGACGGGATGGTGTCCTCGGTGAACGGCAGCGAGATCCGCTCGAGCTCCTCGACCAGCTCAGGCGCCAGCCCCTGCTCGAGCTCCTTGATCGAGCGCTCGTGGATCTCCTTGAGCCGGGCCCGGCTGGCCTCGTCCAGGTCCGAGCCGCGGACCTCCTCGAGCAGCTGCTTGATCATGCTGCCGATCCGCATCACCTTGGCCGGCTGGTCGACCAGGTCGGTCACCGAGCGCTCGTCGACGTCGTCGCTGCCGGGTGCGGCCTCCATGGCCATCCCGTCCGGCCCGACGACCACGACCCGGGGATCGGCGCCGGTGCGCTGCTGCTCGGTCTGCTCCGTGTGCGGCTCGCTCATGCCTGCCATCCTCGCTCACGCGCGGGAGGCAAAGCGGTGGACCCCTCGGCGCCGCGCTGGCAGCCTCGCCCGGTGAGCACCCACACCGGCCCGTCCCGCCGGCCGGTCGGCCCCGACGACCTCGACGAGGTCGTGGCGCTGCTGGCCGCCTGCGACACCGCGGTCGTCGGCTTCGTCGACTTCACGGCCGACGAGGTGCTGGCCGACCTGCGCCGCGCCGACCGCGAGCGGGTCGGCTGGTACGACGACGGCGGCACCCTCGTCGCCTACGGCTGGGTCAACCACGCGCCGGGCAGCAACCGCTGCGAGGTGGACCTTTACGTGCACCCGGACCACGACGCGGCCCTGGGAACCGAGGTGCTCGCCCACGTCGAGGACCGGGCCCGGCTGCTCGTCGAGCACGCCGGGTACGCCGAGCCGGTCGTCGGCGTCGGCGTCTACCGCCAGGATGCCCGCGCCCGGGCCTGGGTCGAGAGGGCCGGCTACCACCGCGGCACGACGTTCACCCGGATGCGGATCGACCTCGACCACCCCACGCAAGCGCCGTCGGCGTACGTCACCATCCGCGAGGTCCTTCCCGACGACGAGGCCGGCCTGCGGGTCGCGCACGAGATCGCCGAGGAGTCCTTCGTCGAGCACTTCGGCCACGTAGCGGTGACCTTCGAGGCCTGGTGCAAGCACCTCACGACCTACGGCGAGGGCTGGTCCAAGGTCTGGCTCGCCGAGATCGACGGCGAGCCGGTCGGCGTGTCGGTGACCACCAACCAGTTCGTCGAGACCGACGACGCCGGCTACGTGCGCACCCTCGGCACCCGGACCGGCGCGCGCGGCAAGGGCGTCGGCACGGCGCTGCTGCTCGACCACTTCGCCCGCGCCGCCGCAGACGGCCGGACCGCCGCGATCCTGCACGTCGACGTCGCCAACGTCACCGGTGCGCTGCGCCTCTACGAGTCGGTCGGCATGCGCCCCGTGCTCGAGATCGACGCGTGGGTCAAGGGCGAGCCATCCACTGTGGACGCCGACACACCGGCCTGACGACGCGTCTGGTGCGGTGGAGTCCACAACCGGTGTACGTCGGTCACGACAGCCGGCTCACCATCGGCAGCCGGGACCGCGTGGCGACGGCCACGATGGCGGCCGACAGCAGCGGTAGCCCGACCACGACCACGCCGACCAGCAGCCACGGCACCGCGAGGAAGTGGTCGGGGAACGCCCTGCCGTGTGCGTCGGTACTGCCTGCCAACCAGCGGTGACTCGTCAGCGGGTAGGTCACCGCGATGCCCGGCACCGCGCCGACGACCGCACCGAGCACCGCGCCGACCAGACCGATCGCCAGGGCGTACGACGCAGCCACCAGCCGGCGGGTCCGCGGGCCTGCGCCGACGGCACCCATCGTCGCGAAGTCCGGCCGGGCATCGGAGAGCGCGAGGAACGTCGCGGTCAGCGTGCCGCCGAGCACCAGCACCGCGCCGAGCACACCGAGCACCAGCAGTGCCACCGACGTCGAGCTGTCGTGGAAGCCCCGCTCGACGTAGAGCGACGCGTTCGGGTCGACGGCCTGCGCCGCCTCGTTGATCGCGTCCTCGCTGGCCTGGTCGATGGTCACGCCGCGGACCAGCAGGCTCGTGGTGACCACCGGGTACCCGGTGAGGCGTGCGACCACGGGGGAAACCACGGCCTGCGCCGGGACAGTCGCGCCGCGGACGACGAGCTGGGTTGCCGGGAACCGCCAGTGCCGGCCGTCGGACGGGCCCGGGGCACCGTTGGGGTCGAACTCCCCGACGGTGGCCGTCACCGCGTGCACGTCGGCGGGTGCCTGGCCGAGGATGACGACGCCCCCGCGAGCCAGGACGGCCTCGGCCCGGGCCTGGTCGGCGGCCGGGAGGTGCAGTCCCAGGGCGCGCAACCCGGGCCGCCCGACCAGCAGAGCGCTGCCCAGCGAGTTGGAGTAGCTGGCGGTGATCGGCCGACGTATGCCGACCGGATCCACGGTCAGCTGTCGTTGCAGAGCTGGGTCCGAGGGCGACGGCGCGGCGTCCGGCAGGCCGCGCACGACCTGCAGCCGGGCGCCGGGCAGCCGCGCGGTGACGCTGCGGGCGAGGCGCGCCCACGGATCCTGACCCTTCTGCGGCGGCGTGAACGACGTGACGACGCCGACACCCAGTGGCGCGCGCGGCTCGTAGGTGGCCCGGTTCTCCGCGTTGTCGCTGGCCGCGCCGATGCCCAGCGCCACGACACCGGCGACGACCGCACCGACCGCTGCCACGGCCGGAGCCGTGCGCCCGCGCTGCCTGGCGGCGTCGCGCGCGGCGAACCGCAACGGCAGCGGCAGCCGGGCCGACCCGCGACCGAGCTGCGAGACGACGAGCGGCACGAGCAGCACCATGCCGAGCACGCTGAGGATGGCCGACCCGACGATGGTCGCCTCACCGATGCCGGTACGCCGGGCGCCGGCAACGGCACTGAGTACGCCGCAGCCGAGCAGCACCGCCCCGGCGACCGGCGACCACCGCGGTCGCGTGGCGCGTCCGCGCCGACCAGCGAGCACGGCAACCACGTCCTGACGGGCCGCCATGACTGCCGGCGCGACGGCGGCCAGCAGCGCGCTGAGCAGACCGCAGGCGGCGATGCCGATGACGTCGCGCCACGCGACCTGGAACGGCCCGAACGGCTGACTGCTCACCCGTTGGACGAACGGTTCCGCCAGCCAGGCGATCCCGATTCCGCAGACCGCGCCGGTCACCGCGGCCGCGAGGCCGAGCACGACGCCGCTCGCCAGCACCACCCGGCGAACGTCGCGCGGCGTGCCGCCGGTCGAGGCGACCAGCGCGAGGGACCGCTCTTGTCGGCGCGCGCCGACCGCGAACGCCGGTCCGGCAAGCAGGACGACCTCGAGCAGCGCCATCGCCACGATCATCGCGAGGACCGCCAGCTGCGAGGACGTCAGTCCGTTGCTCGACGACGGCATCGTCACCCGGGACGCAGGGGGCGGACGCTCCACCACCCGACGGGAGAGCACCTGCAGGCCGTGGCCGTTGAGCGCCCGCACGTTCGACCACGACACACCGCCGCGCACCGACACCAACCACGACCGCAGGCCTGGCTCTGCGGTGACCGACGTCTCCAGCGGCAGCGTGCCCGGCAGTCCGACGAGAAAGATGGCGCGGGTCGACGTCGTGGGCTCGACGAGGCCGACGACCATCGCGCGACCGCCGCCGTCGTACCGCAGGGTGGAGCCCACGTCGAAGCCACGAACGGCGAGCCGTGGCGACACGGCGACCTCGCCCGAGGTGCGGGGATAGCGGCCGGACCGCAGGTCGAGCAGCCCTCTCGTGAGGGGCCGCCGTCCGTCCAGCTCCATCGCTTCCGGTCGCGAGACGCCGGCCCGGGTCCGGACGGCGACCTGCCCGGTGTCGACGGTGACGATGTGCGCGGCTGGGAGGACCTCGGTGATGGTGCGAGCGGTGGGCCGTGGCAGGTCGCTCGTGGCGCTGCGCCTGGTGCCGTAGGTGTCCAGCGTCGGGCTCTGGTCCACGGGGGACTGGTCGCCGTTCCAGCGGACCAGCGCGTCGGAGCTGCCGAGCTGCCGGTCCAGGTCCTCAACGGTCGTGACGTCAGCGGTCCGCCCGAGGACGTCGGCGCCGACGACCGCCAGCACCGGGATCACGATCATCACCAGGACGAGCACGCTGCGGCCCTTCGCGCGCACCGCCTCGCGTCGGGCGATCCGCAGCGCCGGCCGCCAGGTGCGCCAGCGCGTCATCGGCGAGTGTCCAGCAGCTGTTCGGGTACGCCGGTCGGCGTGGTCTCGTCGACCACGACCCCGTCGCGCAGGAACACGACGCGGTCCGCCCAGCCGGCGTGGCGAGCCTCGTGGGTGACCAGCACGCCGGACGCCCCGGCGTCGCAGCGCTGCCGGAGCAGCCGCAGCACGGCCTCGCCGGTCTCGCTGTCGAGTGCGCCGGTCGGCTCGTCGGCGAGGACCAGGCGCCGGTCGCCGACCAGCGCCCGCGCGATGGCGACCCGTTGCTGCTGCCCGCCGGACATGTCGTCGGGGAAGCGGTCGGCCAGCTCGCCGATGCCGACCTCGTCCAGCGCCGCGGTCGCGAGCCGGCGGGCGGCCCGGCTGCTGTCGCCGTCCAGCTCGCGTGGCAGCGCGACGTTCTCGGCCGCGGTGAGGGCGGGCACCAGGTTGAAGTCCTGGAACACGTAGCCGATCGAGCGCCGGCGCAGCGCGGCCAGCCTGGTGCGGGACAGCGTGCCGAGCTCGATGCCCTCCACGAGCACCGCGCCGGAAGTGGGCGAGTCGAGGCCGCCGGCCAGGGTCAGCAGGGTCGACTTGCCGGAGCCGGACGGGCCCATGACGGCGACCAGCTCGCCGGGAGCGACGCGCAGGTCGACGGCGTGCAGGGCATGCACCTCGGTGGCCCCGGAGCCGTGCACCCGGCTGACGGCGCGCAGCTCGAGGACGGGTGCGCTCATCGTCGTACCTCCTGCTCGTGCGGTTGCGGTACGTCGACGACCGGTGCGGGAACGTCGGCGGCGCGGGCGAGGCGGGCCTCGCAGTGGTCCAGCCAGCGGACCTCGGCCTCGGCCGCGAAGACCAGCGAGTCGAGCACGAGCAGCCAGGCCAGGTCGGCCGGCCGGTCCCCGTCGGCCGCCTGCACCTTGAGGCGGGTGTAGTCCTGCAGGGCGCGCACGGTGGCGGTGCGCTGCCGCTGGACGACGCCGCGGACGTCGACGCCGGGGACCGTGACGGCCATCGCCAGCTTGATCGCCAGCTCGTCGCGCGGCGGGCTGGTCCGGCTGACCGGCGTGCTCCACCAGCTGGTGACCTCGGCCCGGCCGGCGTCGGTGATCCGGTAGACGGCGTGGCCCTCGCCGTCGTCGCCGAGCGGCTCGACCAGGCCGTCGCGCTCGAGGCGGCCGAGGGTCGTGTACACCTGCCCGACGTTCAGCGGCCAGGTCGCCCCGGTCCGCGACTCGAACTCGGCGCGCAGCTGGTAGCCGTACATCGGCCCCTGCTCGAGAAGGGCGAGCAGCCCTTGACGGATCGACATACCGAGTATGTATACCCGGTATAGTCCACCGTGGCAAGTCTCCCCGGGCCCGGAGTCGACCGCGTACAGCACGTGGGCGGACCCGTCAGCACGCCTGCCCACCTGGCGAGGCGTCCGCGCGCCCGGCGGAGCGCTGCAGGCTGCTCACATCCCGGTCCTTTGAACCGACGGCACATCCCCGCCGTACCGACGTTCCGACGAGGGGAAAGGAGCCCCCGATGACGCAGACGCAGATCCGTCGCGGGGCCCGCCCGCGGTCCCCGAAGACCCCGGACCGTCGGACGCCGTCCGGTCGTCTGCTCCCGTTCTGACCCCCACCCGCTGGGGACGGCGTGCGTGGTCAGCCCAGACAGGCTTCGGTACGCCGACGGCGCTGGCCCGCGGTCGTGGCCAGCTGGCCGGCGAGGGCCACGAGCGCGAGGAGGGCCACGACACCGCCGTACCCCTCGGCGATGCGCAGCAGCCCGCCGCCGTGCACGACCAGGAACCCGGCGACGACGGCCGGCAGCCCGAGGGCCAGGTACGACACCAGGAAGAGCACCGACAGCACCCCGGCCCGCTCGTGCGGGGCGGCGAGGGGGACGACGCTGCGGATCGCGCCCTGGAAGCCGGCCCCGAAGCCCACGCCGGCCACGGCGGTGGCGACGAAGAAGCCCACCACCGTGCCGGCCCCGAGAGCCAGCACGGTCAGGACCGCGCCGAGGGCCAGCGCCGAGGCGCCGATCCGGGCGACCCGGCTGATCGCCGTGTGGCGGGTGAGGACCACGGCCATCGCGCCGAAGGCGGCCAGCGTGAACAAGGCCAGCCCGCCGAGGGCGGCCGACCGGGTGCCGACGAGGCCGGCGACCACGGCCGGGCCGAGCGAGGCGTACAGGCTGCCCAGCCCCCAGACGGCGACGAGCATCGGGATGGCAGCCAGCACCGGCCGGCGTACCGCCGCCGGGACGACGACCTCGGGTCGCAGCGACGCCCACGCGCCGGGGGCGGGGCTGGACGTCTCGCGCATCAGCGCCACGCCGCCCGCCTGGACAGCCAAACCGGCCAGGAGCACCAGGTAGACCAGGTGGGTCGGCGCGGGGACGAACTGCACCAGCAGCCCCGACCCGAGTGCGCCGACGGCGGTGCCGATCGGGGGCGAGACGGCGTTGGCGACGGTGCCCCGCCGGGTGTCGAGATCGAGCAGCGCCGCGCCGATCGCACCGAGCGCGGCGCCGGTCGAGAGGCCCTGCAGCACGCGACCGATCACGAGCTCCGGTACGCCGGCCGCGCTAGCCAGCACGGCCATCGCCACCAGCTGCACGGCGATCGCCGCGAGGATGACCGGCCGCCGGCCCACGTGGTCGGACAGCGAGCCGGCGGTGAGCAACGCGGACAGCAGCGCCACGGCGTACACCGCGAAGACGACTGTCGTCGTCACCGGCGAGAAGTGCCACTCCTGCTGGTACGTCGCGTAGAGCGGGGTCGGTGCACTGGACCCGGCGAGGAACGTCACCACGATCGAAGCGAGCAGGACGAACGCCGTCCGGTCCGGCAGCCGCCACCGGACTCGGGTGGCGGCCCGTACGACCCCCGCTGGGGCGCGGACGTTCTGAGTAGACAGGTCTGTCTGCATGCGGGAGACAATAGACAGACCTGTCTGTTACTGTCAAGCCCATGTCCACCACCGCTGCACCTACGTCGTCGGCCTCGGCCGGTGCTCCATCGGCGCGCGAGCGCCTGCTCGCCGCCGCGGACGAGCTCTTCTACGCCGAGGGCGTGCACACCGTCGGCATCGACCGGATCATCGAGCACGCAGGGGTCGCGAAGGCGTCGCTCTACAACGCGTTCGGCAGCAAGGACGAGCTGGTCCGGGCCTATCTCGAGCGCCGCCGCGAGCGGCGGAAGCAGCGGATCACCGACGAGCTTGCCCGGCATCGCAGCCCGCGCGCCAAGGTGCTCTCGGTCTTCGACATCCTCGGCCGGATCGGCTCGGCCCCCGGCTACCGGGGCTGCGCGTTCTACAACGCCAGCGCCGAGTCCACGCCGGACGCCGCCGCGGTCCAGGTCAACGCGGAGCAGCGGGCCTGGACCAGGGCGCTGTTCACCGGCCTGGTGCGCGAGGCCGGCGTACGGCGGCCCGACGCCCTCGCCGCCCAGCTCGTCCTGCTCTACGACGGCGCCACCGCCTCGATGTACCTCGACCACGACCCGTCGGCGGCCGCCGCCGCCAAGGCCGCCGCCGCCGTCCTGCTCGACGCCGCCACCTGACCCCGGCAAAGGCCGGCCCGAATCCGCCGCCTCGTCGACCACGTATACGTGGTCATCCGCGCGACCCGCGGGGCTAGATGGCGAGCAGGACCTTGCCGACGTGGCCGGTGGACTCCACCAGCCGGTGCGCGTCGGCGACCTGCGCGATCGGCAGTACCCGGTCGACGACAGGGTGCACCTCCCCGGCCTCGATCCGCGGCCACACGTGCTCGCGCACCGACGCGACCACCGCCGCCTTCTCCTCGTGCGGCCGGGCCCGCAGCGTCGTGGACAGGATCGCCGCGCGCTTGCCCATCAGCTTGCCGAGGTCCAGCTCGGCCGTCCGGCCGCCCTGCAGCCCGATGTTCGCGATCCGGCCGTTGACCGCGACCACGTCGAGGTTGCGGTCCAGGTACTTCGCCCCGATGGTGTCGAGCACCACGTCGGCCCCGTGCCCGCCGGTCGCGGCCCGCACGACCTCCACGAAGTCCTGCTCCTTGTAGTTGACCAGGATCTCGGCGCCGAGCTCGCGGGCGCGCTCCAGCTTCTCGGCCGAGCCGGCCGTCACGGCGACGCGGGCACCCGCCGCGCGGGCCAGCTGCACCGCCATCGTGCCGATCCCCGACGCTCCGCCGTGCACCAGCAGGACCTCACCGGGCCGTAGCCCGGCCAGCATGAAGACGTTCGACCACACGGTGGCCGTGGCCTCGGGCAGCGCGGCCGCGGTCACCAGGTCGACGCCGGCCGGCACCGGCAGCAGCTGGCCGGCGGGCACGGTCACCTGCTCGGCGTACCCCCCGCCGGAGAGCAGCGCCACCACTGGGTCCCCGACCGCCCATCCCGTGACGCCCTCGCCGAGAGTCCGCACCCGTCCGGAGCACTCCAGGCCCGGGTACGGCGGTGCGCCCGCCGGCGGTGGGTAGTGCCCCTCGCGCTGCATGATGTCGGCCCGGTTCACCGCGCTGGCCGCGATGTCGAGCACCACCTCGCCCGCCCCGGCGACCGGGTCGGGCACCTCTGACCACTCGAGGACCTCGGGCCCACCCGGACGGCTGATCACCACAGCGCGCATGACCGCCCACCTTACGAGCCCACCCGCGGAGACCGGTCGGCGAGCACAGGGCGGTGCCCGGGCACCAGCCGACACGCCGGGCCGCCTCTCAAGGAGAGGACTAGTCCGTCCGAAGGACTCCCTGTCGACCTGTCCGTCGTTCTACCCGCCCGGTGGAGGGTGCTTCATGCTGCGTGACGCCGGAGTGCGCACCAAGCTGCTCGCTGTCCTGGCCATTCCCACGGCGTTGCTCATCATCGTCACCTCGCTCCTGGTGGCCGGTCAGGTCGCGTCCGCTCGGCGGGCCGGGCACGTGAGTGCCATCACCAGCGTCGCCATCCAGGTCAACCGGGTCGTGCACTCGCTGCAGCAAGAGCGCAGCGCCACCCTGGAGTACCTGCAGGACCCGAGCGCCGGCAACGAGGCGGCGATGAAGGGCCAGCGGCAGTACACCAACCAGCAGCTCGCCACCCTCCACGACCTGGTCGCCACGTCGCCGGTCGACCAGATGTCCCCCGCCGTCCGGGCCGCGGTCGCGCGCTCCACGGCCGGTCACGACGAGATCGCCGGCGCCCGCCGATCGGTGGACGCGGGCCGGTTCTTCGCCACCGAGTCCGACGTCTTCTACACCCGCATCATCCGCACCGACCTCGACCTGCCCGGGGTCGTCGCCTCGTCGGGTACGCCGGCGCTGGCCGAGGGGCTGCAGGCCTACGGTGCGGTCTCCACGGCTATCGAGTACGCCGCTCACGAGCGAGACCTCGTCGAGATCGCCCTGCTGCGCGGCTCGGTCACCGAGTCCGACTTCGGCCAGACCTCCGCCCTGGTCGCCCAGCAGCGCCAGGCGCTGTCCGACTTCCAGCGCAACGCGACACCGGAGGCCTACAACAGCCTCGACAACGCGCTCGCCAAGGCCCAGAACTCGCTGATCGACCGCTACCGCCGCAACCTCAGTGACCTCCTGACCGGACGCGACCCCGACTTCGGCGGCTCCGTCGAGTGGGTCGGCGCCGCCAACTCCCGCATCGGGCCGATGACCCAGTCGGAGTCGGAGCTGGTTGCCGACATCGACGGCGTCGCGAACAGCACCCGCAACGACCAGGAGCGTCAGGCGCTCATCCTCGTGGTGCTGGCCGTGCTCGGGCTCGGCCTGGCCCTGATGCTGGCCGTCAGCCTGGCCCGCCGGATCACCCGGCCGCTGCGCCGACTCACCGTCGCCGCCGGCGAGATCGGTGACGAGATGCCGCGGATGGTCGAGCGGATGCAGACACCCGGGGACGGACCCGGAGTCGTGGTGGAGCCCATCCCGGTCGAGTCGAGCGACGAGATCGGTCGGCTCGCCGAGGCGTTCAACTCCGTGAACGAGGTCACCGTCCAGGTCGCGCAGGAGCAGGCTGCTCTGCGCTCCAGCATCGCCGAGATGTTCGTCAACGTGGCCCGGCGCAACCAGGTCCTGCTCGGTCGCCAGCTCTCCCAGCTCGACACCATGGAGGCGCGCGAGGAGGACCCGGACGTCCTCGACCGGCTGTTCAAGCTGGACCACCTCGCGACAAGGATGCGCCGCAACGCGGAGAGCCTTCTCGTGCTCGCGGGCATCGACTCGACCCGTCGGCTGCGGACCTCCCTTCCGCTGTCGGACGTCATCCGCACCGCCGTCGGCGAGATCGAAGCCTTCGACCGCATCGACCTGTCGATGACCGAGGACCCAGAGGTCTCCGGCCGGCACGCCCTCACCGTGGCGCACCTGCTCGCCGAGCTGCTGGAGAACGCGACTCACTTCTCCAACCCCGAGACCCGCGTCGTCGTGTCCGCGTCGGTCACCGGGCACGGGGTGGACGTCACGGTCACCGACTACGGGCTGGGCATGTCCGAGGAGGACGTGGTCGCCGCTAACGAGAAGATCGCGCACCCGCCGGTGGCCGAGATCGCCGTCTCGCAGCGTCTCGGGCTCTTCGTCGTCGGCCGGCTCGCCAGCCGGCTCGGCGCCACCGTCCTGCTCCGTCGCGGCCGGTCCGCCGGGACCGTCGTCGCGATCGGCCTTCCGGCGGGCCTCTTCGACGGCATGCCCGTCCCGGAGCCGGTCGGGAAGGACGACGCGGCTCCGGTCTTCGACGCCGCGGACCTCGCGAGCATCGAGGCGCCGGGCGACGACGTGCACGACGACGTGCTTGTGCACGACCACGCGGATGCCGTCGCGGTCGAGACCGGTACGGACGAGGGCGGGTCGACCGACCCTGGTCGCGGCCTCTTCCGGCGTGGTCGCCGCCGCAGGTCGGTTCCCGCGCCGGCCGAGGACACCGTCCCGCCGGACGTGGATCTGCAGGACACCGACGTGCAGGACGCGCCCGAAGCCCCCGAGACCGAGGCCGTCGACGATGTCGACGCCCACACCGACGTCGAGCCGGTCGAACCTGTCGTGCCGGCCGAGCCCGTCGAGCTGGCCGAGTCGGTCGAGCTCGAGCCTGTCGGGCGAGTGCTCTCGGTCGACGACACCCAGCCGATCCCCGTCGTGCTCGCCGACGTTGCCGAGGTTGTCGACGAGATCACCGACGGTGCCCACCAGCCGGCGACCGACGAGGCATCGGTCGTCCTGACCGAGTCTGCCGTCCTTGCCGACGACCCGAACCTTGCCGACGACGCGAACCGGGCGGGCGACGCGGACGCCCCCCCGTCGGACGAGCGACCCGCCCGGCGCCGCGGCCTGTTCGGTCGAGGCCGGAACACCCGGGCATCCGAGCTCGCCGAACCAGCAGAGCCGGTGGTCGAGGTCGCGAACAAGGCCGACGATGCCGACGAGACCGACCTGGCCGAGGTCGCGGACCAGACCGATGCCCACACCAGCGACCGAACCATCCAGTCCAACGAGTCCAGCGACCCCAACGAGCCCCTCGGGTTCTTCGGGTCCGTCTCGGACGACCAGCCCGACGAGGTCGTCGCCCCGCTGGTTGAGAGCCCGGTCGCGCAGTCCGAGCCCGAGCCGGTCGCCCCGGAGGTCGTCGTCCCGCCGGTCGAGAGCCCGGTCGCGCAGGTCGAGCCCGAGCCGACGCCGGAGCCGGTGGTCCACCAGCAGGTGGTCCCGATCGTCTACGCCCCCGCGGTCGACGTGCTGCCCAGCCGTCCCACCCGCGGCGGCGGCCGGTTCGGCCGGCACCGCACCCCCGAGCCCCTCGCCGGGACGGCCCCGGCCCCGCTCCCGGTCGCGCCGCTACCGGTGACCCCGCCCCCGGTGGTGCCAGGCCCTGCGGCCCCGATCGCGGTGACCCCGGTGGAGCCCGTCCCCGCTGCCGCGCTCGCCGTGACCGAGACGCAGCCGGCGGTCCCCGCACCCGCAACACCTCCGGCTCCGAGCAGCGTTCCGGCGCTGACGCAGCGACCCGACGCCCCGCCGCAGCAGGCGCCCTTCGCGACCTCGCGTCCCGAGTCCGACCTGACAGCGCCAGCCGCGGTGCCGGTGGTCCCGTCGCGGGAGCAGGTGCCGGCGATGTCCGCGGCCCTGCCCACCCGTTCGGCTGCCGCCGCGGCCGTCCCCGCCCACCCCGCGCCCGTCGACACCGGCCCGGCCGCGGGAGTGTCCGAGCTGGAGCGGATGACGGCCCGGTCCGACCTGCAGTCGTCGGCCCTCTCCGAGCTGCGCGGCCTCTATGCCCCGTCGTTCGCACCGACGCCGGCTCCGGTGGCCGCCGAGGGGCTGGCCCGGCGTACCCCCAAGGCGGGCGAGGCACCGACGGCCGAACCGGCGGCGTCGGTCCCGCGCCGGGCCCGCAATGCCTCCGACGTGCGAGGCATGCTCTCCGGCTTCCGCGCCGGCGTCGAGCGCGGCCGCGACACAAACGGCGACGACGCGACCGGCGCACCGACCGACACCGACTCCGACGCCCCCACCAGCTGACCCCCTCGAGACGAAGGACCCATCGACGTGACGACCCTCAGTGCCGAGGCCACCAACTTCAGCTGGCTGCTCGGGAACTTCGTGAAGAACGTGCCCGGCGTTCAGCACACCCTCGTGGTCTCCGCCGACGGCCTGCTGATGGCGATGTCCGACGAGCTCGACCGCACCCAGGGCGACCAGCTCTCCGCCATCGTGTCGGGTCTGGCCAGCCTCACCCGTGGTGCGGCGCGCCAGCTGGCGGCCGGCGACGTGCGGCAGTCGATCGTCGAGATGGACCGCATGTTCCTGTTCACGACGAGCATCAGCGACGGCTCGGTCCTCGCCGTGGCGGCCGACGCGACCTGCGATGTGGGTCTCGTCGGCTACGAGATGACGCTGCTCGTCACCCGCGCCGAGACGACGATGACGCCGCAGCTCGTGACCGAGATGCGGTCGCAGCTGCCCGTCGCGGGCGTCGCGCGGACGCTGGGGGCGGAGGGGTGATCTGCGATGTCCGACGAGACTGCTGACCAGCGCCACGCGCACGACCTCTACGACGAGGAGGTCGTCGAGGAGGCGCGCGTCGTGCGCCCCTACGCGCTGACCAAAGGACGCACCCGGGCGAGTCGAGCCGACCTGCCGCTCGAGGCCCTCGTGCGAGGGGTGACCGGTGCGAGCGATCGGGCCTCCACGCCCGAGCGCCGGCGCATCCTCGAGCTCAGCACGGCATCGATCCTGTCCGTGGTTGAGCTCTCGGCCCACCTGTCCCTGCCACTCGGCGTGATCCGGGTCCTCGTCGGTGACCTCGCCGATGCGGGCCTGGTCGTCGTCCATACCGGTTCGTCGTCGGCGGCGCCTGCCGCCACCAACCTCAAGGTCCTGGAGAGTGTTCTCAATGGCATTTCCTCGCTCTGACGTCGCCGCCGGGCCGGCGCCGCAGGCGCCGGACGAGAGTGCGCCGGTGGCCCCCATCACCGTCAAGATCGTCGTCGCCGGCGG
>DATBDW010000033.1:0-21603 GCA_036269735.1 Actinomycetes bacterium
AAGTACGACAACTGCAACAACGCCGGCAGCACGACCAAGCAGCAGTACATCGACCGCTACACAGCGATGCGTGACGCGCTGGCCGCGACCGGCCGGCCGATCGTCTACAGCATCTGCGAGTGGGGAGTGAACGACCCCGCCTCCTGGGCCGGCGACGTCGGGAACCTGTGGCGCACCACCGGGGACATCAGCGACAACTACTCGAGCATGCTCTCCATCATCAAGCAGAACGCACCGCTCGCCTCCGCCGCCCATCCCGGCGCCTGGAACGACCCGGACATGCTCGAGATCGGCAACGGCGGCATGACGAACACCGAGTACCGCACCCACTTCTCCCTCTGGGCGGAGATGGGGGCGCCGTTGCTCATCGGCACCGACCTGCGCCGCGCGACTCCCGCGACGATGGCGATCTACCTCAACAAGGACGTCATCGCGGTGGACCAGGACTCCCTGGGCAAGCAGGGCGTCCAGATCGCCAGCGCCAACGGGCACGACGTGTTCGCCAAGCCACTGGCCGATGGCGACGTCGCCGTCGCGCTGTTCAACGAGACGAACCAGTCGGCGACCATCTCCACCACCGCCTCCGCGGCGGGTGTGTCCCGCCGGCCGGCGTACGTCCTGCGAGACCTGTGGAGCGGGAAGTCGACCGAGACGGCCGGCCGGATCGCCGCAACCGTCCCCGCCCACGGCACCGTGATGTACCGCGTGTCGGGTCCCGGCAACTGGGCCGACTACGAGCCGTCGACCTCGGTGACCCCGCAGGTCTCGCCCGCCTACCCGGGCGGGCCGAGTGTCGTGAAGCCCGGCAGCTCCAGCACGATGACGACGACGTTCACGAACACCGGACAGACGCCGGTGACCTCCGTCCAGACGTCGGTCACCGTGCCGAACGGCTGGACCGCGACAGCGACAGGCCCCACGACCACGAACATCGTCGGCAGCAACGGGTCCTTCAGCACCACCTGGAACGTGATGGCCCCCAGCGATGCCTCACCGGGGAGCTACCCGATCTCGGCATCCACGGGCTACCTCTGGGACGAAGGGACCCAACACGGCAGCACGTCTGGGGACACCTCGGTGCTCGTCGTGAAACCGCTCCCCGGCGGAGCGAGCTGGCTCGGTGACGACACCTGGACCAGTGCGACGAACGGGTGGGGTCCGGTCGAACGCAACACCAGCAACGGCGAGCAGCCGTCCGGTGACGGCAAGACGATCACCATCCAGGGTCAGACGTTCGCGCACGGCCTCGGTGTCCATGCCGCCTCCGAGGTGGACTTCTACGCGGGCGGCACCTGCAGCGCCGTGACGACGCAGGTGGGGCTGGACGACGAGACCGGGGAGCACGGCAACCACGTCGACTTCCAGGTCTGGGCCGACGGCACCAAGGTCGCCGACTCCGGCGCAATGGCTTCCACGGACCCAGCGAAGCCGCTCACGGCCGACGTCACGGGCGCCAGCTTCGTGCGGCTGGTCGTCACCGACGGCAGCGACGGCATCAACTACGACCACTCGGACTGGGCGGACGCGTCGATCGCCTGCTGACCCCGAGGCTGCCCGGCGCCGGACCGGGTCACGCCGGTCCGGCGCCGCCGGCGCACGCTCGCTGTCCCCTCGGCCGGTCCGCCGGATTCGGAGAGAGCGCCGGCGCCCGCATAGGCTCTGAGCCATGGCGGAGTTCATCTACACGATGCGCAAGGCGCGCAAAGCCCACGGCGACAAGGTCCTTCTCGACGACGTCACGCTCTCCTTCCTTCCGGGAGCGAAGATCGGCGTCGTCGGACCCAACGGCGCGGGCAAGTCGACTGTTCTCAAGATCATGGCTGGTCTGGACCACACCACCAACGGCGACGCGTTCCTCAGCCCGGGCTACTCCGTCGGGATCCTCGAGCAGGAGCCACACCTCAACGAGGACAAGGACGTGCTCGGCAACGTCGAGGAGGGGCTCGGCGAGATCAAGGGCAAGCTCGACCGTTACAACGAGATCGCCGAGAAGATGGCTGTCGAGTACAGCGACGAGCTGATGAACGAGATGTCCACCCTGCAGGAGGACATCGAGCACGCGAACGCCTGGGACCTGGACTCGCAGCTCGAACAGGCGATGGACGCCCTGCGCTGCCCGCCCGCCGACGCCGACGTGTCGGTGCTCTCCGGTGGCGAGAAGCGCCGGGTGGCCCTGTGCAAGCTGCTGCTCAGCCAGCCCGACCTGCTGCTCCTCGACGAGCCGACCAACCACCTCGACGCCGAGAGCGTGCAGTGGCTCGAGAGCCACCTGGAGAAGTACGCCGGCACGGTGGTCGCCGTCACCCACGACAGGTACTTCCTCGACAACGTCGCCGAGTGGATCCTCGAGCTCGACCGGGGCCGCGCCTACCCCTACGAGGGCAACTACTCGACGTACCTCGAGACCAAGCAGACCCGCCTCAAGGTCGAGGGCCAGAAGGACGCCAAGCGGGCCAAGCGGCTCAAGGACGAGCTCGACTGGGTGCGCTCCAACGCCAAGGGGCGCCAGGCCAAGAGCAAGGCGCGGCTGGAGCGCTACGAGGAGATGGCGGCCGAGGCCGACAAGACGCGCAAGCTGGACTTCGAGGAGATCCAGATCCCGCCGGGCCCACGCCTGGGCAGCCTCGTCGTCGAGACATTCCACCTCACCAAGGGCTTCGGCGACCGGGTGCTCATCGACGACCTGTCGTTCAGCCTGCCGCGCAACGGCATCGTCGGCGTGATCGGTCCCAACGGCACCGGCAAGACCACGCTGTTCAAGATGCTGATCGGGGAAGAGCAGCCCGACAGCGGCGACGTCAAGATCGGCGAGACGGTCAAGATCGCCTACGTCGACCAGAGCCGGGCCGGCATCGACCCGAAGAAGAGCCTGTGGGAGGTCGTCTCCGACGGACTCGACCACATCAAGGTCGGCCAGGTCGAGATGCCGTCGCGGGCGTACGTCTCCGCGTTCGGGTTCAAGGGCCCCGACCAGCAGAAGGCAGCCGGGGTCCTGTCCGGCGGCGAGCGCAACCGACTGAACCTGGCTCTCACCCTGAAGATCGGCGGAAACCTGCTCCTGCTGGACGAGCCGACGAACGACCTCGACGTCGAGACACTGTCCTCGTTGGAGAACGCGCTGCTCGACTTCCCCGGCTGTGCCGTGGTCGTCTCCCACGACCGGTGGTTCCTCGACCGGGTGGCCTCGCACATCCTCGCCTACGAGGGTGACTCGGAGTGGTTCTGGTTCGAAGGCAACTTCGAGTCCTATGAGCGCAACAAGGTCGAGCGGCTCGGTGTCGAGGCGGCTCGCCCGCACCGCGCGACGTACCGCAAGCTGACCCGCTAGCGTCACGGCGTGCGGCTGGAGGAGGCGTCATGAGGCACCGCTACCGGTGCGCCATGCGCTGGGGCGACATGGACGCGTACGGCCACGTCAACAACGTCGTCTACCTCGCCTACCTCGAGGAGTCGCGGGTGGACATGCTCTTCGGGCTCGGTGCCGAGAACGGTGCGAAGGCGCTCTCCGAGGGAGTGCTGGTCGCCAGCCACCAGATCTCCTACAAGCGGCCGCTCGTCTACCACCCCCGCGGCGTGGACATCGAGCTCTGGGTCGCGGCGATCAAGGGCGCTTCGTTCGAGATCCGCTACGAGGTGCGTGACGACACGACCGTCTTCGCGACGGCCGCGTCGGTGCTGGTGCCCTTCGACCTGGTGGCCGAGCGCCCCCGGCGGATCGCCCCCGAGGAGCGGTCGTTCCTCGAGCGGTACGTCGAGCCCGCCTGACCGGCGCTCGCTGACCCGGCGGCCGCACCAGCGACCGGAGCGCTACGTCTTGCGGCCGACGGTCCAGTAGGCGAACGAGCCGAGGGTGTTCAGTCCGCTGGCCACCCGCCACAGCTGCGCGTTCCCGCGGATCTGCCCGGGCGAGCGCCGGGCCAGGTCCCGCCAGGTGAGCGTGGTCACGATCAGGTGGACGAACAGCGCCACGATCGTGGCTCGAGCCTTGTGCGCGTCCCGACTCCTGTTCACCTCTCGAGTGTGGCACCGACCGGCTCGATCGACGGGCGCGCGGCGGCGGTCGCGCACACCTGAACCTGCTACAGCAGGACCTCACCGCAGCCGGCGACGTGTTCGGCGCGCAGCCGGACCAGGGTCTCGCCGGGGGCGTCGTTGCGGATCGCGTACTGCTCGGCGCGCTCCGGCACGTAGCGGCGGGCGATGCGGGTCGTCCAGTCGCGCAGGTCGGTGGCCTCGTCCTCGAGAGCAGCCGTGCCGCGCGCCGTCACGAAAGCGCACGGGTAGGTGTCGTCGTCCACGCACAGGGCGGCCCGCGGGTTCGCATGCAGGTGGCGGCCCTTGACGCTCGTCGCGGTCGTGACGAACACGAGGTCCTCATCGTCGACGACGAACCACAGCGGGGCGATGTGGACCTTCCCGTCCGGCGAGGCGGTCGCGACCTTCCCCGTGCGGGCACCGACCGCCAGGAACTCCAGCGCCTGTTCGCGAGTCATCGTGAACATGGGCACGCACCTCCGCGGCGGACCGGATGAGATCCAGCTCAGGCCAGTGTGGCGAACTTCGCCGTCCTGTGCCCCTACGCCGGGCCTCGCGTCGCGCGGGAGCGGGCCACCTCGATGATGGAGCTCTCGTTCTGGTCGCCCAGGCCGGCGGCGACCAGCCGGTCCAGGCCGGCGGCGGCGGCGCGCCCGAACGGCGCCTCGAGGCCGAGCTCCTCGGCCAGCGCCAGCGCGTAGGCGACGTCCTTGCGGCGCAGGTGCCCCGAGAAGACGACGGCGGCGTGGTCCTCGTCGGCCATCCGACGGCTGTTGCGCACCACCTGCGGGCTGGCGGCCTGCCCGGCCGCGATCGCGGTGGCCACCTGGCCGAGGTCGAGGCCGGCCCTCTCGGCCAGGGCCATCCCTTCGGCCACCGAGGCGATCTGGATCGCGCCGATCAGGTTGACGATCAGCTTGTACGCCGTGCCCGCGCCAACGCCGCCGAAGTGCAGCCGTTGCTCCGACAGCGGCGCGAGCAGCAGCTCGGCAGCCGCGAGGTCCGTCGGGTCGGCGCCCATCAGGAGGGTCAGCCGGCCCGCGGCCGCGGCCTCGGGCAGGCCGGTGACGGGCGCGTCGACGTACCGCAGCCCGCGCGAGCGCGCCTCGGCGGCCAGCTCCCGGACCCAGTCGTAGGACAGCGTCGAGCACTCGACGGCGAGCGCACCGGGGCGAAGGCCGGCGGCCAGTACGCCGTCGGGGCCGAGCCACACCGCGCGCGACGCCTCGTCGTCGCTGACCATGACGAACGCCGCGTCGGCAGCGTCGGCCGCCTCGAGCGGCGTCGCGGCCCAGCGCGCGCCGCGTTCGACGAGCGACGCGGCCTTGCCGGGCGTGCGGTTGCTGACGGCGACGTCGTGGCCCGCCTCCAGCAGCCGCCCGCACATACCGGACCCCATCCGGCCCAGCCCGATGAACGCGATCCGTGCCATGCGGATGAATCTAGGTGCCGGTCGGCCGAGCTCCGTCGCGGCTCAGTCGTCCGCGCCGACCAGCTCGGGCTCGCCGGAGCGCCGCTGCTCCGGCACCGCCGCGTGCGGCTCGACGCGCATCGTCCGCGCCGCCCACGACGGCAGCCACCAGTTCCACCGCCCGAAGATCGACACGAGGGCCGGCACGAGCAGCGCCCGGACGATCGTGGCGTCGATCAGGATCCCGATCCCCAGTGCGGTCGCGAACACCTTGATGTCCGTGCCCGGAGAGGCGGCGAGTGCAGTGAACGCCAGGAAGAGGATCAGCGCGGCGCCAGTGACGAGGCGGCCGGTGCGGCCGAGCCCGGCCACGACGGCCGTGTCGGTGTCTCCGCTCTTGTCGTACTCCTCCCGCATCCGGGCCAGGATGAAGACTTCGTAGTCCATCGACAGGCCGAAGAGGAATGCAAAGATCAGCACCGGCAGCCAGAACGTGACCGCGCCGGTGGGTTGGATGCCGAACACCGCGTCCGAGCCGTGACCCTCCTGCCAGAACAGCACGGTCGCGCCGAACGTGGCGGCCACCGAGATCACGTTGAGCAGGACCGCCTTGACCGGCAGCACAATCGAGCGGAACGTGCGCACCAGCAGCAAGAAGGTCACCAGTGCGATGAGGCCGAGGCTGTAGGGGAAGTTCTTGTAGACCGCGTTGATGTAGTCGAGCACGGTCGGTCCGACACCCGCGATGCCGACAACACCAGGGATCCCGGTCAGCGACTCCTTCACCTGGTCGACGACATGGGCCTTCGTCGAGTCGACCGTCTCGTCGTGCGGGATCACGTCGACCACCGCAGCCCCGCGCTGGCGCCACTGCGGGTCGTCCGGGCTGAAGGCGAACGCGACGCCGTCGGCCTTCCCGGCCGCGATGATGGCCCGGTCCGCCGACCCGGACGGGTCCTTGCCGGTGATGAGCACCTCCATCGGCGAGACGATGCCGGCCGGGACGCCGCCGTCGCGCAGGGTCTTCAGCTGCTCGTAGGCCGGCCCGCTGCTCGCCAGCGAGCTGGTCTGCGCCTGGCCGATCTTGATGCCGAAGATGGGTGCGATCAGCAGACCGAGGATGACCAGCGCGGTACCGGCGGCGAGCCAGCGTCGCCGGACGACGAGCTTGGCCCACCACGTCCAGGCCCGCGACGGCTTGTCCTCGTTCCTGATCCGCGGCCAGTCGACCCGCGGTCCGATGCCGCCGAGCAGCGCCGGCAGCAGCGTCAGCACGACGACCGTGCTGACCAGCGGGATGAGCATGCCGCCGAGTCCCATGCTGCGCAGCAGCGGGACCGGGATCACCAGCAGGGCGCACAGGCTGATCGCGACGGTGCCGGCGCTCGCGAGGACGGCGTGCCCGGCGTACTTCATCGCGATGACGACGGCCTCGTGGTTGTCGTGGCCGTGCGCACGCTCCTCCCGCCAGCGGTTGACGACGAGCAGCGAGTAGTCGACGGCGACGCCGAGGCCGACCAGGGCGATGAGGAACTGGACCACGAAGCTGACGTCGGTGACGTAGGTCCCGAGCAGGACGATCACGAACGTGGTGAGGATGGAGACCGCGGCGATCATCAGGGGGACGAAGGCGAGGAACGACGCGAACAGGAAGCACAGCACGGCCAGCGCGCCGAGCGCGCCGAGCATCGTCTCGAAGAGCAGGCTCGGGCCGGTCGAGCTGCTGCTGTCGCCGGCCGCCAGCAGGTTGTAGCCGGTGACCCCGAAGTCGAAGCCGGTCGACGTCGAGGCCTTCGCGAGGATCGGCTTCATCGCGACCTCGGGGCCGACGTCGGAGAAGCTCTGGAACGGCTTGGGGTAGACCAGCGCATAGGTGGTCCGGCCGTCGTCGGTGACGAAGGCTTTGTTGTGGGTCTTCGCGTAGTCGACCGTCCGCGTCCCCGGTAGCGCGGCCTGGACCTGGTCGAAAACCGGCGTGATCTTCGAGAGCTGCTCGTCAACGGTGGTGCCCTGAGGCACGGTGACGACAGCGATCGTCGGCGGGTTGGACCCGCCGTTGCCGAACGTCGCGAGCAGCTGCTTCTCGGTCTCGTAGCCGGGCTGGCCGGGCAGCGAGAAGTCGACGGTGAGCCGGTCCGGCACCTTGCTCGCGGCGAACCCGCCGACGAGGAACATCACGAGCCAGAACAGCATGACTCGCTTGCGGTGGTGCAGGACGAACTCGGCGAGCCGGACCATCGGAGCAAACCCCCAGGGGCGGTGGTGGACGAACGAGACACGCTGTCGACTGGTGTTGATGTCGACGCTAGGACAGACCGCCGACAGGACGCAGGCTCATCGGCGCAGGATCTCAGGTCTTGTCCGGGAACACCCTGACCGGATCCGTGCCGGCGGAGCCACTGGATTTCGGTGGACGTTCAGTGCACGCGCAACCAGACCGCCGAGTCGCCGGGCAGCCGGGCGGGACCGTCCAGACTCGCGGTCAGCGGCGCGCTGCTGACGAGCACCTCTTCGTAGGCCGGCAGCGGGACCTCAGCAGGTGTGCACGCGACCACACAGACGACCCCCGTCCCGTCCGTGGCCCGACGGCGGAAGGCCAGCGAGCCGGCCGGCGAGGGCAGCCAGCCGACGCCGGTCTCGACGGCGAGCCCGCGCCGCAGGAGCAGGGTCTGCCGGTACAGCTCGAGCGTCGATCCGGCGACGCCCGACTCGGCCTGCACCGAGCGTCCGGCGAAGACCGGCGGCTGGGGGAGCCATGGCTTGCCGGAGCCGAACCCGAGCGACGGTCCATCCTCCGACCACGGGATCGGCACCCGGCAGCCGTCCCGGCCGCGCTCGGTGTGCCCGGACCGGACCCAGATCGGGTCGGCCAGCTCGTCCTCAGGCAGGTCGACGACGTCGGGCAGGCCGAGCTCCTCACCCTGGTAGACGTACGCCGAGCCGGGCAGCGCGAGCATCAGCAGCGCGGCGGCGCGGGCCCGGCGCAGGCCGAGCTCGGGGTCGAGCGGGGTGTCGGGGCCGACCCGGTCGCCCGCCGAGACACCGCCGCCGGTCGAGTCCAGGCGCGCGAAGCGGGTCGCGTCGCGGGTGATGTCGTGGTTGGACAGCACCCAGGTGGCCGGTGCACCGGCGGACGAGGCTGCCTCGATGCACTCCTCGACGGTCCGGCGCAGCGCATCCGCGTCCCACGGCGTACGGACGAAGGAGAAGTTGAACGCGGTCTGCAGCTCGTCCGGTCGGGTGTAGAGGGCGAGCCGCTCGGGGGAGTCGACCCAGGCCTCCGCGACGAACATCCGGTCGCCGTCGTACCGGTCGGCGACCCGGCGCCAGCCGCGGTAGACCTCGTGCACCTCGTCGCGGTCCCAGAACGGGTGGTCCGGCCCCTCCTTGGGCTGGAACAGCTCCTGCTCCTCGTCGCCGAGGTCGGGGAACGCCTGGTCCTTCTTCAGCGAGTTGGCGACGTCGATGCGGAACCCGTCGACCCCTCGGTCGAGCCAGAACCGGAGCACGTCCTCGAACTCCTCGACGACCTCGGGGTTCTCCCAGTTGAAGTCGGGCTGCTCGGGCGCGAACAGGTGGAGGTACCACTCGCCGTCGGGTACCCGCTGCCAGGCCGAGCCACCGAACGTCGACTGCCAGTCGTTGGGTGGCGAGGAGCCCTCGGGCCCGCGTCCCGGACGGAAGATGTACCGGGCCCGCTCCGGGCTTCCCGAGGGGGCCGCCAGCGCGGCCTGGAACCAGCGGTGCCGGTCGGAGGAGTGGTTGGGGACGAGGTCGATGATGACCCGCAGGGCCTGGTCGTGGGCCTCGGCGATGAGCACATCCGCGTCGGCCAGTGTGCCGAACAGCGGATCGATGTCGCGGTAGTCGGCGACGTCGTACCCGCCATCGGCCATCGGTGACGGGTAGAACGGTGTGATCCAGAGCGCGTCGACGCCGAGGTCGTGCAGGTAGGGAAGCCGGGACCGGATGCCGGCCAGGTCACCGATGCCGTCCCCGTCGCCGTCGGCGAAGCTGCGGATGTACACCTGGTAGATGGCGGCCGTACGCCACCACGCGACGGCGCTCGGGCTGGTGAGGTCGGGCACGCGGGGATCCTCCCAGCCCCGGCCGCGGATCCTCGCGGCCGCCCGTCAGTCGGGACTGTTGATGAGGCTGTCGGCGGCCATCACCAGGTAGTCCCACAGCAGCTTCTCGGCGTCCGGGTGCAGGTCGAGGGAGTCGACAGCGGCGCGCATCTGCCGCAGCCACGCGTCGTGCGCGGCCCGGTCGACCTTGAACGGGGCGTGGCGCATCCGCAGCCGCGGGTGGCCGCGCTGCTCGCTGTAGGTGCGCGGCCCGCCCCAGTACTGCTCGAGGAACATCCGTAGCCGGGTCTCGGCCCCGGACAGGTCGGGCTCCGGATAGAGGGGCCGCAGAACCGGGTCCTCGGCCACCCCGGCGTAGAAGGTGTGGACCAGGCGGCGGAACGTCTCGGCGCCGCCGACGGCGTCGTAGAAGGTCGGCGCCGACTCCGGAATATCCACGTCTGACATGGTGTCAGACCGTAGAGAGCACGAGTCCTGCCGAGGACACGCTCCACAGACGGAAGGATCGACATGGCCACGACGCGCACCGCAAACGCCCACTGGGAGGGCTCGCTGATCGACGGCAAGGGCCGGGTGTCGCTCGACTCGTCCGGGATCGGCACGTACGACGTCACCTGGGCCGCACGATCCGCGGAGCCCAACGGCGTCACCAGCCCCGAGGAGCTCATCGCCGCGGCGCACTCGACCTGCTTCTCGATGGCCCTGTCCAACGAGCTGAGCAAGGCCGGTCACGAGGTCCAGACCATCGACACGAAGGCCGACGTCGACTTCCAGCCCGGCAAGGGCATCACGGGCATCAAGCTCACGACCCGTGCCGCGGTGAAGGGCATTTCCGCGGAGGAGTTCGCCACCTTCGCCGAGGGTGCCAAGACCAACTGCCCGGTGAGCCAGGCCCTCACCGGCACCACGATCACCCTCGACGCCGCCCTGGCCTAGTCGTACCGCCCAGCCGCCGGCCACTGGAAGATCGTTTGCGACATGTGTCACGCGACACGCCGCGGCTACGCCGGCGTGTCGGGGACTCAGGTCGCAAACGAGGGGATCTGAGGCGAGCGGGATCTGAGCGAGCCGGCGGGTCTGCGGATCAGAGGGGGGATCAGAGGGGGCCGGGGGAGCCGGGGAAGACCGGGGGCGGGACACGCACGCGCTCGCGGTCGAAGGCGGCCTTGATCCGCTCGCGCAGCTCGCGCTGGACTCCGAGGTGCTCGTTGGGGGAGCACTTGACGACGACCCGGATGGTCACCGCCGTCCCGGTCACCGACTCGACGCCCGCGACGGTCGGCGGCTCGAGGATCTTCTCCTTCCAGCCGTCCTCCTCGGCCATCGCCGCGGCGGTCTCGCCGATGATCTGCTGCACCCGCGGGATGTTCTCGGTGTAGGCCACCGACATGTCCACGATCGCTGTGGACCAGCCCTGGCTGTGGTTGCCGACCTGCAGGATCTCGCCGTTGCGGACGTACCAGACGATGCCGCTGCCGTCGCGCAGCCGGGTGACGCGCAGCCCGACCGCCTCGATCGTGCCGACGGTGCCCATGCCGGTGTCGACGAGGTCGCCCACGCCGTACTGGTCCTCGAGGATGAGAAAGATCCCGGACAGGAAGTCCTTCACGAGCGACTGCGCGCCGAACCCGAGGGCCACCCCGACGATGCCGGCGCTCGCGATCAGCGGCGCGATCGGCAGGCCGACCACGTCGAGGATCATCAGCAGCGCGATCGTGAGGA
The DNA here is from genome assembly GCA_036269735.1 of Actinomycetes bacterium. Classification (GTDB taxonomy): domain Bacteria; phylum Actinomycetota; class Actinomycetes; order JACCUZ01; family JACCUZ01; genus DATBDW01. Next base: position 11,257 of record DATBDW010000033.1, read on the forward strand.
TCACCCCGGTCGTGATGCTGCGCAACACCGACGCCATCGTCTCGGCGCGTTGCTTGCGCCGCTCGGACAGCAACGGCCCGGAGAGGAACCGGCCGCTGTGGCTGCGGGCCAGCACGCCCGGGACGGTTCCCGCCGCGGCGCCCTCGGCGATCTTCTTGATGATCCGATGCAGGACGAACCGGATGACCATCGCCATCGCCAGGATCACGACGATGGCCAGTGGCTTCGCAAGCAACCAGTCCGACGACTCGGCGAGACCCCGGCTTCCCGTCGTCTCGTAGACCCAGTCGCAGAACGTGCCGGTGGTCCTGTCGTCGACGCAGCTCGTGAGGTGGATCAGCTGGCTGGTGGAGTCGGGCAGGGCGGCCGCTGACAGCACGGAACGTCCTCTCGGTCTCTCGATCTTTGGTCTGGCGGTCTCGTCGTACGACGACGAGGTTAGCGATCCGGCGACCCGCCCCGGGCAGGCCGGGTGGGCTCAGGGGATGTCGAGCCCGGTCCACGCCGCCGTGAAGGCGAGCGTGTCCGCGGTCAGCGCCACGGTCCGGCTCAGGGCACGCGCACCGTGACCGACGTCACGCTCGCGCCGGATCAGGACCGGTCGGTCACCGGCGGTCGCGTACTGCAGCGCGGCGCACATCTTGCGCGCGTGCAACGGGTCGACGCGCGTGTCCCCGTCGAAGACCGTGAACAGCACCGCCGGGTAGTCGACGCCCTTCCGCACGTGGTGGTACGGCGAGTAGCTGAGCAGCCATTCCAGCTCTTGCGGCTCGGCCGCAGTGCCGTACTCGTCGTTCCACGTCTCGCCCAGGCCGAACTGCTCGTACCGGACCATGTCCAGCAGTGGTGCCGAGCAGACGACGGCCGCGTACAGGTCCGGGCGCTGCGTGAGCGCGACGCCGACGAGGAGGCCGCCGTTGGACCCGCCGGAGATGCTCAGCCGGTCCGGCGTGGTCCAGCCTCCGGCGACGAGGTGCTCGGCGGCGGCGTGCAGGTCGTCGAAGGTGTTCTGCTTCTTGTCGCGCATGCCGTCGCGGTGCCACTGCTCGCCCTCCTCGGTACCACCGCGCAGGTTGGCGATCGCGTAGACACCGCCGGCCTCGACCCAGGCCAGCACGCCGGCGGAGTAGCCAGGCGTCATCGGGATGCCGAAGCCGCCGTACCCGTAGAGCACGACCGGTCGCGGCCGGTCCGGCTCCTTGGTGGGGGAGAGTACGAGCATCCGCACCGTCGTGCCGTCGGCGGAGACGTACTCGACCTGTCGCGAATGCACCTCCGGCACCTCGACCCGACCGGGAGCTTCGGCCCAGAGCCGGGTCTCCCCGGTCCGCGCGTCGTAGTGGTACACCGATGACGGGACCACGTGGTCGGTGTAGCCGAACCACGCCTCATGGCCACCCTCGGGCCGCTCCGCCACCCCGGTCACGGAGCCCAGCCCGGGCAGGGGCACCGTCCCGGTCCGCTCGCCGGTACCCAGGACGTGCGTGCTGATCTCGCTCATCGCGTGCCGGGTCCACAGGCACAACAGGGTGCCGCCCCCCGTCGGTACCACCCCGTTCTCGTCCGGGCCGTCCAGGATCGCGAAGCCCTCGAGGACCGCCTCGGCGTCCTCCGGCACGAGATCGGTCCACATCTCGTACGCCGGGTCGTCCGGCCACGCGACCGCGAGCCGGCCGCGCGGAGCGTCCCGGTCGGTGAACAGGTAGGCGCGCCGGTCGCGACCCACATGCAGCGAGGTACTCGCGTCGACACCCTCCTGCACGACCCGCAGCGCCGGTGACTCGAGCGGGCCGGCGGTCAGATCGGCCAGCCACAGGTCGTTGCGCGGTGCGGTTCCCGTCGACGAGGCCACGACCAGCCACCGGCCGTCCATCGAGACGCTGACGCCGAAGTAGCTCGTCTTGTCCAGGTCGGCGCCCAGCACCTCGGCGTCCTGCGCCGGATCGGTCCCGACCCGGTGCAGCCACACCCGCCGGTGGAACGCTTCCTCGCCGTCAGGCGTGAGCTCCGGCGAGATCCGGCGCACGTAGTAGTAGGCCTCGCCACCCGGCAGCCACGCGATGGGCGAGTAGCGGGTGCGGTCAATGGGTCCTTCCACCGCCGATCCGTCGGCGACCGCCATCACGTGCAGCACCGACTCCTCGGTGCCCCCCGCCGAGAGCTGGTAGGCGAGCAGGTCACCTTCCTTGGAGGGCTGCCAGGCGTCCAGCGTCGTCGCGCCGGTCGGGTCGATGCCCATCGGGTCGACGAGGACGCGCTCGGTCCCGTCCGGGTCGACCGCGAGCAGCACGGCGTGCTCCTGCTCCGCGCTCCGCCGGGTGAAGAACTGGCGGTCGTCGCGCCACGCCGGGGTGCCGACCGACCCGGCACCGAGCAGCCCGGTGATGCGGACGGCGAGGCGGTCGCGGCCGGACCACTGGGCCCGGGCCGCGTCGACCAGCGCGTCCTGTCCCTCGCTCCATGCGCCGGTCCCCGGATCGTCGACGTCCTCCAGCCAGCGGTAGGGGTCCGCGACGACGGTGCCGTGCAGCGTGTCCGCGGCGTCAGCACGGCGGGCCGGCGGGTACTCAGGGCGCGACATGGCGGTCACCGTAGTCGGGCCCGGCGGTGGCTTCATGCTGGCGGTACGCGCGTCGACAGGGGACACTGATCACGCCGACCCGGCACGAGCCACGTGCCGGGCCCGTTTGTCGGAGGCGCCGATGGGCCACGCTCTCGTACTCAACGCGACGTACGAGCCGCTGTGTGTCGTCCCTGCGCGACGCGCCCTGCTGCTCGTACTGATGCGCAAGGCCATCGCGGTCGAGGACTCCGACCTCGTGCTGCACAGCGCCTCGTTCGAGCTGCACGCTCCCGCCGTCGTGCGACTGACCCGCTACGTGCGCATCCCCTACCGCGGCCCGGTCCCGCTCACCCGGCGCGCGGTGTTCGTCCGCGACGGCGGTCGCTGTGTCTACTGCGGCGTGCCCGCCACGAGCATCGACCACGTCGTCCCGCGCAGCCGCGGCGGCCGGCACACCTGGGACAACGTGGTGTCGGCCTGCCGTCGCTGCAACCACGTCAAGGCCGACCGCACGGTGGCCGAGATCGGCTGGCGGCTGCGACCGCCGCAGGAACCGATGGGCAGCGCGTGGCGGGTGCTGGGGACCGGGCGGTCCGACCCGACGTGGGCGCCCTACCTCGAGGCGTACGGCGGCGAGGACGTCGCAGGCGTCGTCTCGGCCTGACCTGCTGCTCGTCCGGCGCCGACCACCGGCCGCCGCGTCGTGTGCGGTCCCCGGTGAGGCACACTCGTGCGCGCCATGACCGACGCCTCCCGGCCTGCTGCCGCTCCGTCCGCCGCAGCCGAGCCCCCTAGCCCCGAGCTGGTCGAGCTGGCCGCGGCCCACGGCGTGGCGACCGACTTCTGGGACTGGCAGGGCAAGCACTCGGTCGTGACCCGGGAGTCCGTCGAGGCGGTGCTCGCGGCCCTCGGGGTCGCGTCGCACACGGAGGAGTCGGTGCGCTCCGCGCTGGCCGACGCCCGGCTCGCGCCGTGGCGGCGGACCCTGCCGGCGACCGTCGTGGTGCGCTCGGGGCGGCCCACCGAGGTCCCTGTGCACCTGCCGCACGGGTCCTCGGTCCGGCTGCGCGCCGAGCTGGAGTACGGCGGGTCGGTCGACCTCAGTCAGGTCGACGTGTGGGTCGAGCCGCGGTGGATCGACGGCGAGGAGGTCGGTGAGGCGACCTTCGCGATCCCGGGCGATCTCCCGCTCGGCTGGCACCGACTGGTGGCCGAGGTCGGGGCGGGCGATGGTGGCGGTACGGCGACGGGCACCCTCGTCGTGACCCCGGAGCGGCTGGACCTCCCGCCCTCGGTCTCGGACGGCGCGGCCACGTGGGGCCTGATGGCGCAGCTGTACTCGGTGCGGTCCCGCCGCTCCTGGGGCCACGGCGACCTGGACGACCTCGCCGAGCTCGCGCGCTGGGCCGGTCAGGACCTCGGAGCCGGCTTCGTCCTGGTGAACCCGCTGCACGCGCCGTCGCCGACCGTGCCGGTCGAGGCGTCGCCGTACCTCCCGGTCACCCGTCGGTTCGTGAGCCCGCTCTACATCCGTGTCGAGGCGGTGCCCGAACACGCCTACCTCACCGGTGCCGTCCGCGCCGAGATCGAGCGGACGGCTCTGATGCAACGGGCCATGTCGGCGTCGGCGAGCCTGCTGGACCGCAGCGCCGTGTGGGAGGCCAAGCGGTCGGCGCTGACGATGCTGCACGCGGTGCCGCGCAGCGCGGGCCGCGAGGCGGACTACCGCGCATTCCTGGCGCGGGAGGGGGGCGGTCTCGTCGACTTCGCGACCTGGTGCGCGCTGGCCGAGGCGCACGGCGACGACTGGACCACCTGGCCGGCCGGGCTACGCGAACCGCACGGACCGGCGGCGGACGAGGCCCGCCAGGAGCTGGCCGACCGGGTGGACTTCTTCTGCTGGCTGCAGTGGGTCGTCGACGACCAGCTCGCCGCCGCGCAGGACCGGGCGCACGCGGCGGGGATGGCCGTCGGAGTCGTGCACGACCTGGCGGTCGGCGTCCACCGGCACGGCGCGGACACCTGGGCGCTGCAGGACGTGATGGCCCGCGGCGTCACCGTCGGGGCGCCGCCGGACGCCTTCAACCAGGTGGGCCAGGACTGGTCCCAGCCGCCGTGGCGGCCGGACCGTCTCGCGGCGGCCGGCTACGCGCCGTACCGCGACATGCTCCGCACCGTGCTGCGCCATGCCGGCGGCATCCGGGTGGACCACGCGATCGGGCTGTTCCGGCTGTGGTGGGTGCCCGAAGGCCACAGTGCGGCCGAGGGCACCTACGTGCACTACGACCACGAGGCGCTCGTGGGCATCCTCGCGCTGGAGGCGTGGCGGGCCGGTGCCGTCGTGGTGGGCGAGGACCTCGGCACGGTGGAGCCGTGGGCGCGCGACTACCTGGCGGACCGGGGTCTGCTCGGTACGTCGATCCTGTGGTTCGAGCGCGACGACCGGGGCGAGCCGCGGCCGCCCGAGTCGTGGCGGCGGCTCTGCCTCGCGGCCGCGACGACCCACGACCTGCCGCCCAGCGCCGGGTACCTCGCCGGTGAGCACATCCGGATCCGCGAGTCGCTGGGTCTGCTGACGCGATCGGTCTCCGAGGAGCGCGCCGTCGACGAGGCCGACCGGTCGTCGTGGCTGCGGCTCCTCGTCGAGCGCGGGTGGCTCCCGGCCGGTGCCGAGCACGACGTGGACGCGGTGGTGCTCGCGCTGCACCGGGCGCTGGCAGCGACCCCGAGCCGGTTGCTGGGCGTCGCGCTCACCGATGTCGTCGGTGACGTCCGCGCCATGAACCAGCCGGGCACCGACGACGAGTACCCCAACTGGCGCTACCCGCTGGCCGCGGGTGACGGCTCGCCCGTACTCCTCGAGGACCTGTTCACCCTGGCGCGGGCCGGTCAGCTCGCCGACGCGGTCGCCGGCCGTGACGTCGTACGGCCGACCGGCTGAGGCCCGTCGACGTGGTGCTCGACAGATGGCCGAACCGGTCGTCCGGTGGGGCCGAGTCACCTAGTACGGTGCATCCGTGACTGCTCGACACCTCCGCCGGGGGCTCGCCGGCGGGACCGTCGCCCTCGTCCTGCTGGCCACCCAGGGCCTCGCCTCGCCGGCGTTCGCCGCCACGCATCCCGACGACGGGTCGGAGTCCGGGCCCGGCCTGAGTGTGCTGCAGACGATCCTCATCTTCGTGGGCATCCCGGCCGGCCTGTTCGTCGTCATCGCGCTGCTGGTGACGGCGCCGTCGATCGCTCGCGGCCCGCGCTACCGCCCGGGGCTGGGCTGGTGGGCCGCGCCCGTGTGGTTCAACGGCCCCGACGACGCCGACAGCGCCGTCCGCTCCGCCTCGGCGACCGCCGGGGGAGGTGGCGCGAGTGCCCGCTGGTGACGCGTTCTCACCCCGTCAGCAGGACGAGGTGGTGCGGGCCATCCGGCTCGCGCAGCAGCAGTCCCAGCTGCCCGTGTCGGTCTACGTCGGCACGCTCGAGGGCGACAGCCGGGCGGCAGCGCTCACGCTGCACGGCGCGCTGGGCGACGGCGCCACGCGCACCGTGCTGGTGGCCGTCGACCCGGGTGCCCGCCGGGTCGAGGTGGTCACCGGACCGGAGGTCCGCCGCCGCCTGGACGACCGGGCCGCGGGGCTGGCCGCGATGACGATGACCTCGGCGTTCCAGGGCGGCGACCTGGCCGGCGGGATCGCGTCCGGCGTTCTCGCGCTGGCCGAGTACGCCCACGTGCCGCCTTCGCTGCACACCGACACCCCGGAGTAAGGGACCCGACCGGCTCACCCGGTCCGGCGCGGGCGGCTAGCCCGCGTCGTAGTGCTGGGCCCGCAGGGCCCGGGCGACGCCGTCCCGTGCCTCGCCCACGAGCCGGCGCAGCGCCGGCGGCGCGTCGCGGTGCCCGGCCAGCCACGCGTCGGCCGCATCCACCGTCTCCTGCTCGGCGAGCAGGGTCGGGAAGAGCCCGATCACGATGTTCTGCGCGGTCTCGTTGGTGCGTTCCTCCCAGACCCGCAGGAGCGAGTCGAAGTACGGCGACACGAACCCGCGGAGCAGGTCGAGCTGGGTGGCCTGGGAGAACCCGCCGATCATCGCGGTCTGGATCGCATTGGGAAGCTCGTCCCCGTCGACCACTGCGGTCCACGTCTCGGCCTTGGCCGGACCGCTGGGCCGCGCGGCCAGGGCTGCCGCCGCCTGCCGGCGACCGGTGGCCGTGTCGTCCGCGTCCAGCTCGCGCTGCACGTCGCGCTCATCCGCGAGGCCGGCCGCCACCAGCTGGTGCAGCAGGCTCCACCGCAGGTCGGTGTCGATCGAGAGGCCGCCGAGCAGCTCCTCGCCGTCCAGCAGCGACCGGACCACGCGCAGGTGCTCCGCGGAGGTGGCGGCCGACGCGAAGGCCCGCACGAACTGCAGCTGCGAGTCGCTGCCGGTCAGGGCATCGCGCGTGAGCTTCAGCAGATCCTCGGCGAGGGACTCGCGGGTGGCGTCGCGGCGGTCCGGGTCGCAGTAGAGGACGACCGCGGTCTCGGCCTGGCGCAGGATCGTGCGGACCACGGAACTGTCCGTCTCCCGCGCGACCCCGCCGAGGACCAGCCGCACGTACTGCTGGGTGCTCATCTCGGCGTCCCGGGTCATGTCCCATGCCGAGGACCAGCAGAGGGACCGCGGCAGGGTGGCCGAGATGTCGCCGATGGCCTCGGTCAGGGTCGCGAGCGAACGCCGGTCGAGCCGGATCTTGGCGTAGGTCAGGTCGTCGTCGTTGAGCAGCAGCAGGTCGGGCTGCGCGACCCCGACGAGGGCGGGCACCTCGGTGCGTCCGCCGACGGCGTCGATCTCGATGCGGTCGCGGCGGACCAGCCCCTCGGGCGTCCGGTCGTAGAGCCCGATGCCCAGCCGGTGCGAGCGCAGCGTCGGCCACGCGACGGGGGCGGTCTGCACGACGGCGAAGGACGAGAAGCGGCCCTGGTCGTCGACGGCGAGCTCGGGTCGCAACGTGTTGACGCCGGCCGTCTCCAGCCACTCGGCCGACCAGGCCTTGAGGTCCCGGCCGGAGGTCTCCTCAAGCTTGCCCAGCAGGTCGCTCAACGTCGTGTTGCCCCACGCGAAGGCCCGGAAGTACGCACGGATGCCCTCGATGAACTGCTCGCGCCCGACCCACGCAGCCAGCAGCTTGAGCACCGAAGCGCCCTTGGCATAGGTGATCCCGTCGAAGTTGACCTCGACGTCCTCGAGGTCGTGGATCTCGGCGGCGATCGGGTGCGTGGACGGGAGCTGGTCCTGGCGGTAGGCCCATGTCTTGTCGCTGTTGGCGAACGTCGTCCAGGCCGAGTCCCACCGGGTCGCCTCGGCCGCGGCCAGCGTCGAGACCCACTCGGCGAACGACTCGTTGAGCCACAGGTCGTCCCACCAGGTCATCGTGACCAGGTCGCCGAACCACATGTGTGCCAGCTCGTGCAGGATCGTCACCGCGCGCCGCTCGTAGGACACCTCGGGCACCCGTGAGCGGAAGACGTAGTCCTCGTTGATGGTGACGCAGCCGGCGTTCTCCATCGCGCCCGAGTTGTACTCGGGGACGAAGAGCTGGTCGTACTTGGCGAACGGGTACGGCGTGTCGAAGGTCCGCTCGAAGAACGCGAAGCCCTGACAGGTTTCCTCGAGGATGACGTCCGCGTCGAGGTACGGCGCCAGTGACGCCCGGCAGTAGACCGCCAACGGCACCGAGCGGCCGCCGTCGCGGTACTCGCCGTCGACCCGGTGGTACGGACCCACCACCAGTGCGGTGATGTAGGACGAGATCCGCTCGGTGGGGGCGAACCGCCAGGTGGCGTTGCCGAGGCCGACCGGGTCGGGCTGCGGCGTCGGCTGGTTCGACACGACCTGCCAGTCGACCGGGGCGGTCACGGTGAAGGCGAAGGTCGCCTTGAGGTCGGGCTGGTCGAAGACGGTGAACACCCGGCGCGAGTCGGCCACCTCGAACTGCGTGTAGAGGTAGACGGACTTGTCGACGGGGTCGACGAAGCGGTGCAGTCCTTCACCCGTGTGCATGTAGCGGCACCGGGCGCGGACGAGAAGCTCGTTGTCCGTCGCGAGGTCGTCCAGGACGATGCGCGCCCCGTCGTAGACCGTGGCGGGGTTCAATGGCCGGCCGTTCAGGACGATCTCGTCGATCTCGGCGGCGACGAGGTCGACGAACGTGCTGCTCCCCGGCTCCGGGCAGCCGAACCGGACGCTGGTGTCCGAGCCGAATGTGACGTCGCCCACAGTCAGGTCCAGCGAGACGTCGTACGACGAGACCGTGACCAGCCGCGCGCGGCTGCGTGCCTCGTCGCGGGTGACGTTCATCCGGGTGGCGGCGCTGTGCACTGGGGATCTCTTTCGTGCGACGGGTTCGTGCGACGGGGGACGGGGAATCCTTGCACGCTGCGGTGCAACGGACCGAGGGGGAATGCGCTCCCGGGGGGCAGAGTTGTCGCGATCGTGACCTCGATCGTCCCGACCTCTCCCGAATCGTCCCAGATCTCTCGTGTGACGGCTGACTTCTGGTTCGACCCGATCTGCCCCTGGGCATGGATTTCGTCGCGCTGGATGCTCGAGGTCGAGCAGGTTCGCGACGTGACCGTGCGATGGCACGTCATGTCCCTCGCCCTGCTCAACGCGGACCGCGACCTGCCGGAGGCGTACCGGAAGGTGATGGCCGAGGCCTGGGGGCCGGTCCGGGTCGTCGTCGCGGCGGTCGCGGAGCACGGCGACGAGGTCGCGCTGCCGCTCTACACGGCCCTGGGCAACCGGTTCCATCTCGACAAGCTCCCCAAGGACCGCGCGACCATCGAGGCCGCGTTGGGGGAGGTCGGCCTACCGGCGTCACTGGCCGACGCGATGGACTCCGACGCCTGGGACGCGGCCCTCACGAAGTCGCACCACGCGGGCATGGACCAGGTCGGCTACGACGTCGGTACGCCGGTGATTTCGGTCGAAGGCGTCGCCTTCTTCGGACCGGTCGTCTCACCCATCCCGCGCGGCGAGTCCGCCGGCCGGCTCTGGGACGGCGTTCGGCTAGTGGCCGGAACCGACGGCTTCTTCGAGCTCAAGCGCTCCCGGACCCGCGACCCGATCTTCGACTAGACCGTGCTGCGAGACGCACTGGCGCCTTCTGGTGGTGCCCCAGTCGTCGGGCCGCTGGCGTGGCGTGCGTCACGGCGGCTAGGACGGCGGAGGTCCGTCGTGGCGGGCACCATCCGCGGCTGTCGGTTATCGGTGGCGTGTCACGGCGGCTGCGGACGGCGGAGGTCCGTCGGGCGAGACACCGTGCGCGGCTCTCCGCCGGTGGATGGCATACGTCAGGGCGCTGAAGACGACGGCGGTCGGTCGTGGCGGCGCTCTGTGCGCGGCTCTCCGTAGGGGATCGCTTCGCCACCGCGATGCGGCTGGTGCGTGGCGGAGGAGTCGCGCCGGGAGGGGGGGTGCTCGAGCGTCGGCGCCGCGGGTCAAGACTGCGGGTCCCCCGTGAGCGCCTGTGAGCGCAGCGGTGAGCTTCGTTGCTCGTCGTCTGTTCAGGTCCGCCGTCTGGTGGTGAGCAGCTGGAGGCGGTACCGGTGGTGTTGTCGGGGTCGCGGTTGGGGGTCGATCGATGGGGGCGGGATGAGGGCGGGGTAGCCGTTGGCGGCCAGGATCACCTGCCAGTGCTGGCGGTGGACCTGGTGGTGGTGGAAGTCGCAGAGCAGCGCCCCGTTGTCCAGGTCGGTGGGTCCGCCGTCGGCCCACGTGATCACGCAGTGGTGGCCGTCGCACCCGGA
>DATBDW010000034.1:0-23307 GCA_036269735.1 Actinomycetes bacterium
GTCCATCTCGGCCTGCCGGAACGGTGGCGACATCTTGTTCTTGACCACCTTGACGCGGACCCGGTTGCCGACCGACTCCTGGCCGTCCTTGAGGGTCTCGATGCGCCGGACGTCGAGCCGGATCGACGCGTAGAACTTCAGTGCCTTGCCGCCCGAGGTCGTCTCCGGGCTGTTGTGGACCATCACGCCGTCGACGAAGTAGGTGTGCGTCCCCTCGACCTCGATGTCGAAGCGGTGCATCGAGCGGGTCTTCGGCTTGACCGTGATATCGAGGACCCGGGCCGGGATCAGCCGCAGCTCCGGCTCGACGAACTCCGGCTCCACGGTGAACGCGCCCCGGAACCGTGGCAGCAGCTTGTAGTCCATCGACGGGTGAATGTAGGGCGCGATGATCTCCTGCAGCTTTGACGTCGCGGCGGTCGTGAACTGCAGGACCGCCTTGCCGGCCGCACCGCGCGGCCTCACCGTGCAGCTCAGCCCGAAGCTCCCCTGCAGGTGCTCGACGAGCCGCTCGCGGGAGCCGGGGCTCATCGCCTCGACGCAGATCTCGGCTCGCCCGCTGCCACCCGCCGTGCGCTGCTGAAGGCCCTTGGACCGGACCGTGAAGCCGGCCTCGTCCATGTACCAGATGGCCAGCGCGAGCGGCGTCAACGCCTTCAGGTAGTCCCAGGTGATGTGCTTCTTGCCGCCACCGAGGTAGACGACCTCCTGCAGCTCGCCGAGCTCCGAAAGAGGTGTGAAGTCAGCGAATGTCGCGCCGCGAGCGTCGGTGCGCCGTGAGCACTCGATGTTGCCGAGCAACGACACCTTCCAGTCCAGGTAGTCCTTCTGCTTCGGCCCGTGGCCCATGCGGAACCGGACGCCATGCCGGCCGTGCCGGTTGGGTGACAGGTTGGCATCGCCCATCAGACCGCCGAGCACCACCTGCCACTGTCCGTCGCTGAGCCTGACCTTCTCCGCCTGCACGACGCGGTCGCCCGGCAGCAGCTCCCCGGCCTCACGCCAGCCGCCCGGGGTCTGGATGAGGTGGTTGGTCGTCGCGGCGAACTGCGCGCGACCGTTGCCGCCGGACTTCTCGACGGTGAACTGTAGGAACTGCTCGGTCGGACCGTTGTCGAACCAGTTGGTCACCCGACGCGGGACGACGCGGCCGGCATCGACGTCGTAGGACAGCACCTCGACCGGAAGCTTCTGGTTGACGATCTTGCCGATCTTCTCCTGCGTGCCGTCGGCGAGCGTCACGCAGGTGTTGTACGAAAAACATCCGAACATGACGCCGATTTTTTCGCGGAGCTGGTTGATGAAGATGGCGGTCGTCTTGGAGTTGTGCAGTGCGCCGGTGAGCTTGCGGAGGGCCTGGCTCATCAGGCGCGCCTGCAGGCCGACGTGGCTGTCGCCCATCTCGCCCTCGATCTCCGCGCGCGGCACCAGGGCCGCGACCGAGTCGATCACGATGATGTCCAGCGCGTTGGACCGGATCAGCATGTCGGCGATCTCGAGCGCCTGCTCACCGGTGTCCGGCTGCGAGACCAGCAGGGCGTCGGTGTCCACGCCGAGCTTCTGGGCGTAGTCGGGATCGAGTGCGTGCTCGGCGTCGATGAACGCCGCGATGCCGCCGGCCCGCTGCGCGTTGGCGATCGCGTGCAACGCCACGGTGGTCTTGCCCGAGCTCTCCGGTCCGTAGATCTCCACCACGCGACCGCGCGGGAGACCGCCGATGCCGAGGGCGATGTCCAGCGCGATCGAGCCGGTGGGGATCACCTCGATCGGGGCCCGGACGTCGTCGCCGAGGCGCATGACCGAACCCTTGCCGAACTGCCGGTCGATCTGGGCGAGCGCGGCGTCGAGGGCCTTGTCGCGGTCTGCTGTGGGTGCCATGGGTGCCGTCCCGGTGGAGGAGGGTCGCGATGTCTTCGTCACGCGTCGAACCTAGGGCGACCCCCGGACACAACCCGGCCGGAACCGGAGGCTGTGGACGGCGGTGGCGCGGTCCGACACCTGTGGACAGTACCCGAACACGTGTTCGAGACGGTGCCGCGCGAGTGCGACACGCCGTGGCCGAAAAGGCGCGCCGAGCCGCTCACCTCAGGCGCCACCACTGGCGCTGCCGAGGCGTCTGCCCCGCGACCGCGGTGAACTCAACGCGGTCGGCGACAAATGATCACGGAACCGTGATCATTTGCGGAGGGGTGGGGTCAGTCGTCGCGGCCCCAGTGCTGGGCGACCGGGACGTCGTGGCCTTCGCAGACCGCGCGCCACACGTCGATGGCCGGCTCGCCCGCCGCGAGCGCCTGGACCGGCGTACGGTCCCCGAGCTCGCGCAGCACGTGCAGCTCGGCGACGGAGTCGGCGTGCGGCCCGAAGACCGCACGCATCCGCTCCCAGAAGTCCGTCATCCGCACCCCATCAGTGTGGCAGCGCCGGATGGTCCTCGCCGGCGGGGACCGCACGGCCACCTTCTAGGCTCTGGCCCGTGGCAGCAGACGACGCGTTCGCCGACGTGCTCGCGGCGAACGAGCAGTACGCCGCCGAGTTTCCCCTGGCCGGACTCGAGCCGCGGGCCGCTCGTGGCCTCGGCGTACTCACCTGCATGGACTCCCGGATCGACCCGCTGCGGATGCTCGGCCTGGCTCCCGGCGACGCCAAGATCCTGCGCAACGCCGGTGCCCGGGTCACCGAGGACGTCCTGCGGACCCTCGTCCTCGCCGACTGGCTGCTCGGCGTGGACCGGTTGATGGTCGTCCCGCACACCGGGTGCCGGATGACCAGCGCGGACGTCAGCGAGGTGCACGAGGCCATCGAGGCGGCCGGTGGGCCGGACACCCGGGCGATCTCGTTCCTCACCACCGAGGACCAGGAGGCCTCCCTGCGGGAGGACGTGCAGCGGGTCCGTTCCTGGCCCTACCTGGACAACCTCACGGTGGGCGGTTTCCTCTACGACATCGACTCCGGGCGGCTGGCGCACCTGGTCTGAGACTCGCCTGGCTTGGGCCGGACCGGCGGGTCGCCGGACAGCGGCCCGCCGCTCAGGCAACCTTGCAGGGCAGGTACGCGTCCCATGGTGGACGGGACAGGCGGGCGGCGAGCCCCTCGAGAACGGCGGCACGGACGTGGTGGTGCGGCAGCGCAGCGCGCCTGTGGCGGAGGACGCGCCGGACGCGTTCGACGCGTTCGCCCGCGCCCGGATGCGGGAGCTGTTGCGGTTCGCCCACGTCCTGACCGGCGACCCGCACCGCGCCGCCGACCTGGTCCAGGACGCACTGGAGAAGACCCTGCTGTCGTGGGACCGGATCATCCGCAAGGACGACCCCGAGGGCTACGTACGGCGGGCCATCGTCAACCGGCATGTCAGCGTGTGGCGGCGGACCCGCCGCGAGCGTCTCGTCGCCGACACCCCGGACCGCCCGCACGAAGGAGCCCGCCCGCACGACGACGAGCTGTGGGCCGCACTGGCGACTCTGCCACCGCGACAGCGAGCCGTGCTCGTCCTCCGGTACTACGAGGACCTCAGCGAGGCCGACACCGCCGCCGTCCTCGGCTGCTCCGTCGGCACCGTCAAGAGCCAGGCCTTCCGCGCGCTCGCGAAGCTGCGCGACCGGGCGACCACCGACACCGAGGGGGTGCGCTCGTGGACCCCCTAGAGGACGACCTGCGCGACCTGTTGACCGACCAGCGCCACGCCCTGCCCACCGACATGGTCCGGCTCGCCCGGGTCCATGCCGGTGCGTCACGCCGACGCCGCCGCCGTGCCGTCGCGACCTCGGCCGCCGCCGTGCTGCTCGTGGCGATTGCCGGCACCGGGTTCGCCGTGCTGACCAACGACAACGGGCCGCTGGGCACCACTGCCGCGCACCACACCCCGACCGGCAGCACGCAGCCGACGGCGTCAGGTGGACCGGCTCCGAGCACGCCGAGCCCCTCCTCCGGTTCGGCGCAGGCCGGGCCGGCATGGGACGGCGCCCAGCCGGTCTCGCTGACGGCGACGAGCACCAAGACCTTCGTCGTCCTGGGTCACGTGACGACCGGCTGTCGCCACACCTGCTTGCGGCTCGTCGAGAGCCACGACGGCGGCAGCACGTTCGACAGCTTGCTCGTCCCCGCGGGCGCCGACACGGGCCTCGCGTCGACGAACCCCACCAGCGCGTCGCAGATCCGGTTCGGCTCGGCGATGGACGGTTGGTTGTTCGGTAGCGGGCTCTGGGCCACCCACGACGGTGGCCTCACCTGGATCAAGGTCTCGATGCCGGGCGCGGTAGAGCGGCTCGAAGCAGCCTCGGGGACCGTGTGGGCTCTGGTCGAGTCGGGCAGCGGGACCGAGCAGCTGTGGTCCTCGCCCGTCGGTACCGACTCGTGGCAGCGGGTCGACGGTGTGTCGGTGACCGGGCCGGGCGACCTGTCCGTCCAGGGCAAGCAGGTGGTCGTCGCCGGCGCCCAGGACTCGACCACGTGGTCCAACGTCTCGGGCACGTTTGCGAAGACAGCCAGTCCGTGCCCGGGTGGCACGAAGGTCAGCCTCTCCGGCTTCGACGGCGTGTGGGCCGCGTGCGCGACCGGGACCGCGGGCCATCTCGCGTACAGCGCCGACGCGCTGCACTGGTCCGACGTCCCGCTGGACCTCGGCCAGGGGTCGCTGCCCAACAGCCTCGTGGTCGGAGCCGGCGCCCACCACTGGGCGACGGTCGGCCTGCCCGGTGACCCGGGGCTCGTGACCCTCGACGCAATGACCGGGAAGATCGTGCACCAGGGCCAGGCCGGCACCGGCTGGTCGTTCGTCGGCTTCACCGACGCATCGGTCGGCTACGCCCTCTCCGACGGGAACGGCACCGGCCAGGTGCTGCGCACCGACGACGGCGGCGCGACGTGGCACCCGCTCGACCTCAGGTGAGCAGCAGCTTCTCGAGGCGGCGACCGGTGACGAGGAGACCGACGACGCCGAGCGCGCCGAGGACGAGGACGTGCACGATCGATCCCCAGCCGACGTACCCGGTGACGAGCTCCCGCATCAGCGCGGCCGCGTGGTAGAGCGGTGAGAGCCGCACGACCCACTGCAGCCCTTCGGGGTACGTCGACAGCGGGTAGAACGTCGCGGAGAACAAGAACATCGGCAGGGTGACCAACGTGACGTACTCGAAGTCCTGCCACGACTTCATGTACGTCGTGCACGCGGTGCCCACCGCCGCGAACGAGAATCCGATCAGCACGACGGCGGGCAGCGCCAGCAGGGCCCACCACGACCCGACCAGCCCCATGACCAGCATGACGAGCAGGAACACCGCAGCGTAGAAGCTGGCGCGCGACAGAGCCCAGCCGATCTCGCCGACCGCGACGTCGACCGGCGTCATGGGCGTGGACAGCACGGCGTCGTAGAGCTTGTTGTACTTCAGCTTGAAGAACAGGTTGAACGTCGCGTCGTACATGGCGCCGTTCATCGCCGAGGAGGCCAGCATCGCCGGCGCGACGAAGGCCGTGTAGGTGACCACCGCGCCGCTCGACAGCTCGACGTCGCCGACCAGGTGCGAGACACCCACACCGACCGAGAACAGGTAGAAGATCGGCTCGAAGATGCCGGAGATCAGCACCGCCCAGCCGTTGCGGTAGACGCGCACGTTGCGCTCGATGAGGTAGCGCGCGCCGCCGGTGCCGCGCAGCCGCCGGCCGATGCCAGGTGGCATGATGCGTGGCCCGACCGACCGGCGGGGTGCGGCATCGGTGAGCTGGCCGGTCATGTCACCAGCCGCCGCTCGAAGGTCCGCATCGCGACGGCGAAGCCGACGACCACCCACCCGACCAGGTAGGTCACGTGGACCGCAGCGGCCCCCCACGTCGTCCCGCCCAGGGCGAGGTCGCGTGACAGGTCCACGCCGTGCCACAGGGGCACGACCCACGCGACGGGCTGCAGCCAGCCGGGCAGCTGCGACACCGGGAAGAAGGTGCCCGAGAACAGGAACATCGGGATGATCCCGAACCGGAACAGCATCGCGAAGCCGCTGTCGTTGTCCCGGGTCGAGGCGAAGGCGAAGATCGCGGGTGCATACGCCAGGCCGGTCAGGACACCGACCGGGATGCAGAGGATGGCGAGCGGCGACGCGATGGCACCGAAGATTTCCATCACGACGAGGAAGACCGACGTCGTGATGGTCAGGCGCATCACGACGAAGAGCAGGTGACCGGCGAGCACGTCGACCACCCGCAGCGGCGTCGCGAGCATCGCGTGGTACTGCTTCTGCCACTTGATGGCGCCGAGCACGGGGTACGTCGACTCGAACGCCGTCATCTGCATGGCGCTGGCCGCGAGCAGGCCCGGCGCGAGGAACTGCAGGTAGGTCACGCCGTCCAGCGACGTCGGGCCTGAGTGCTTGTCGACGAGCACGCCGAGACCCAGACCCATGGCGGCCAGGAAGCCGACCGGCTCGAGGATCGTCGAGATCGCAGTGCCGCGGTAGGTCCGACGGTACTGCGCCAGCCAGTACAGGAACGACCGGCCGACCAGGACTGGTGTCGTCGGGATCGGCGGCAGGTCCGGGGCCGACGCGCGCGGCGGCGCGGTGCTCTGGCTCATCGGCTGACCAACGCCATCAGTCGACCAGGGTCCGGCCGGTGAGTCGCAGGAAGACGTCCTCGAGCGTGCTGCGGCGGACCAGCACCGAGAGCGGCGCGACGCCCTGCCGGTGCACCTCGGCCGAGGCCTCGTCGCCGTCGTCGGCGTACAGCAGCACACGGTCGGGAAGCCCCTCGACCCGGCTGACGAGGCTGTGCAGCGGCCGCCCCGGTGCGTCGACCAGCGCCTGGATCTTGCGTCCGGCCTCATCGTTCTCCCCCGGCGGGAAGCGCAGCTCGACGACCTCGCGGGTCGACCACTCCCGGATCAGCGCAAGAGGCGATCCCTCCGCCGCGATACGGCCGCCGTCCATCACCACGAGCCGGTCGCACAGCTGCTCGGCCTCGTCCATGTAGTGCGTCGTCAGCACGAGGGTGACGCCCTGCTGCTTGAGCCGGAACAGGCGGTCCCACAGGACGTGGCGCGCCTGCGGGTCCAAACCAGTGGTGGGCTCGTCGAGGAGCAGCATGTCCGGCTCGTTGATCAGCGACCGGGCGATGGTGAGCCGGCGCTTCATGCCGCCCGACAACGGCTCGACCTTGCTGTTCGCGCGCTCGGCCAGCTGCACGAAGTCGAGCAGCCGGTCGGCCCGCTCGGCGAGGCCGGCGCGGCCCAGGCCGAAGTAGCGCCCGTAGACGAGCAGGTTCTCCCGGACCGTCAGCTCCATGTCGAGCGTGTCCTCCTGCGGGACCACCCCCAGCCGTGCCCGGATCCGGGCACCATCGACGGCCGGGTCATGACCCAGGACCCGCAGGGTGCCGCCGGTCACCGGCGAGACGCAGCCGATCATCCGCATGGTCGAGGACTTGCCCGCCCCGTTGGGCCCGAGGAAGCCGAACGCCTCGCCCCGCGCGACGGACACGTCGATCGCGTCCACGGCCGTGAACTCGCCGAACCGCTTGACCAGCCCGACTGCCTCGACCATCAGCGGCTCAGGCCGCTCATGCGCCACGGCCGGGTCGGGCCGCGCGGCGGTGTCCTGGCTGCTGGAAGGGTCCGGCACGGTGAACGACCCTAGACCGGCCCGCCGACAGGCTCGACCGAGTTTGTCCGGGCTCTGGCGCCCCACCGGTCGGCACCCGCACACTGGTGGGGTGACCACGGAACCACGTCGGCGGCTGCATCCCGAAGACCGTCCCGCCGACAACCCGTTCCGCACCCTGCCCGCGCGGGTCGCTGCCGAGGACCTGGTCGCCGAGGTCGACGTGTCAACCGCACCGCACGACCCCACCACCGACCCCAATCGTGAGGTCGCGGCGCGGTGGGGCGCCGGGATGGTGGGTATCGGCTGAGAGGTCCGCTGGCTGCCGGATGCGGATGTCGGTCCCGTTTGTGAGGATGACCTGGTGAGGACGGCCAGGTGAACGAGGCTGCGGCCCCGCGGTTCTCCCCCGCGACCCAGGCGTGGTTCGACGCCTCGTTCGCCGCGCCCACAGCCGCCCAGGAGGGCGCCTGGGAGGCGATCGCGGCCGGCAGGCACGCGCTCGTCGTCGCGCCCACCGGCTCCGGCAAGACGCTGGCCGCCTTCCTCGCCTCGATCGACCGGCTGGCCAGCGAACCGCGGCCCGCCGAGCCGCAGCGCCGGTGCCGCGTCCTCTACGTCAGCCCGATGAAGGCGCTGGCCGTCGACGTCCAGCGCAACCTGCGCGCGCCGCTGGCCGGCATCCGGCACGCCGCCAGCCGCCTCGGCCTGCCGCCCGACCAGGTGCCGGACCTCACCGTCGGCGTCCGGTCGGGCGACACTCCGGCAGAGGAGCGCCGTCGGTTCGGCCGGACGCCGCCCGACATCCTCATCACCACGCCCGAGTCCTTGTTCCTCATCCTCACCAGCCAGGCCCGCGAGTCGCTGCGCGGCGTCGAGACCGTGATCGTCGACGAGGTCCACGCCGTCGCGGGCACCAAGCGCGGCGCCCACCTCGCCCTCTCCCTCGAGCGCCTCGACCACCTGCTGGATCGTCCGGCCCAGCGCATCGGCTTGTCCGCGACGGTCCGCCCGGTCGAGGAGGTCGCGAGGTTCCTCGGCGGGCGCCACGACGTCGAGGTCGTCCAGCCGCCGTCGGCCAAGACCATCGAGCTCGAGGTCGTCGTGCCCGTGGAGGACCTCGCCGAGCTGGGCCAGTCGACCGGCGAGGTGAGCGGTTCGGCGTCCGGCGAGGAGCGGCACACCTCGATCTGGCCGCACGTCGAGGAGCGCATCGCCGACCTCGTGCAGTCGCACCGCTCGACGATCGTGTTCGCCAACTCGCGCCGACTGGCCGAGCGGCTGTGCGCGCGACTCAACGAGATCGCCTACGAGCGGGCGACCGGCGAGCCGCTACCGGAGCCCGGCGAGATGCGCCCCGCGGAGAAGATGGCCCAGGCGAGCTCGACCGTGCCGCGGCCGGACGCCGGCGTACCGGAGATCGCCCGTGCGCACCACGGCTCCGTGTCCAAGGAGCAGCGCGCGCAGATCGAGGAGGACCTCAAGGCCGGCCGCCTGCCCGCCGTCGTCGCGACCTCCAGCCTCGAGCTCGGCATCGACATGGGCGCAGTCGACCTCGTGATCCAGGTCGAGTCACCGCCGTCGGTGGCCAGCGGTCTCCAACGCGTCGGCCGGGCCGGCCACCAGGTCGGAGCCGTGTCACGCGGGGTCATCTTCCCGAAGTACCGCGGCGACCTCGTACAGACGGCGGTCGTCGCCGAGCGGATGCGGGCCGGGCAGATCGAGGAGCTGCGCTACCCGCGCAACCCGCTCGACGTGCTCGCCCAGCAGGTCGTCGCGATGGTGAGCGTCGACGAGTGGGAGGTCGAGGTGATGTACGACGTCGTGCGCCGTGCCGCGCCGTACGCCGGCCTCCCCCGCAGCGCGTTCGAGTCGGTGCTCGACATGCTCGCCGGGCGCTACCCGAGCGACGAGTTCGCCGAGCTGCGCCCGCGACTCGTGTGGGACCGAGTCGGCGGAACCCTCACCGGCCGGCCCGGTGCGCAACGACTGGCGGTGACCAGCGGCGGCACCATCCCGGACCGCGGGCTGTTCGGCGTCTTCCTCGTCGGAGAGAAGCAGTCGCGGGTCGGCGAGCTGGACGAGGAGATGGTCTACGAGTCGCGGGTCGGCGACGTGTTCACGCTTGGTTCGACGGCGTGGCGGATCGAGGACATCACCCACGACCGGGTGCTCGTCACGCCGGCCCCCGGCCAGCCGGGCCGGCTGCCGTTCTGGAAGGGCGACACCCTCGGCCGGCCGGTCGAGCTCGGCCGCGCCCTCGGCGAGTTCACCCGGGAGCTCGGCGCGCTGACCCCCGCCAAGGCGAAGGCCCGGGTGATGGCCGCCGGCCTCGACGAGTGGGCGGCCGGCAACCTGCTCTCCTATCTCGACGAGCAGCGCCAGGCGACCGGTCACCTGCCCGACGACCGCACGATCGTGGTCGAGCGGTTCCGCGACGAGCTGGGCGACTGGCGGGTCGCGATCCACTCGCCGTTCGGCTCACCCGTGCACGCACCGTGGGCGCTGGTGATCGCGGCCCGGCTGCGCGAGCGGTACGGCGTCGACGTCCAGGCGATGCACACCGACGACGGCATCGTGCTGCGGCTGCCCGACATCGAGCTGGACGACGTGCCGGGCGGCGACGCCGCGCGCACCGGCACCGAGGTCGCGGTACTGGACCCCGACGACGTCGAGCCGCTAGTCACCGCCGAGGTGGGTGGCTCGGCGCTGTTCGCCTCGCGGTTCCGCGAGTGCGCCGCTCGGGCGCTGCTCCTGCCGCGGCGCAACCCCGGCCGGCGTACCCCGCTCTGGCAGCAACGGCAGCGGTCCGCCCAGCTGTTGTCGGTCGCGAGCGAATACGGGTCGTTCCCGGTGCTGCTCGAGACGATGCGCGAGTGCCTGCAGGATGTCTTCGACGTGCCCGGCCTGGTGCGGCTGATGCGCGACGTGGCCGAGCGCACGGTGCGCTTCGTCGAGGTCGAGACCCAGCAGCCGTCGCCGTTCGCCCGGTCCCTCCTGTTCGGCTACGTCGCCCAGTTCCTCTACGAGGGCGACTCCCCGCTGGCCGAGCGACGCGCCCAGGCCCTGTCACTGGACCCGGCGCTGCTCGCCGAGCTGCTCGGGCAACAGGGGTACGGCGGTCTGCGCGAGCTGCTCGACCCGTCCGCGGTCGCGGCGCTGGCCGCCGACCTGCAGCGCACCTCCGACGATCGCAAGGCGCGCGACGCCGAGGGAGTGGCGGACCTGCTGCGCATCCTCGGGCCGCTGAGCACTGCCGAGGCCGTCGAGCGCGGTGCGACGGCGGCCTGGCTGCACGAGCTGGAGGACGTCCGCCGCGCCGTCCGGGCGCGCGTCGCCGGGGAGGAGCGCTGGGTCGCGGTCGAGGACGCGGGGCGGCTGCGCGACGCCTTGGGCACCCCGCTGCCGGTCGGCATCCCGGACGCTTTCCTCGAGCCGCTGCGCGACCCGATCGGCGACCTGGTCGCCCGCTACGCCCGCACCCACGTGCCGTTCACGACCGCCGACGTCGCGACCCGCCTCGGGCTCGGCGTCGCCGTGGTCGAGCAGACGCTGCACCGGCTCGCGAGCACCGGCCGGGTGGTTGCCGGCGAGTACCTGCCCGGGGGCAGCGGACCGGAATGGTGCGACGCCGAGGTGCTGCGCACGCTCCGCCGCCGCTCGCTGGCCGCCCTGCGCAAGGAGGTCGAGCCGGTCCCGGTCGAGGCCCTCGCCGCGTTCCTCCCCGGCTGGCAGCAGGTCGGCGGCCGGCTGCGCGGACCCGAGGGGGTGCTGCGCGTCGCCGACCAGCTGCAGGGCGCGCAGGTGCCCGCGTCCGCGCTGGAGTCCCTGGTGCTGCCCGCGCGGGTCCAGGGCTACGCGCCGGCGATGCTCGACGAGCTCTGCACGGCAGGTGAGCTGATGTGGCGCGGTCACGGCCCCCTGCCCGGCGGCGACGGCTGGGTCTCCCTGCACACGGCGGACGCCGCACCGCTGACCATGCCGGAGCCGGACCCCGTCGCGGCGGGCACCCCGCTGCACCAGACCGTGCTCGACGCCCTCTCCGGCGGCGGCGCCTTCTTCTTCCGGCGCCTCTCCGAGGTGGTCGGAGCCACCGACGACCCGGCGCTGGTCGCCGCCCTGTGGGACCTGGTGTGGGCGGGCCACCTGACCAACGACACGCTCGCCCCGGTCCGCGCGCTGGTCAGCGGTCGCGGCGCCCACCGCGCGCCCCGCCCGGCGCCACGGGCCCGCTACGGCCGGCCCCGGCCGGCGCGGCCGTCGATGCCGAGCCGCACCGGGCCGGCGACCGCAGCGGGGCGCTGGTCGCTGCTCCCGGCCGTCGAGTCCGACCCGACCCGCCGGGCAGCGACGCTCGTCGAGGTGCTGTTGGACCGGCACGGCATCGTGATCCGCGGCGCGGCCATGGCCGAGCGCGCACCGGGCGGGTTCGCAGCGGTCTACCGCGTCCTGGCCACCTTCGAGGAGGCCGGCCGGGTCCGCCGCGGCTACTTCGTGGAGGGGCTCGGCGCGGCCCAGTTCGCCCTGCCCGGTGCCGTCGACCGGCTGCGCGCGGTCGGCGCGGCGCTGGATCGCGCCGGGGAGGAGCCCGTCGGCCGCCCGCGGGCCGGCACACCCGACGTACCGAGGGCCCTGGTGCTCGCGGCGACCGACCCGGCCAACCCGTTCGGCGCGGCCGTGCCGTGGCCGCGCCGGCCGGGCGAGGACGCCGGGCACCGGCCCGGTCGCAAGGCGGGCGCGCTGGTCGTGCTCGTCGACGGACGTCTTGTTCTGTACGTCGAGCGCGGTGGTCGCACGTTGCTCACCTGGGCCGAGGACCAGGCGGTGCTTCAGCCGGCGGTCGACGCGCTCTCCCTCGCGGTGCGCGAGGGCCTGCTCGGCCGGCTCACTGTGGAGCGAGCCGACGGCGTCGGCGTACTCAACTCGCCGCTCGGCCTGGCGCTCGAGGAGGCCGGCTTCCACGCGACCCCGCGCGGTCTGCGACTGCGGGCATGACCGACCCATCAGGCGCGGACTGGTCGGCCCGCCGCCGCGACGCCGCTACGGAGCACGCAGCCCGGCTCGACCGGGCCCGGTCCGCCGAGTCCGAACAAGCCGGCCAGCTGCTCGCGGACTTTGTTCGCGACGCGCGCGACCGCGGGCTACCGACCGTCGCGCTGCGGGCCCGGGCGCGCAACGGTCGCGCGCTCTACCGCACCGGTCTCACCGGCTGGTACCTCAAGCGCAACGGCTCGATCGCGGTCGACGAGGACGGCAGGTTCTACCTCATGTCGGCACCCACCTCGGCGGTCGCTCGCCTGCGCGGGACGCGCCTCGCAGCCAGCGACCCGCCGCTCGTCGTGGGCCTTGGCGGCCGCGACGGCGAGTCGATGCCGCTGGCCGACCTGCTCGCCGTCCGGCTGGCCAGCGACGAGACGTGGGACCGGTGACCGCGCTCACCAACTGGGCCGGCAACGTCACGTTCGGGGCCGCCCGCATCCACCGTCCTACATCGGTGCCCGAGGTGCAGGAGCTGGTGGCCGGCAGCACCCGGCTGCGGGTGCTCGGCAGCGGGCACTCGTTCAGCCCGGTCGCCGACACCAACGGCGATCTCGTGCTGCTCGGCGACCTACCGCCCCGGTGCGACATCGCGGCGGACGGCCGCTCGGTGACCGTCAGCGGCGGCTTGCGGTACGGCGAGATCGCGCCCCGGCTGCACGAAGCCGGCCATGCGCTGCACAACATGGGCTCGCTCCCCCACATCTGCGTCGCCGGCGCGGCCGCGACGGGGACCCACGGCTCGGGCGACGCCAACCCGCCGCTCGCCTCGTCGGTCGTCGGTCTCGACGTCGTCACCGCGGACGGCACCTTGATTCACCTCGACGAGACCGACCCGCGGTTCCCCGGCGCGGTCGTCTCGCTGGGCACGATCGGCGTGGTCACCGCCGTCACCCTGCGCGTCGAGCCCACGTTCGACGTCGCGCAGACGGTCTACGACCGGCTGCCGATGGACGCCTTGGTGACGCACCTCGACGAGGTGTTCACGTCGGCGTAC
Source organism: Actinomycetes bacterium (assembly GCA_036269735.1). Taxonomy (GTDB): domain Bacteria; phylum Actinomycetota; class Actinomycetes; order JACCUZ01; family JACCUZ01; genus DATBDW01. The sequence continues at coordinate 13,615 of DATBDW010000034.1, forward strand.
AGCGTGAGCGTCTTCAGCACCCTGCGCGCCGACGTCGCCGACCAGGTGTGGCTCAAGCGGCGCACCGACCGCAGGTACGCCGACGTCGGAGCCGAGTGGCTGGGCGCGACCCGAGCCGACGGGCCGCGCCATCCGGTGCCAGGTGAGTCACCGGCCAGCTGCACGGAGCAGCTCGGTCGACCGGGCCCGTGGTTCGAGCGGCTCCCGCACTTCCGCCTCGACCACCGGCCGAGCAGCGGCGCCGAGCTGCAGAGCGAGTTCCTCGTGCCTCGCGAGCACGCGGTCGCCGCGGTCGAGGTGCTCCGCACGCTGGCCGGCGTCGTCGCCCCGCCGCTGCAGGTGGCGGAGCTGCGCACGGTCGCGGCGGACGACCGGTGGCTGAGCATGGCCCACGGTCGCGACTCGCTCGCGCTGCACTTCACCTGGCACCCGGACCCGGCCGGCGCACTGCCTGCCGTGCGCGCCCTCGAGCGCGCGCTGGTCCCGCTGGCGGCCCGGCCGCACTGGGGCAAGGTGTTCGCGATGACCCCCGAGCAGGTCCAGCCGCTGTACCCGCGGCTCGCCGACGCCCGGGCCCTACGCCGCGAGCTGGACCCCGACGACGTGTTCGGCAATCTCTTCGTCGACCGGTACGTCGACCGCTAACCGACCAGCGTGTCCTTCGGACGGACCTCGCAGAACTCGTTGCCCTCGCGGCGCTCGAACTCCTCGGCCCGGTCCTCGTCAGTGGTCGTGAGGTCGAGGTGCACACGGTTCTTGACGGTCTTCTCCCCAGAACTCCGCCAGCCGCCGCAGGTCGTGCGCGTCGACGACGACGTGGTGGGGTGCGAGCGGCACGGCCCGGCTACTCGGCGCCGAAGCGGCCCCGGTGGTCCAGCGGGATGAGTGGCCTCTCGCCTCGCACCTTGAGCTGCTGGACCGCCCACGTGTTGCCGTCGGGGTCGGCGAAGCCGAAGAAGGTCCCGCCGTCGGACTCGTCGAACGTCATGATGTCGCTGGCATCGACACCGCGGCCGACGAGCTCGGCCCGCGCTGCCGCGGCGTCCGCGACGCAGAGCTGCGGGCCACGCATCGACCCGGGGGCCATCTCGTTCTGCGCGGGCAGGTCGCCGATGACGATCGAGCAGCCCGAGCCCTGCGGCGTCAGCTGGACGACGTGCATGTGCTCGTTGGTGGTGTCGTGGTCGAGCGTGAACCCGACCTGGTCGCGGTAGAACGCGACCGCCCGGTCGATGTCGCTCACCGGCAGGACCACGACCTCCAGCGTCCAATCCATCTGGCTCCCCATCTCGCTGTCGCTCTGTTGCGTTCGAGCGAACAGCCTGTCAGGTGAGCACCTGCCGGGACCACCTGACCCCTGCGCGGTCAGCGCACCGTGAAGACCGTCTCGAGGTAGCTCGCCGGGATCGCGATGCTGCCGCCACGGTTGCGGTCCCACCGGCGAGCCAGGTCGGCGAGGTCGTCGGCCAGGGCGACGCGGCCGGCCTCGTCGAGGGCCTGGAACGCCATCAGGGTCGGGCCGTACCACCTCCGGAAGAATGCGACGAAGTCCTTGGCGGACGTGAACCGCCACGTGCAGGTCCGCTCCACCGAGCGCAGGTCGGTGGCCGCCGGCCCGAACAGGTCGCGCACGTGCTCCTCGGTGCCCCACAACAGCGGGGACTGCACGCCGGCGGGAGGCGCGACGTGCGCCCCGATCACGCGGAACATCTGGCCGATGAAGCCGTCGGGCTTCCACGAGGCGAGCCCGACGGTCGCGCCGGGCCGAGTCACCCGCAGCACCTCGTCCGCCGTGCGCTGGTGGTCGGGCGCGAACATCGTGCCGAACACCGACAGGAGCGCGTCGAACGACTGGGAGGGCACCGGCAGGTTCTCCGCGTCGCCCAGGGCGAACTCCACGTCGAGCCCCTCGCTGGCTGCGCGGGCCCTGCCGTCCTCCAGCAGATCCGGTACGTAGTCGACCCCGAGGACGTGCGCGCCGGAGCGAGCAGCGGCCAGAGCGGCGTTGCCGTTGCCGCAGGCGACGTCGATGACCTGCGAGCCCGCGCGCAGGTCGGCCGCGTCCACGAGCTGTTCGCTGACCAGCACGATCCGCGCGGCGACGACGGAGAAGTTCCCGCTCGACCAGGTCAGCTGCTGGCGGGCCTTGATGGTCGAGAGGTCGGGGCGGGTCGAGGCGGTGGTCATGGTCTCCTCCTTGCACGGCGGCCCGGTGGGCTGCTCCTGCGAGCAGTCTCGGAGGCGGGCGTGTGAACGACCGGGTGAGCGGCCGAGGAGGACGCCCTCTCAGAACAGCGCGCTCAGAACAGCGCGCTCAGGGCAGCGCGCGTTCGTACCAGCGGACGTCCCACCATCGGCCGAACTTGCGCCCGACCTCCCGGAAGGTTCCGGCCGCGCGGAAGCCGCACCGCTCGTGCAACGCCACCGATGCGTCGTTCGGCAGAGCGACACCGGCGTAGGCGCGGTGCACGTCTTCGCCGCCGAGGACGGCGAGCAGCTCGCCGTACAGCGCGGAACCCAGCCCCTGCCCGGTGGCCGCCGGGTCGCAGTAGACAGTGGTCTCCACCGACCGGGCGTACGCCGGCTTGGTGCGGAAGGTGCCACTGGTCGCCCAGCCACGGACCTCGCCGTCCACCTCGGCGACGAGCAGGCGGTGCGGGCCGGTCGCCCCGTAGTGCCCGAACCACTCCCGGCGGCCCTCGACCGTGAACGGCTCGAGGTCGAAGGTGGCGTGGCTGTGCTGCACGAAATGGTTGTAGATGGCGGTGAGCGCGGGCAGGTCGTCCGGGCGACCCGGGCGCACGATCAGCGCGGGGCCTTCACGGCGAGCACCGGGCAGTCCAGCCCCAGCAGCAGCCGTTGAGCCGTGCTGCCCAACACGAGCTTGCCGAGGGCGCTACGGCGGCGCAGCCCGATCACGACGAGTTCGCTACCGGTGTCCCGAGCGGCCTCGATGATCGCCTCGACCGGGTCGGTGCCAGCCGGGATCTGGCGGACCTCGCTGGCGACGCCGGCCGCGCGCAGCTTGGCCTGGAGGGCATCGAGCTCCTGCTCCTCGGAGTACGGCGACGCCTCACCTGTCGCGGGTCGGGTGACGTTGACGACGACGACGTCGGTCGATCGTCGCTGCGCCTCCTCGAGGGCCGCAGCGAGCGCGGCGTCGCCCTCGGGGGTGAACACGTAAGCCAGGGTGACGGTCACGGGCACACCCTGGCATGAGCCGGGCGCCGGGGTCGACAGCGTCTCAGAAGACCTCGAGGGTGGCACCGCGGGCGGTCATCCTCACTGGCTGAGCTCCTCGGCGGTCAGGGCGCGGAGCACGCAGAACTCGTTGCCGTCCGGATCGGTCATCACGACCCACGTGACGCCCTCGCCCTGCCCGACCGACGTACGGGTGGCGCCGAGCTCCTCGAGTCGGGCCACTTCGGCCGTCTGGTCGTCGGGCCGCAGGTCGATGTGCAGCCGGTTCTTCACGGCCTTGGGCTCCGGCACGCGCAGGAACAGGATGTCCGGGGACACGCCCTCCTCGGGGCTCCCCGCGGGCGGCTCGAGGGCCACCTCGTCGGCGGAGTCGTGGGTGCGCCGCCACCCGAGGGCGTGCTCCCAGAACGTCGCCGCCGCCGAGGGGTCGGTCGAGTCCACGCAGACGCACTGCCACCGGATGCTCATCCGGGAACCCAACCGCACCACACCGACAGGTGTCGACCGTGATGCCGGGCATCAGCCCTCGGCGAGCAGGCGAGCCCGGGTGGTGGCGCGCTCCTCGTCGCTGATCACGCCGCGGGTGTGCAGGTCGTCCAGCTCGCGCAGCCGCTCCTCGAGCGTGCTCGGGTCCACCCCGGCGCCCTCGAGCACCCGGCGGCTGCGACTCGCCGCGACCGCAAGGACCAGGACCGCCGAGACGAACATGATGACGACGAGCACGAAGACCACGACGATGCCCACGACCAGCTCGCTCGCGCTCATCCGGGTCGGCCGCTCCTCACAGGCGCGACGGGTTGGCGGCACCCGCCCTCGGGGGACGATGGTGCCACCATGCCCGAGGGAGACACCGTCTGGCTGGCCGGTCGACGCCTCGACGACGCGCTCGCCGGCCAGGCCCTCACGCGTAGCGACTTCCGGGTGCCGCAGCTGGCCACCGCCGACCTCACCGGTCGACGGGTCGTCGAGGTGGTCAGCCGGGGGAAGCACCTGCTCACCCGGATCGACGACGACCTGACCCTCCACACCCACTTCCGGATGGACGGCGCCTGGCACCTCTACCGCCCGGGCGACCGGTGGCGCGGCGGGCCCGCGTGGCAGGTCCGGGTCGTCCTGGAGACCCAGCCGTGGCTGGCCGTCGGCTACCGACTGCCCGTGATCGAGCTGCTTCCCCGCGACCGCGAGGTCGACGCCGTCGGGCACCTCGGCCCGGACCTGCTCGGACCCGACTGGGACGCCGACGAGGCGGTCCGCCGGCTGGCCGCCGACCCGGCCCGCGAGATCGGCCAGGCGCTGCTCGACCAGCGCGACCTGGCCGGGATCGGCAACCTGTACAAGGCCGAGGTGCTCTTCCTCGAGGGCCGGTCCCCGTGGACACCGGTGCGCGACGTCGACCTCGCCGCGGTGGTCGCACGGGCCCACCGGCTGCTGGACGCCAACAAGGCGCACGCCTGGCAGACCACCACCGGCGAGCGCGGCCGGGGCCGGGACCACTGGGTCTTCGAGCGGGCCAACCAGCCATGCCGACGCTGCGGTACGCCGATCGCCTCGGCCGATCAGGGCGCCGCGCCGTACCAGCGCATCGCCTACTGGTGCCCGCGCTGCCAGCCCGGCCCCTCGCCGGAACCGGCGCCGCGCCGGCACACAACGACGGACGCCCGTCCATACCCCCGTTGAGCACGGGATGGGCGGGCGTCCGGCAACTCGTTCCTACCCCTGGACCGGGGCGTCATGCCCGCGCGGCCCAGCGGCGATCAGGCCGCGAGGTTGGTGACCTCCAGCGGACCGCGCGGTGCAGCCGTGGCCGGGGTGAGCGTCTCGACCAAGGAGACGGCCTCGGCCAAGGCGAGGTTGTCGCTCACCTCGCGCAGCAGCTCGGACATCGGGACGTCGAGCGCGTCGCAGATCGAGCCGAGCAGCTCGGAGGATGCCTCCTTCTGGCCGCGCTCGACCTCGGAGAGGTAGCCCAGGGACACCCGGGCCGCGGAGGACACCTCGCGCAGGGTGCGGCCCTGCTCGCGCCGGCGCTCCCGGAGCACGTCGCCCACAAGGCTGCGTAGCAAGATCATCGCGACCCTCCCGTCCTCTCCACGTCGACCGTCCCCGTCCAGCTCGTCCCGATCACCGTAGCCGGTGGACCGGACACCGGGGGCGCACGACCCGCGCGACCCGGCTGCGTCGAGTGTAACGCTGTAATCATCCCGCTGCGTTCCCGTCGGCCAGGGCCTCGTGCAGGAACCGGAGTGCGGCCTCGACGGTCTCGGCGCGGATCGCATCGCGGTCCCCCGAGAAGCGCAGGGCTGCCACCCGGGTGGACCCGCCGGGTCCGGCCACGCCGACGTAGACCTCGCCGGGCGGGTGCCCGTCCTGCGGGTCCGGCCCGGCAACCCCGGTCGTCGACAGACCCCACGTCACAGCGAGCCGGTCGCGGACCCCCCCGGCCATGGCGATCGCCACGTCCGGGTCGACCGGGCCGCGGTCTGCCAGCAGTCCGCGGTCGACGCCGAGCAACTCGGCCTTGAGCTCGGTCGCGTACGCGATGACACCGCCTCGGAACGTCGCGGAGACACCGGGCAGCGAGGTCACGGCGGCACCCAGCGCGCCGCCCGTGAGCGACTCGGCGACCGCGAAGGTCTGGCCACGCTCGAGCAACACCTCGTGGACGGACAAGGTCACGGCAGCCCGTCGGCCCAGAGTCACTGCCGCTCCGCGCGCCGGGCCCGCTTCAGCTCCGCTCGCGGCGAGGTGCGCCGCAGCCGCAGGGCCCGCTGGATGTAGTCGGCGCCGGTGACCACGGTGACCACCACGGCGGCGTACATGATCAGCATCGCGAGATCCTCGAGGATCCCGCCGAGCGGCAGCACCAGCAGTCCGATCGCGACCGCCTGCAGCAGGGTCTTGGCCTTGCCACCGCGGCTCGCCGGCATCACACCGTGGCGGATCACGAAGAACCGCAGCAGCGTGATGCCGACCTCCCGGACCAGGATCACCACCGTGATCCACCAGGGCAGCTCGTCGAGCAGGGACAGGCCGATCAGTGCAGCGCCGATCAGCGCCTTGTCCGCGATCGGGTCGGCGATGACGCCGAAGTTGGTGACCAGTCCACGCCGCCGGGCCAGCTCGCCGTCGATCCGGTCGGTCACCGAGGCCACCGCGAACACCACCCAGGCCAGCACGCGCCAGACCGCGTCGTCACCGTCGTCGTGGAGCAACAGGACCAGGAACACCGGGACCAGCGCGAGCCGCAGCACGGTCAGTGCGTTGGCGATGTTCCACGAGCTGGCCACCGGACGGCCGGTCGCCGCCCGCTCCTCGGTCATCCGGGCACCAGCGCGCCGACCCGGGCCGCAGCGACGAGGTCCGCGCCGTCACTGCCCACGACGGTCGCGGTCACCATCGAACCGACAGCCGCGCCAGCAGCCCCGGTCACCGTGGTGCTGCCGTCCACCTCGGGTCCCTGGTGCGCGGCCCGGCCCTCCACGGCTCCGCTCTTCGCGTCGACCTCCTCGACGAGGACGTCGACCCTCTCGCCGATGCGGTCCTCGGCGCGCTGCGCGACGAGCTGCTCGACGAGGTCGGTGACGCGAGACAGCCGGTCGGCGATCTCGTCGGGCGGGAGCTTGCCGTCGAAGCCCGCGGCCTCGGTGCCGTCCTCGTCGGAGTAGCCGAACACGCCCACGACGTCGAGACGGGCGGCCGTCAGGAAGCGCTCGAGCTCGGCCAGGTCGGCCTCGGTCTCGCCGGGGAAGCCGACGATGACGTTGGACCGGATGCCGGCGCCGGGCGCCAGGGAGCGGGCCCGCTCGATGAGCTCGAGGAACCGCTCGGTGTCGCCGAACCGGCGCATCCGGCGCAGCACCGACGGGCTCGCGTGCTGGAAGGACAGGTCGAAGTACGGCGCCACACCGGGCGTCGACGCGATCGCCTCGAGCAGCCCCGGGCGCACCTCGGCCGGCTGCAGGTAGGAGACCCGGACCCGTGCGACGCCTTCGATGGCGGCGATGTCCGGCAGCAGCGTCTCGAGCAGCCGCAGGTCGCCGAGGTCCTTGCCGTAAGAGGTGGAGTTCTCGCTGACGAGGAACAGCTCGCGCGCGCCCTGCTCCGCGAGCCAGGCGGCCTCGGCGAGCAGCTCGTGCGGGCGCCGCGACACGAACGACCCCCGGAACGCGGGGATCGCGCAGAACGTGCACCGCCGGTCACAGCCGCTGGCGAGCTTCAGCGCGGCGGTCGGTCCCTTGTCCAGGCGGAAGCGCACCGGGCCTGACGGGGGGCCGCGCCACTCCTCCGGTTCGGTACGCCGGTCCGCTGGTGCGATCGGCAGCAAAGTGCGCCGGTCGCGCGGGGTGTGTGCGACGTGCTGCTCTCCCGCGAGCACCGACTGCAGGCGCGCCGAGATGTCGGCGTAGTCGTCGAAGCCCAGCACCGCGTCGGCCTCGGGTAGTGACGCGGCGAGCTGGTCGCCGTACCTCTCAGCCAGGCACCCCACGGCGACGACGGCCTGGGTGCGGCCCGAACCCTTGAGGTCGGCGGCTGCGAGCAGGGTGTCGATGGAGTCCTTCTTCGCGGCGTCGACGAAGCCGCAGGTGTTGACGACGGCGACGTCGGCGTCGCCGGCGTCAGCCACCAGGTCCCAGCCGTCGGCGGCCAGGCGGCCGGCGAGCTCCTCGGAGTCGACCTCGTTGCGACCGCAGCCGAGGGTGACCAGCGCAACGCGCCGGCCGGGAGTGAAGGCCATGCGGGCAGCCTAACGGCGGTGCCGTCAGCCGCCGGTCGGGTCCTGGGGCGTGAACTGCAACCGCGCCACCTGGCCGCGACGCCCGGGCGGCCCGATGTCTGTCCCGTTGACCGTCAGGTTCACCCCGCCGGCGTTGCCGACCACCAGCTTGATCTGGCGGCGGTCGGTGAAGGTCCTCGTCTCGCCGCCCTGCAGGAGCCCCTGGAAGAGCTGCTGGCCGGTGCCCGTGTTGACCTGCACCCAGCTGCGCTCATCGGCCCGAACGGCCACGACGACCTTGGTCCGAGGAGCCTGCGCCACCGCGCTGCCGCCGCCCGATGACGGCGACGGAGACGCGGACGGTGTGCTGTGCGGTGAGCCGGTCGCCGTCGCGCTGGGACCGCCGGCCCGCGTGGCAGGGTCGCCACCGGAAGACCCTGTGAACGCGTGGTAGATGCCGAACGCCACGATCAGCACCAGAGCCGCCACCATGGCCGCGCTCCAGTTGGGCCCGCGCCGCTCCGGGCGCGCGGCGGTCTCGGCCTCGAAGACGTCGCTCGCGCGTGGCGCCGCCTCGGGCCGCTCGCGGTCGAACTCCGCCAGCAGGGGCGCGGGATCGAGCCCGACCTTGGTGGCGATGGTGCGCACGTGCCCGCGGGCGTAGAAGTCGCCGCCACAGGCCGAGAAGTCGTCGTTCTCGATGCCCAGAACCAGGGTGCGCCGGATCCGGGTCGCGTGTGCGACCTCGTCGACGGAGAGCCCGGCCGCCTCCCGCGCCTGCGCGAGGGCCCTGCCGATGGACACGTGCTCTCCTCCCGTAGTGACTGCCAGTCTAGGGACGGCAGTCACCGTCGGCCAGCCGAGGATGCACCGGTAGTGATCATTCACCCCGAAGGGTGAACAGCACTCCGTCCAGCTCGTCGGACGTGACCAGAACATCGCGGGCCTTGGACCCTTCGGACGGGCCGACGATGCCGCGGCTCTCCATCAGGTCCATCAACCGGCCGGCCTTCGCAAAGCCCACCCGAAGCTTGCGCTGCAGCATCGAGGTGGACCCGAACTGGGTGGTCACGACGAGCTCCGCGGCCTGGCAGAGGAGGTCGAGGTCGTCGCCGACCTCCTCGTCGATCTCCCGCTTGGCGCTCTGTGGTGCGGTGACGTCCTCGCGGTACGTCGGCTGCAGCTGGTTCTTGCAGTGCTCGACGACGGCCATCACCTCGGGCTCGGTGACCCAGGCGCCCTGCATCCGCATCGGCTTGCTCGCGCCCATCGGCAGGAACAGGGCGTCGCCCTGGCCGACGAGCTTCTCGGCGCCGGGCTGGTCGAGGATCACTCGGCTGTCGGTGAGGCTCGAGGTCGCGAACGCGAGGCGCGACGGCACGTTGGCCTTGATGAGGCCGGTGACCACGTCGACCGACGGGCGCTGGGTGGCCAGCACCAGGTGGATGCCGGCGGCGCGGGCCAGCTGGGTGATGCGCACGATCGAGTCCTCGACGTCGCGTGGCGCGATCATCATCAGGTCGGCCAGCTCGTCGACCACGACCAGCAGATAGGGGTACGGCGACAGCACGCGCTCGCTGCCAGGCGGCGGCGTGACCTTGCCGGACTTCACCGCCTTGTTGAAGTCGTCGACGTGACGGAACCCGAAGGTGGCCAGGTCGTCGTAGCGCAGGTCCATCTCGCGCACGACCCACTGCAGCGCCTCGGCCGCCTTCTTCGGCGAGGTGATGATCGGCGTGATGAGGTGCGGCACGCCCTCGTAGTGGTTGAGCTCGACC
>DATBDW010000035.1:0-16910 GCA_036269735.1 Actinomycetes bacterium
CAACTACCTCAAGTTCGACCTCGAGGCGACGTCGCCGACGAACATCCAGTTCAACACGTCGCTGGAGGACACCCTCAACGGCGTGCAGGTCAACCAGACCCTGAACGCGCTCAACGCCAACGCGATCCTGCCGGCCGACAACACCATCTGGCTGCGGATGACGAAGGACGGCGCGCGCTACACGACGTCCTACTCGGTCGACGGCCAGACCTGGGTCCCGGTGTGGACAACTGGCGCGACACTGACGAACCTGCAGGCCGGGCTGTTCGCGTTCAACCGCGCCGGCACGACCACCGATCTCAAGGTGGCGTTCGACTACTTCCACGTCGCCGCGAGCAAGTAGCTCTTCTCGCTTGGAGCTGGCGGGGCCGGCTGCGGCGCTGGTGCGACCAGGGAGCCTGCCTGAGCAAGATCGGCTGTAGAGAGTCACCCGAGGTTTACCCGACAACGCAGTGACCTGCCCTCATGACGGTGGCCAGGGGCGGGGTCGAACCGCCGACCTTCCGATTTTCAGTCGGACGCTCGTACCAACTGAGCTACCTGGCCGAGGGCGGCTCGCGCCGGCCCAGCGCGGTCCTGACGGGATTTGAACCCGCGGCCTCCACCTTGACAGGGTGGCGAGCACTCCAAGCTGCTCCACAGGACCTTGCCGTGCGTTGTTGCGTGCCCCCAACGGGATTCGAACCCGTGCTACCGCCTTGAAAGGGCGGCGTCCTGGGCCACTAGACGATGAGGGCTGCTGGCCCACGGCGTCCTAGCCGTCGGGGACCCGGAAAGCATAGGGGACGCCAGAGGCGATCACCAAAGCCGATCGGGTCGGCCGCCCGGGTCACGGTCCGGAGCCGGTCGGGGTCGGGGTAGAGGTCGCCGAGGGCGTGCTGATCGGCGTACCGGAGGAGGGAGATCGGGTCGGGACCGGGCTGCCGGTGGCCGCGATGGTGGTGGCTGTGACCGCGGCGGGCGAGGGCGATTCGGTCGCCGACGGGGTCCCGGATGCGGTCGCAGAGGGGGACTCCGTCGGCACCGCGAGCTGGGGGAACTGCTCGTCGAGGATCCGCCGCTCGATCTTCGCGGTGACCAGGCCGAGGCCGCCGAGGGTGATGTCGTCCCAGGCCTGCAGGCGGCGGGTGTCCCGGTTGAAGTAGAGCACCGAGGCGCGGATCGGGGTCGGCTTCTCGTGCTCGAGCCCGCGCAGCCCGGACGCGCCGGTCGAGCCCTGCCAGAAGCTCAGCGTCCCGTCGGGCAGCAGGTGCTGCTCGCGGCGGTGGTAGTGCCCCGAGAGCACCAGCGGCACGTCGCCGTCCATCTCCGGCGCGGCCGCACCGTCGTGCACGATCGCGACGTCGACCGGCTGGTTGACCGGCTGCGCCCTGAGGGCGTCGTCCATCGCGAGGCCGACCTGGGTGACGCTGGCCGGCGCCGGCGCGCCGCGGGTGTTCTTGTCGGGGGTGAACCGCGGGTCGCCCCAGCCGAGGAACCGCAGCCCGCCCACCTCGGCGGTGCTGCCCGTGTCGAGCACCACCGCGTTGGGCTGCGCCTCGACCTGGGCCTGGGTGATGAGCGAGTCGTGGTTGCCGCGCACCCACACGTAGGGCACGCCCATGGTCGCGATCTGGTCGACGTAGGTGCCCTCGGCCGACGTACCGTGGTCGGTCAGGTCGCCCGAGTCCACGATCACGTCCACCTGGAACTGCTTGGCCACCGAGCGGATCACGTCCCACGACGCCGGGTTGAGGTGCAGGTCGGAGACGAAGAGGACGCGGATGGTCGAGGGATCCGGCTGGTACGCCGGCAGGGTCGACGTCACGTCGTAGAGCCGGCTCACGTTGGTCACCAGCTTGGCCAGCTGGTCCTCGTAGCGAGAGAAGTGCGTGACGATGCTGCGCGCGTCGCCGACCACGCCGGGGGCGCTGGCCAGCAGCCCGTCGTACTCCGGCTGCTGGATCGCCTTGGGGTTCCACGTCGCGGCCGCGACGATGCCGCCGCCGGCGATCAGCGCCGCGCTGACCGCTCCGCTGAGCAGGACGAGGCGCCAGCGTCTTCTGAAGACGAGTACGCCGAGCAGCAGCCCGCCGGCCACCGCGGCCAGCGCGGAGCGGACCGCGACCGTGATCGCGGCGCTCTTGAGGTCGCCCGAGACCCGGTCGCCCAGCCCGTTGACCGACTCGGGGTCGTTGAAGATGCGCCGCGCGTCGGAGGCGTCGATGCGGGTGACTTCGACGGCGAGGCGCCACGGACCGGCGTGGGTCTTGACCCGCAGCTCGCCCAGCGGCGGGATCGACACGACGCTGCCGCCGTGCAGGCTGGGCTGGACCGAGAGCTTGGTCTGCAGCGGGCCGACGTTCGCGGTCAGGTTGCCGCCCGCCAGCAGGCCGAGCCAGCAGCCGACCACGCCGATCAGGATCACCTCGGCGACGAGCAGGGTGCGCCGCTGGCGGGTGTCCTGCCACAGCCGGGCGTCGTGCACCGCCCGCGCGCGTCGGCGTACCGCTGCCCAGGTGGTCGTCCACCACCGCGCGGTGAGGGCAGGGGCGGTCACGGGTCTTGCCTACCCGATCGGGGCCGGTTCTACGGCATCCGGCGCTCCGATGGGGCACGCTCGGGGGGTGCTGGAGATGCCGCCCGAACGCTTCGACGCGCTGGTCTCCGACGCGCTCGACACCATCCCGGCCGAGCTCACCAAGGTGATGAGCAACGTCGTCGTCCTCGTCGAGGACATCTCGCCACGCGGCGGCATGAGCCTGCTCGGGCTCTACGAGGGCATCCCGCTCACCTCGCGCAACAGCTGGTACGCCGGGGCGCTCCCGGACCGGATCACCATCTTCCGCCGGCCGATCCTGCGCCGGTGCTTCACCGAGGAGGAGGTCGTCGAGCAGGTGCGGATCACCGTCGTGCACGAGGTGGCCCACCACTTCGGCATCGACGACGAGCGCCTGCACGAGCTCGGCTACGGCTAGGCAGACGTACCTGCCGCCAAGTGAAACGTTCGGCAGGCCGGATCGGACAATTCGGTTGCCGAACGTCTCAGTCGGCGGGCAGAACGGGGCAGCGAACACCGATGTCAGCGGAGAGGACGGCCATGGGCGAGAACGGCAGCGACTGGGTCCCCGTGACCTACGAGTCCTGCGAGCACATCCGCGGACCCTTCTTCCACGGGACGAAGTCCGCCCTCGCCGTAGGCGACGAGCTTGTCCCCGGCCGCGGCTCGAACTTCCAGGAGGGCCGGGTGATGAACAACATCTACTTCACCGCGCTCGTGGAGACGGCCGCCTGGGGAGCGGAGCTGGCGACGGCACTGGCCGGGAGCGGCGAGCGGGGACACATCTATGAGGTGGAGCCCCTAGGTCCGTTCGAGGACGACCCCAACGTGACCAACAAGAGGTTCCCCGGCAACGTCACGGAGTCCTACCGCACCCGTCATCCGCTGCGCGTCGTCGGCGAGGTGGACAGCTGGGAGGGGCACGACGCGGAGACCCTGAAGGGGATGCTGGATCGCCTGGCGTTGCTGCGGGAGCAGGGGCTGGACGTCATCGAGGACTAGGACGAGTCTTCGCTCCGCCACGGGCCTGTTGCCGGTCGCGGCGCCGAATGGGCGCGCACGCACCAGACACGCCGGGCGGGCGGTGTGTCGGCGGCGGGCGGTGTGTCGGCGCCCACAGGAGCAGCGGTACGGCGAGGCGCGGCGCGTTCTGCGCGGCATCACGCCCGCGGACCCCTCGCCACGCGTGGGTGCGTGCGTGCTGAGGCGTCCGCAGGCGTGCTTTACGTGGTCGACTCCTCGGGGCCGGGTCAGCCGGGGAGGGTGATCCGGCGGTGGTTGAGCACGTCGCGCAGGTCGACCAGCGGCGCCGGTGCGCCGGTGAGGTAGCCCTGCACCGACTCGTAGCCGAGCTCGCGCAGGGCGGCCAGCTGCGCCGCGGTCTCCACGCCCGTGGCCAGCGGGTGCCGGCCGGCCGCGAGTGCCGCCGAGGCCACCGCCGCGACGACGGCGGAGTCCTCCGGGTCGTCCACGCAGCCGGCGACGAAGGTGCGGTCCACCTTGAGGGTGTCCACCGGTAGCCGGCGCATCCCCGCCAGGGATGTGCCCCCCGATCCGTAGTCGTCGATCGCCAGCCCGACCCCGAGCCGACGCAACGCATCCAGCTCGTCGGCCAGTCCCGGCCCGGCCTCGGGCAGGTCCTGCTCGTGCATCTCGAGGTACAGCCCGCGGGCCTGCAGTCCGGCCCAGGTCAGCAGCATCGAGACCGTGTCGGCGAACCCGGGCCGGGCGACCTCGGCGGCCCACACGTTCACCGAGACCCGCACGTTGGGGTCGTGCCAGCCGGCGGCGTCGCGTACCGCGGCCCGAAGCACCCAGCCGGTCATCGGCGTCGCGAGGTCGGTGCCCTCGACGCGCGACAGGAAGTCGGCCGGCAGCAGCAGCCCGAGCCGCGGGTGCGGCCAGCGGACCAGCGCCTCCAGCCCGACGAGCTGCCCGTCGACGCGCACGACCGGCTGGTAGTGCAGCTCGAGCAGGTCGGCCTGGATCGCGTGCCGCAGGTCGGCGAGCAGCCCGCGACCCTCGTGGTCCTCGCGCGCGCCACCGACCCGGTCGTCCGCGGCCGAGCCGTCGGCGAGCACATAGGGCGACTCGGGCTGGTGCTTGGCACGGAGCATCGCGAGGTCGGCCAGCCGTACCAGCTCGTCTCCGGTGTCGGCGTACGGCCCGGCGATCGCCACCCCGATCGAGACCGACACCCGCACGTCTCGGTTGTCGATCGTCACCGGCCGGGCGACGCCGTCGCGGATGCGCGCCACCAGCGCGGCGAGGTCGTCGTCCGTACCGAGGTCCTCGCAGATCACGACGAACTCGTCACCGCCGAGCCGGGCCACCGTGTCCTGCGACCGCAGCGCGGCGAGGATGCGCCCCGCGATCGTCACCAGCACCTCGTCACCGGCGTCGTGCCCGAAGACGTCATTGACCTCCTTGAACCGGTCGAGGTCCAGGAACAGCACCGCCATCCGCGCCGACGCGCGCGCGGCCCGGCTCAGCGCGGTGTCGAGGCGGTCGCGCAGCAGCCGGCGGTTGGGCAGGTTGGTCAGGCTGTCGTGCAGCGCCGCGTGCAGCAGCAGCCGCTCGGTGTTGCGTCGCCCGGTCGCGTCGTCGACGCAGACGAGCATCGCGCCGGCGCCCGCCTCGGGCATCGGCACCACCGACACCACGGCCCACAGCTCGTGCCCGCGCGCGTGGCGCAGCCGCCGCTCGGCGCTGCCGTGCTTGAGCCGGCCGCCGTCGTCGGGGGCCAGGTGCTGGTCGAGGCGGGTGCCGGCCAGCGAGCCCGGGTCGTGCCCGAGGTACGCCGACAGGGCACCGTTCGCCTCGAGCACCCGCCCGGTGCCGTCGACGACCGCCATGGCGACCGGGCTGCGCGCGAACACGGGGCCGAGCCCGGGCAGGCCGGCGCTGCCGGGGCTGCCGGTGCTGCCGGGGCTGCCCGCACCGTTGGTCGCGGGGCGCGCCGAGGACTGCGCGGGCGCGCCGGATCGACCCGGCGGCTCCGCCGCAGCGCGCGACGTGTCGTCGTCGGCCAGCACCCACACCCCCTCCGGGACCCCATGCCCTCCCCATGGTTCCGTCACGCAGCGTGCTGCACACCCAGGCCGCGCCGGGATCACTCCAACGCGGAAGAGTCACGAGATGGTCAAGTCCGGTTACCCAGCGTCACATCGGGCGGAATCCGGCAAAGATCCACACCGGTCAGGCGCGACTGTCCCCCCGGCCGCGGCGGCCGGCCCGTGCCAACCGGGCGGTCGGAGGCGGTCAACCGGGGCGGGCCGAGGCGGTCGCGGAGCCGGTCGCGACGGGCCTCCTCAGACGTCGGGGCGCAGCCAGACGCTGCCGTATCGCGCGAGGTCCACGGTGATCTTGCCCGCGCGATCGGCGGTCGCGGTACGCCGGCCGAGCGGCTCGTGCAGCTCGACCGGTCCCTTCTGGCTGGGCAGCTGCGCGGTCACCCGCACCGGCGTACCGGACAGGTTGTGCAGCAGGATCAGCGGCCGCTCGTCCCACACGACCTGGTGTGCCAGGACCGACGGCTGGTCGCACGAGAGCAGCGAGAACGTCCCCCAGCCGAGCTCCTCGCACTCGCGGTAGGCCCGGATCAGCGACCGGACGTATGCGTGCAGCGACTCCGGGTCGGGGCGCTGGTCGGCCACGTTGACCCCCGACGGGCCGAGCGGCCCGCGCACGACGGCCGACACCAGGTCCTTGGCGGGCGCGGTCGAGAAGCCGCCGTTGCGGCCGGCGTTCCACTGCATCGGCGTACGGACGGCAAGACGCCCGTCCGCCGCAAGGTTCTCGCCCATGCCGATCTCGTCGCCGTAGAAGATGACAGGGGTGCCGGGCAGGCTGAACAGCAGGCTGAGCACCAGCCGGATCCGGTCCTGGTCGCCGTCGAGCATCGCGGCCAGCCGCCGGCGCAGACCGCGGTTGTAGATCTGCATCCGCTTGCTCGGCCCGAACGCCGTGAAGACGTCGTCGCGTTCGGAGTCGGTGAGGTGGTCGAGGGTCAGCTCGTCGTGGTTGCGGACGAACGTCGCCCACTGGCACTCCTCGGGGATCGCCGGCCGGTTCGAGATCGCGTGCGCGAGCGGGCCGGCGTCGCCGCGGGCTATCGAGAGCCACAGGTTGGCCATCGTGATGAAGTCGAACGCCGCGGTGAGCTCGGGCGCCCCGCCTACGCCGAAGTACTCCTTCTGCTGGTCGTGCGGCAGGTTGACCTCGCCGAGGATGAACGTGCCGCCGTGTCGCCTGCCGAGGAACGCGCGTAGGTCGCGCAGGAACTGGTGCGGGTCGGGCAGCCGCGACTTCTCCGCCGCGTCGTCGCTCTGCAGCAGCGCCGGTACGGCGTCCATCCGGAACCCGTCGATGCCCAGCTCGGTCCAGAACCCGGTGATCCGCGTGAGCTCGTCGCGGACGTAGGGGTGGGAGATGTCGAGGTCGGGCTGGAACCGGTAGAAGCGGTGCAGGAAGTGGCTCTTCGCCTTCTCGTCGTACTGCCAGATGCTCGTCTCGTCGCCGGGGAACGCGACGTCCGCCGGGGCGGTGGGCGGCGGGTCGTCCTCCCAGACGTACCAGTCGCGGTGGCGGGCCTTCGGCGAGCTGCGCGCGTCCTGGAACCACGCGTGCTGGGTCGACGTGTGGTTGGGCACCAGGTCGAGGATCACCTTGATGCCGGCCGCGTGTGCGGTGCGGAGGAAGTCGACGAGGTCGCCGAAGGTGCCCAGCCGCGGATCGACCGCGTAGTAGTCGCTGATGTCGTAGCCGTCGTCCTGCAGCGGGCTCGGGAAGAACGGCATCAGCCACAGGCAGGTCACCCCGAGGTCGGCGAGATAGTCGACCTTGCTCGTCAGGCCGCGGAAGTCCCCCCACCCGTCGCCGTCGGAGTCGGCGTACCGCTTCACGTCGAGGCAGTAGACGACGGCGCTCTTCCACCACAGGTCACCCGGGTCGCTGATTCGCACGAGCGGTCCCTACCCCCGGGCGGTGGTGTGCACCCGCGGACGCCTGTGGACAAGTCGGACGGTGGGTCGGGCGGATCTCCCTAGCGTTCCGGGACATGAGCTACGTCGAGGTCGACCCGCAGCTGGTGCGCCACGCCGGCGTCCGGCTGCGCGACGCGGTGGGCGTCGCACGAGTCGTCACCGGGCGGCGCGGTGAGTTGACCGGGCTGGCTGCGGACGCCGGGCACCCGGCGCTGTCGGACGCGGTCGAGACGTTCCTCTCCCGCTGGGCGCACGGCCTCGGCTGCCTGATGGACGACGCCGACCGGCTCGCGTCGATGCTGGCCGACGCGGGGCAGATCTACGTCGACGTCGAGGCCTCGATCGCGTCGGCAGCCGGTGGCGGGGTGCCGTGACCCCCCACTCGGGGGATGACCTGACGCCGGTGCTCGCGACGTTCGCGGCCGGCTCGGTCGACGGCGCCGGGCTGCAGGCGGCGTTCGAGACGGCGACCCTGTTCGTGCAGCGCGTGCCCTCTGCTTCGGGCGGCCCGGCGGTGGCGGCGGTCGGGCCGCCCGGAGCCGGCTATGTCGTCGTGCACGCGTCGCTGCGCACCCTCGCGGCCTACGCCGGGTCGTGCGACTGGGCCGGCGCGCCCGGCCCGGACCTGCTCGATCTCGTCCCGCCCGGCTACGGCCTGCTCGTCGACCCGGCCGGCCCGCATCCCGCCGTACTTCCGGCGCGCGCACTTCGTCGCGGCCGGGTCCTGTCAGCGGTACGTCGATGAGCGCCCTGCCCGCGCCCCTGCACCCCGGCGCCACCGCCACCGAGCTGGTGCCCGGTGACCCCGACCAGCTCGAGCTGCTCGTCACCCGGTGCCGCACTCTGGCCGACGGGCTGGGCGGAGCCGCGGCCCGGGTCCGGGCGGTCGACGCCGGGGAGTGGCACGGGCCGGCCAGCGACGCGTTCCGTGCCGCGGTCGACCTGGAGCCGGGACGGTTCGACGACGCCGCGGCGGCCTTCGCGGCGACTGCCGCCGCGGTGCGCGGCTTCGTCGGCGTGCTGCGCGAGGAGCAGGCCACCGCCCGGGCCGCCCTCGACCTCTACCGGCAGGCCCGCGCTGCGTCGGCGGCCTGGACCCAGCAGGTGACCGACTTCGCCGACGACGCCCGCCGGGCCGCGCAGGGCTCGCACCCGCAGCGGGTGCTGGACGCGCTGGTGCGCCCACCGGCGTACGACCCGGGAGCCGATGACCTCGCCCGGGCCGAGTCGATGCTCGCGGCTGCCCGCGACCGGGTGGCCGCCGCCGGTGCGGCCGCCGCTCGCCGGGTCGCCGACGCGTGGCGGTGCGCGCCGGCCGAGCCGCACTGGTGGCAGAAGGCGGGGCACTTCGTCGCCGAGATCGGCCGCGGCGCCTGGCAGACCACCGAGGGCACGGCCGTGCTGGCCTGGGACCTGTCGCCGGTGCGGATGGTCGCCGACCCGGACGGCTGGACGGCCTCGGTCGAGCAGCTCGGGCGTGGCATAGTCTACGGCGCCGAGCACCCGGTCGCCCTGGGCAAGGCGCTGATCGACTGGGACACCTGGCGCACATCGCCCGGCCGCGCCATCGGGCACCTGCTGCCGGACCTGGTGCTGGCGCTGATGAGCGGTGGTGCGGCGGGGGCCGTGCGCGGGGCGGAGGCCACCGAGGACGTCGCCGACCTGGCCACCACGTTCGGGCGGCTGGACCGGCTCGGCGGCAGTGGCGAGCGACTGACCTTCCTGCAGCGGGCCCGCAACGCGCTGCGCGGCGAGCGGCTGCCGGACCCCGACCCGGGCTCGGCGACGCCAGCGGGGCGCGCGGCGGCGTACCAGCAGGACCCCGCCTACGGCGGCGTCGACCGCTGGTCCGACGCTGTTCTGCGCCGGGGCGACGTCATCGGCGCGGGCAGCGTCTCGGGCAGCCCGCACCTACGGTTCTCGGGCTTCGCCGTTCCCGAGTCCGACGTCACGGCGGCGAGCGGCAGCGCGCGCACGCTGTTCGAGGGCGTGCAGGTGCGGCCGTGGAACGGCACCTATCGCGACCAGGTCACGATGCTGCGGGCGACCCGCGACGTCCGGGTGGCCGTGAGCTACGCGCTGGCCAACCCGCAGTACGGCGCCGGCGGGCTGCGCCAGGTCTTCGTGCACACGATGCAGGAGCACCTCGACGAGGGAACCCTCGAGATCGTCGAGCGCCTCGAGCTGGCCGACAAGCTCAGCGCGCTGGGCGCCCCGACGGGCGCGGGTGGGCAGTGAGTACCGACGGGAGGTGGGCAGGATGTCGGTCATGACCGACCACCCGGGAGAGGGCGCGCCCGATGACCGCGAGGTGATCGAGCCCTACACCCGTCCGGGCGAGCCGGCGATGGCGCACCTCGCGCCGGTGATGCTCGCGCTGGTCGAGGGCGGCAACCGGGTGACCTACGTCAACGAGAACTTCGGGTTCCGGCCCGCGCCGCACGGCTGGTCGGCCTGGCTGGAGGAGCCGATCGACTTCGAGCTGGTGACCCGCCGGTTCGTGCTGCCGCCGAGCATCGAGCTCGACCCGGCCGGCGACGTCATCCTCGACCACGCCAACCAGGCCGAGGTGTTCGGCGGCGACGCGGCCCGCCGCCTGCGCGAGCAGCGCTGATCCACAGCGGATCCATGTGGTTTTCTCCAGCGGATGCGCTGTGGATCATGCACAGATCCCCTGTGGATCACCTAGGCGTCGGGTTGCGGGACGGGGCTGGACGCGGACGGCGCGGGCGACGACGATGCCGGGGGACGATGCCGGGCACGGGCACGCCACTGGTGCATCGGCGGCTGTCGGCGCCGGGCACGGCGAGGGGAGGACACGGATGGTCACGCGCGGGTTCCTCGGCAAGCGACGCAGCGGGGTCGAGCTGCCGCCGGGTCAGTACCTCACCGAGGACTTCCCTGTCCTGACGGCCGGGCCGACCCAGCGGGTCGCGACGGACGGGTGGGAGTTCACGATCACCACCGAGACGGGTCAGGCGCACCGGTGGGACTGGGCCGCCCTGATGGCGCTGCCGCAGGACACCCCGACCGTCGACCTGCACTGCGTCACCCGATGGTCCAAGCTCGCCACCGACTGGCAGGGCGTCTCGCTCGACGTACTGCTCGAGGACGTGGAGACCACGGCGGAGTACGTCGCGGTGTCGTCGTACGGCGGGTACACCACCAACATGCCCTTCGAGGACCTCCTCGACGGCAAGGCCTGGATCGCGCACACCTTTGACGGCGAGGCACTCCCCGCCGAGCACGGCGGCCCTGCGCGGCTTCTCGTCCCGCACCTCTACCTGTGGAAGAGCGCCAAGTGGGTGCGTGCCCTCGAGCTGCGCCACGACGACGAGCCCGGGTTCTGGGAGACCGCCGGCTACCACAACTACGGCGACCCCTGGCGCGAGCAGCGCTACTGGGACACGTGACAGCGAGACGAGCGACCGGCCGGCCGCGGTGACCGGCTGGCGCGACGCCATGGTCGCCGAGGTCCGGCCCGAGTCCGCGACCGCACGCACCCTTGTGCTCGACGTGCCCGGCTGGCCCGGCCACGAGGCCGGCCAGCATGTCGACGTCCAGCTGACCGCCGACGACGGCTACACGGCGACCCGGTCCTACTCGATCGCGTCGGTCGCGGCGGGGGAGCGCGTCGAGATCACCGTGGAGCGACTCGACGACGGTGAGGTGTCGCCGTACCTCGTCGACGTCGCGCAACCCGGCGACAAGGTCGGGGTTCGCGGGCCGGTCGGCGGGTGGTTCGTCTGGCGCCCGACGCAGCCCGGGCCGGTGCTGCTGCTGGGCGGCGGGTCCGGCGTCGTCCCGTTGATGGCGATGGTGCGCGCGCACCGGAAGGCAGCCAGCGAGGTGCCGGTGCGGCTGGTGCAGTCGGTGCGGACACCCGATGCCGTGCTGTACGGCGAGGAGCTGGCCGCGCTCGCGGCGCAGCCTGACACCCATCTCGACCTGAGCTACGTCTACACGCGACGCGCACCCGAGGGCTCGACCCGCCCGCCGGGCCGCCTCGATGCGGGCCTGCTCGCACAGGTCGTGTTCCCGGCGGACGCCCGCGCCACGGCGTACGTCTGCGGGCCGACCGGCTTCGTCGAGGCGGTCGCGGACCTGCTCGTGCTCGCCGGCTACGACCAGCACCGGGTGCGCACCGAGCGCTTCGGACCCAGTGGAGGTGGCCGATGAGCGAGACCTATCTGGACGGCAACGCAGCGGCGGGGGTGCTCAGCGAGGTGTTCGCGGTCGACGTCACCACTGCGGTCGGCCGCTGCGCCGGCTGCGGCCGGGTCGGCGTGTTCGCCGACACCCGGGTGTACGTCGATGCACCGGGGGTCGTGGTGCGCTGCGTCGGCTGCGACTCAGTCCTGCTGCGGGTCGTCAGCGGCCCGGACCGCCGCTGGGTCGACCTGCGCGGCTTCGCCGTCCTCGAGATCGCCTTGCCCAGCAGGTGACGGTCGGCTTCCGACGCGCCCGCTGGCCGCCACTCACGAAGGGACGGTGATCATGGGCTGGTACACCGATCGGTTGGTGCCGCGGCTCAACAACGTGGCCTGCGGAATGACGAGCAACGAGCCCTTCCGCCAACGAACCTGCGAAGGGCTCTCGGGTCGGGTCGTCGAGATCGGGTTCGGCTCGGGGCTCAACGTGCCCTTCTACCCGCCCGCGGTGGACGCGGTCGACGCGGTCGAACCGGCCGACCTGGCCTGGCGGCTCGCCGGAAAGCGGCTCGCCGGGTCACGCGTCCCGGTGCGTCGTGCCGGCCTGGACGGGCAGTCGCTGCCGTTCGCCGACGACACCTTCGACTCGGCCCTGTCCACCTGGACGCTGTGCACGATCCCCGACGTGGCCGCGGCACTGTCGGAACTGCGCCGGGTCCTCAAGCCCGGCGGCACCTTCCACTTCGTCGAGCACGGGCTCGCCCCCGACGAGCGGGTGCAGCGCTGGCAGCATCGGCTCGAGCCGATCCAGAAGCGAGCTGCCGGAGGATGTCATCTGTCCCGACCCATCGTCGGCCTGGTGCAAGCCGCCGGCTTCTCGGTGTCGGAGCTCGACGTGTTCTACGAGCCCCGCGCCCCCAAGGCTCTCGCCGCCCTCTCGCGCGGCACCGCCACGTCCGACTAGGAGCGGCTGCACCTGGCGTTGCGTTCAGGGCCGCCTCTGCTGCGACTCGCCGGGGGGCGAAGGTGCCGGCGGGTCAGGGTCGATAAGGCGCGTGACTGTGTTCGCGTCGGCGCCGGGAAGCAGGCAGCTGTCGTCCTCGCAGAGCGCGGCGTCGGGAGCGCCGAGCATGACCAAGGCGAGCCGCGGTGCCGGCTCGGCACTCATGCCACCTGCTCGGCGGCGACCTGGTTCAGCACCCGCGCGAAGGTCGTGGCGTCCTGGGCACCGGAGACGCCGTACCGGCCGTCGACGACGTAGAACGGGACGCCGGTGATGCCGTAGGCCATGGCCTGCGCCATGTCGGCCTTCACGTCGGCGAGGTAGCTGTGGTCGGCGAGCGCCGCGGCGGCCTCGTCGCGGTCCAGCCCGACGTCGGCTGCCAGACCGGCGAGCTCCTCGGCCTTGCCCACGTGGCGGCCCTCGACGAAGTACGCCTCGAGCAGTCGCTCCTTGAGCTCGGCCTGCTTGCCGTGCGCCTTGGCGAAGTGCAGCAGCTCGTGGGCCAGCACGGTGTTGGTCTGGTGGATGTGGTCGTAGTCGTAGTCGAGACCGACCTGGGCGGCGATGCCGACGACGCGGTCCACCATCGACTGCGCCTGCTCGCGGGAGGTGGCGTACTTCGACTGCAGGTAGTCGACGGGAGTGCCCTCGAAGTCGACCGGGGTGTCGGGCGCCAGCTCGAAGGAGTGGTACTCCACCTCGACCGGTACGCCGGACTGCGCGACCCCCGCCTCGAACTTGCGCATGCCGATGTAGCACCAGGGGCACTGCACGTCGGACCAGATGTCCACCTTGATGGGTGTCGTCACGTCTGGTTCAGCGCCCGGTGCGCCAGGTCTCTTCCCGTCCGTCGGGTGGTCCGCGCCACAGGGTCGCCCGGTCAGGCGGTGGCCGGCTCCGCGCTGCCGACCGACGCGCTGAGGGCCTCCGCACGAGCGACGACCGGGCGGCAGCCGAGGCGTACGCCGATCGCCCGCGCCTGGTCCACGGCAGCGGCCGCACCGGCCGGGTCGCCGTGTGCCGCGAGGTGCTCCGCGTGGTCCAACAGTCCGTGGGCGAGCAGGTGCGGCGGGCTCATCTCCCGCATCGCGGTGAGAGCGGTCTCGAAGGCGGCGCCCGCGTCGTCGGACCCTTCGGCCGCGGCCCGTCGGGCCAGCACGAGCAACCGCTCGGCGCGCAGCATCGGCGGTACCAATCGGGGCATCTCCACGGGCAGCATCGCCAGCAGGCGCTCGATCAGGTCGGTGTCGCCACGGTCGACGGCGATCCGCGTTGCGATGGGCCAGCCCCAGCGAAGCGTCTCGTGGCTGACACCGAGGGCGTCGACGAATGTGAGCGCCCGGAGGGCGTGCGCCAGCGCGACGTCCGGGTCGTGCTCGGCGGCGGCCGTCATGGCCTCGCCGATCGCCACCGCGGCCTGGTCCTCGGGGTCGTCACTGTTGGGCAGGATCTCGAACCGCGCCAGGATGCCGCGTGCCGTCGCCGGGTCTCCCCGGAGGTCCACGAGCAGCAACCTCGCCCAGGCGGCCAGCTCGCCGGCCTCCGATGTCTCGTCCGCGTCGCCCCCCGTAGCGAGCAACTCGGCTGCCTCGTCCCAGCGGCCGGTGTGGATCAGCACCTGCGCGAGGTTGCTGGCGCAGACGGAGACGCCACGGCGGTTGCCCCCGCGGCGCGAGATGTCCAGCGCCCGCCGGGTCTCGTCCGCGGAGCTCGAGGGGTCGTAGCCCATCAGTGAGGAGCCGAGGTTGGTCAGGTATAGGCCCACCAGGTCGGGCCGGTCCGCCTCCTCGGCCAGCCGGACGGCCTCCCGCATGTGGAACACGGCCTCCATCAGCCTGCCGTCCCGCGCCAGGTGCATCCCACGCACGTGCAGCACGCCGGCCATCGCTGTCGGCCCGAGCTCCAGACCTTGCGCCAGTCGCAGCACGTCCACGGTCGCGGCGTCCGCCTCGGGGGTCCCCGCCCAGGTCTCGACCAGGGCGACCTGCTCCAGGGCGGCGACCGTGTCGGCGTCCGGCGGGTCCTGCAGGCCGGCGATCGCCTCGTTGAGCGTCTCCCGGGCGCCGGTGTAGCGGCCCATCCGGATCAGTCCGCGGCCCTGCTGGATACGGCTCCGGGCGGCGGCGCGGGTCTCGCCCAGTGCGGCGTACCGCTGGATGTTCGCCTCGGCCAGCTCGACCACCTCGTTCGCTGCACCCGACTCGAACGCCGCTTCGATCGCGTGCTCGACCAGCTGCGCGCAGCGCCGCGGATCCCGGCCGTCCTGCTCGAGCAGGTCCGCCGCCTGCAAGTAACTGTGTGAGGCGTGGTCCGGTGCGCCGGTCCGGGCAGCGCGCTCGGCGGCTCTCACCAGGGCCGCCACGGCGTGCTCGCGCAGCGCGTCCGCGTCCGGGTCGTCGGGCACGGCAGCGAGCGCGTCGAGGTAGTGCCGGGCGAGGACGTCGACGACCTCCTCGCCGTCGTTGGGGAACGTTCCGCGCAGGTAGCCGGCCACGGCGAGGTGCCGGGCCTTCCGGTCCCGCCGCGACAGGGTGTCGTAGGCGACCTGGCGCAGCAGGTCCTGGGCGAACTGGTAGCTGCCGCGCTCGGGCGACAGCGGGTCCGCCGACACCGTGAGCACCTCGCGGCGCAGCAGCTCGGCCAGCCGCTCGTGCAACGCGCCGGCCTCGAGCTCCGAGACCGCGACCAGCGCGTCCGCCGTGAACGACGTGCCGAGCACGGCCGCGTCGGCCACCAGTCGGCGTACCTCGGGCGCCAGGGCGTCGAGCCGGGCGGCGAGCAGCGCATGCAGGCTGTCCGGGACCACGAGCTCGCCGACGTCGCCGACGAGGCGGTAGACACCGTCGATCGGCTGGACGACGTCGCGGTCGACCAGCGAGCGCACGGTCTCGACGGCGTACAGCGGGACGCCTTGCGCCTGAGCCACGATTGCGTCGCGGGCGGCGACCGGCATGCCGGGCACGAGGGCGTCGACGAGCGGCCGCATCGACGCGTCGTCGAGCGGGTCGAGGGTGAGCAGCACCCGGTTGCGCCCCGTCCCGAAACCGGGCCGAACGTCGTCGAGCTCGGGCCGGGTGAGGACGAGCACGTAGACCGGCAGGTCGCGGGACCAGTCGACTAGGTGGTCGAGGAAGTCGAGCAGGCCGCGGTCGGCGTGCTGGGCGTCCTCGAGCATCAGCACGACCGGCGCTTCGGCGGCCATCCGCTCGACGAAGATCCGCCAGCCCGCGAACAGCTCCTCGCGGGAGAGCTCGGCTCCGGTGTCCGCTGCGTAAGGGACGCCGAGCAGCCGGGCCAGTCGGGTCCCGACGTACGCACGCTCGACCTCGTCGGGGACCCACTGCTCCATCCCCTGGACGAGCTTGACCGCGGCGAGCTCGGGCTGGTCGTCCTCGGCGATCCCCAGCCGCTGCCGCATCATCTCGGCCAGCGCCCAGAAGGACACCCCCTCGCCGTACGACAGGCACCGGCCGTGATGCCAGTTCACGAGGTCGACCAGACCGTCGACGTGCTTGCGGAACTCCCAGCCCAGCCGAGACTTGCCGACACCCGCCGGGCCGGAGAGCACGACCATCCGCGGCGTGCGGCGCTCGGCCGTCGCGTGGAACAGCTCGCGGATCGTGCGGACCTCCGCGTCGCGGCCGGTGAGCGGCGCCTCGAGGCCGTCGACCCGCTGCGACCAGCCCACCCCGGAGATGACCCGGGTGGCCCGCCACAGCTGTTCCGGCTCGGACTTGCCCTTGAGGGCGTGCAGGTCGGCGCCCTCGAAGCCGATCGCGCTGGACGCGAGGCGCTGGGTGGCGGAGTCGACGAGCACCTGTCCCGGGCCGGCGGCGGCCTGCACCCGGGCGGCCGTATTGACCGCGTCGCCGGCGACCATGCCCTCGTTGACCGCGCCGATGGTGACGGCGACCTCGCCAGTGACGACGCCGGCGCGGGCCGCCAGGGTCTCTACGTGACGCTCGGCGCCGAGCTGGCGGACCGTGTCGACCAGGTCGAGTGCCGCCCGGACCGCACGCTCCGCGTCGCTCTCGGTCGCGGTCGGGGTGCCCCACACCGCCATCACGGCGTCGCCGATGAACTTCTCGACGACACCGCCGTACCGGCCGATCACCGTGCTCGCGGTCTCGAAGTACGCCGACAGCAGCTCGCGGACTTCTTCCGGGTCACGCGCCTCCGACAGCGGAGTGAACCCGACGAGGTCGCAGAACAGGACCGAGCACAGCCGGCGC
>DATBDW010000036.1:0-9961 GCA_036269735.1 Actinomycetes bacterium
CTCGCCCGCGGCACCGGGGGCCGGCTGCTGCATGCGCACACCGAACCGCAGACCCGGATGACGCTGCTGCTCGCCGCCACCCGCGACTGACCTGACGCGTCAGCCGGTACCCGGGGCGATGACCGGCCGGGTCTCGCGGAGGTCGGTGACCGGTCGCGGTGGCAGCACCAGCGGCGGCCGCGGCGCCCCGGTGAAGTCGAACTCGCTGAGCAAGTCGCCGAGGACAGGTGCGTTCTCACGAACGTCGGGGCGCGAGTCCGGCCGGCCGTCGTTGGTCGGGTTCAGACGCTGGCCGCGGAGGAACCGGTTCTCGATGAACGTGGCGTAGGCGTCGAAGCTGAGCGTCTGGTGGTCGATGTAGCCGGTCCTCGCCCACGGGCTGATCAGCAGCCCCGGCACCCGCAGGCCGTAGCCCTGCTCGTCCACGCCGGGCGGTGCGACGTGGTCGTAGAAGCCGCCCCAGTCGTCCCAGGTCAAGAAGATCGCCGTCGAGGACCAGTCGGGGCCGTGCATCACATCATTGACCAGCCCGGTGACGTACGCCTGCCCGTCGCTGATCTTCGCGGACGGATGCTCGCTCACTGCCACCGACGGGATGACCCAGCTCACGTCCGGGAGGTTCCCGGCCGTGGCCGCCCGCCGGAAGTGCGCCACGGAGGTGACGTTCTGGAGCTGGTGGTCCGCGCGCACCGTGTCGAACGAGGGCAACGGATTCCAGATGCCGGGGGTCTTGGCGCTCTGCTTGACGGCTGGGCAGGTCAGCGCCGCCTCGTCCTCGCAGTCGGGCTCGGCGCCGGTCGACACGTAGTACCGCCACGAGACGTGGGCCCGGTGCATGAGATAGGTGAGGTCCGTCCAGGCGTACACAGGTGCCGGGCGGCCGGGATGCTTGTTCGCCTGGAAGTCGAGCGGCAGGTCGGGGTTCTCGATCGCGGGCACGCATGTGGTGGGGTCGTGGGTCGGGCAGGACGCCGACCAGAGCGACACGGCGAACAGGTGCGCGGGCAGGCTCCAGCTCAGGTTGGGCTCGAACATGTGGTCCTGGAGCACGTAATTCCGCGCGTAGTCCCAGTAGTTCGGGATGTCGCGCCCGTCGTGGAAGCCCATCACGGTGCGCGCCGGACCGGCGAGGCAACCCGGTGCGTTCGGGTCTGCGCACGCGATCGCGGAGCGAGCTCGACGGGCCTGGGCGACGAAGCCGTCCATCGCCCCACCGTTGATGTCCCGGATGGCGTTGTCGCTGCGGTGCGGTCCGCCCCCGCTCACGTCAGACCTGTCGTGGTACGGCGCCGCGCATCGCCCGAGGCCCGGGTCGGGTAGGCACACCGTGAACCGGCCGGCGCCGTCGCGCGGGATGCCGTCGGCTCCCGGGTAGGTCCCGAAGTAGCTGTCGAACGAGCGGTTCTCCTGCATGATCATCACGACGTGCTTGATGCGGGTCGCGCCCGCGGCCGCGTAGGCGGCCGTCGGCCCAGACGGCAGCGGATCCTGCGAGCCCGCCACCGGGTGCAGTGCGCGATGGTCGCCGCGCGAGCCGGGCAGCGCGATCACTGCCGCGAGGACCGCCAGCAGCATCAGCACGATGACGAGCCGGCGATGGCCGCCCCGGCCCGAAGCGGTGCGCCGGAGGCCGGCACCGGTCCCTTTGCCCGGGTCGCTCGCCTCGGTCGCTTCGTCCCGCTCGCCAGGGTCGGTCATGGACATCGGGCGGCTCGCAACCGGGCGGAGTCGTCGACGGCGTCGGCGGCACTACGCTCGCGGCCACCGTGACCAGTGACCGTCCTGTCTTCGTCGTCGGGTGCCCGCGCTCCGGCACGACCCTGCTCGGGCTCATGCTCCATGCGCACCCCCGGCTCGCGATCCCGCCCGAGACGAGGTTCCTGCTGCCGGTGTGGCGGGCTCGAGCGCGGTTCGGGGATCTGTCCACCCGCGAGCAGCGTCGGGCCCTCGCGCGTGCCTGCACCGGCCGGGGCAGCCGGGTGCGCCATCTCGGCCTGGATCCAGCTGTCGCCCGTCGTGCGGTGCTCGCGGCGCCGCCGACCGTCGGTTCGGCGATCGGGACGGTGCTCAGCCTGTTCGCCGAGGCGCAGGGCGCCGCCCGCTGGGGCGACAAGAGACCGGCGTACTTCTCCGAGGTGGACGTCCTGCTGCGACTGTTCCCTGACGCGCAGATCCTGCAGATCGTGCGCGACGGCCGGGCCAATGTGGCATCCCTGAAGTCGATGCCCTGGTGGCCCTACGACTCGGTCGGCTCGATAGCGACCTGGGCCCAGGCGGAGTACTGCGCCCGGCGTAACCTGCGTCGGCTTCCCGGAGACGTCTTCCACGTCGTGCGCTACGAGTCGCTGGTCGCCGACCCGGAGCCGGTGCTGCGCGACGTATGCGCGTTCCTCGACGAAGAGCTCGATCCCGCGATGCTCGAGCCGGCGCGGGTGCGCGGCGTGGTCCCGCAGTCCAAGACCTGGCACACCAGGCTCGACGAGCCGGTCAGCGCCTCCCAGGTCGAGTCGTGGCGACAAGCCCTCGAACCCTGGGAGCTCGGGCTGGCCGAGACGGTGCTGCGCGGGGCGTTGGCGAGGTGGGACTTCCCCCGGACGGGCGCGGGTCGGCGCCCCGGTCCGCTGCTGCTGGCCCGCTACGCACGCGCGATCACGCAGCGTCAGGTCACCATGCAGGCCCGGTGGGCGAGCGAACGCCGGGAGGCACGGCGCCCGGCGTACCCCGTCGCAGCGCGGCTCACCAGCGGTCAGCGGGCGCTCGCCGGCCTCGACGGGTAGCCGTCGTCCGGTCGGAGATGCCGAGCCGGGGCCGGGCGTGAGTGAGTGGCACAGGCGGCTTAGGCTAGCCGCCATGTGCGGCACCTTCGGCCGCGGCCGGGGTGCGCCGCCATGTGCGGCACCCTCAGTCGCCGTCCCCCTTCGCGGTCAGGTTGCCCTCCGGTTCCGCGGGGGGGCCTCACCCACGTGACGACCACGGAGGGTCCCGCGGCTGCCCTGGTCGCCCCGGACCAACGCCCGCACGTCAGCGTGGTGGTGCCGATCTACAACGTCGAGCGCTACCTGGCCGAGTGCCTGGAATCGCTGGCTGGGCAGACCCTCGCCGGCCTCGAGGTCGTGCTGGTGGACGACGGGTCGACGGACTCCAGTGCGGAGATCGCGGCCGCGTTCGCCGAGACCGACCCCCGGTTCCACCTGGTCCGGCAGGCAAACGCCGGCCTGGGAGCGGCGCGCAACGCCGGCGCCCGCCGGACCACCGGCCGGTACCTCGCCTTCGTGGACAGTGACGACGTCGTGCTGCCCCGTGCCTACGAGCTGCTGGCCGGCAGCCTCGACCGGACCGGCTCCGACCTCGCCACCGGGAACTTCTACCGGCTGACCACCTCCGGCACCCGGCAGGCGGGGATGGTCTTCAGCACCTTCAACGCGAACCGGCCCCGGACCCACATCACCAAGCACCCGGCGCTGCTCAACGACCGCACCGCGTGGAACAAGCTCTTCCGCCGGAGCTTCTGGGACGACAACGACCTGTCCTGGCCCGAGGGCGTGCTGTACGAGGACATCCCGGTCACCCTGCCGGCGCATGTGCTGGCCGAGGCCGTGGATGTGCTGCGCGACCCCGTCTACCTGTGGCGGGCCCGGGTGGGCGACGCCAGCTCGATCACCCAGCGGCGCACCGAGCCGCGGGCCATCAGGGACCGCACCGCCGCCGTCGACGGGGTCAGCCGATTCCTGGCCGAGCGCGGGGAGGGCCGCCTCAAGCGCCTCTACGACAGGTCCGTGGCCGAGCAGGACCTGCGCTACTTCCTGATCCAGCTGGGCGAGGCGGATCAGCCGTTCCAGCAGCTCTTCCTCGACCTGGTCAACGACTTCTTCGACCGGTCCGACCCGGCCGTGTTCGACGAGCTCCCGTCCCTTCAACGCCTCGAGTGGTTCCTGGTCCGGCACCGGCTGCTCGCGGAGCTGCTCGAGGTGCTCGAGGTGGAGCGGACGCCGGACCAGGCCGGCGTCGCGTTCGAGCGCCACCGGCGCACATTCTACGCCGGCTACCCGTACCGGGGGGATCCTGACGTCGCCGTACCCGACGACCTCTACCGGATGCGGGCCGACGACCTGCCGATGCCCGCGCGGGTGTCCGACATCCGGTGGGAAGGCGACACGCTGATGATCTCCGGCTTCGCCTACATCGCGTCACTGGCGGTTGAGTCGGCGGACTCCGGACGCCTACGGATCACGCTGGAAGAGGTCGGCCAGAGCTCGCGGGTGGTCGGACTGCGGACACAGGCCGTCATGCGCCCGGACGTGACCGAGGCGGCCGGCGACGATGTTGACTACGACTGGGCCGGATTCGACGCCGCAGTCCCGATGGAGCAGCTGCGCCACAACGGTCGGTTCCGGACCGGGAGCTGGCGGTTGCGGGTCGAGCGTCGGTGTCAGGGCGTGACCCGCCGCCGCTGGGTGACCCTCACTGAGCCGGGGCGTGCGAGCCGTCCGGAGATCCGCACGCTGCAGGGTGCGCGAATCGTCCCCACCACGCCCGCCGGAGGTTTCCAGCTGGAGATCTCGGCTGAGCACGCGGTCGTCGACAGCGTCGAGCTGGACGACCGCGTGGTCGAGATCGTCGGAACCCTGACCGGGCCGGCGCTCGAGCCGGGCGCCGTGTTGCGGGTCGCTCGCGAGGACGGGCGAGGCTCGGTCACCGTGCCGGTGACGAGCTACGGCGCCGTCAGCGAGAAGCCGGCGCGGTTCGTCAGCCGGATGGACCTGGCTGCCCTGTGGAGCACCCCTGACGCGGACGGCGAAGGGCCGGGGGACGGCGCCGTCTGGCAGCTGCACCTGCAGCCCGGTGGTGGTGGGGGCCCGCTGCCGCTCGTGGTCTCTCCGGGCTTCGAGGAGCGAGCGGTCTCCTCCGCCGAGAACGAGACCCGGCTGCTCGCCACGCGGACCGGCCGGCTGGTAGCCGTGCACGGGCCGGTGCCTCCGACGCTGACCCGGGTCGCGGGCGACCCGGCCGGGTTCGAGCTCTCCGGCCGGTACGCCGCACCGGCCGATCGGGAGATCGAGCTGGTCCTGGTCTCTCGCCGGGCCGAGGCCCATCACGTCGTGCCCGTCGTGCGCACCGGTGACGAGTTCGCCGCCGAGATCCCGGTGGACGCCATGGCGGCTGCCGGCGGCCGCCTGCCGCTCGCGCCCGGGACCTGGGAGCTCTTCGCCCGGCCGGCCGGCGGCCGGCTGACCAGCGCAAGGCGCCGGATTGCGGTCGACCCCGCCGTACTGGAGACCTTGCCCGTGCGCACCACCCACCGATCCGGCGGGGTGAGCCTGGCCGAGGTGGGCGATGTGGTCCGCCTGACGGTTCCCGACGAGCTGAGGCCCTCCGACCGCGGGTGGGCCGGACAGGCGCGCTTGCGGTCCGGTGCCCGCGAGCATCTTCGCAAGCCGTTGCTCGATCAGGTTCTCATCGACCCCTACGGGCCGGGACGGTACGCCGACGACGCCAGGGCGGTGTACGACGAGCTGGAGGCCCGCGGCAGCGGCCTCGACACCGTGTGGACCGTGGAGTTCGGCCGTGGGGTCGCGCCGTGGGGTGCGCGCACCGTCGTGCGCGGCAGCGCCGACTGGTACGAAGCCGCCGTCCGGTCCCGCTACGTCGTTGTCGGCGGCGCGGTCGGCCTGGGCGGGCTGGAACGTCGACCGGACCAGGTGGTCGTCCAGACCTGGCACGGCGTGCCGGTTCGGCAACTGGGTCTCGACGACGAGAACGGGGCGCTGAAGGACGGCCTGGGCTGGGCCCGTCGGGTCCGGGCCGAGGCGGCCCGATGGGACCTGGTCCCCGCCGCGACGCCGCAGCACGCCGCGATCCTCCGCCGCGCGTTCGATCTCGGGAGCGAGATCCGCGAGAGCGGCCTGCCGCGACACGACGTGCTTGCAGCGCCGGATCGTGCGCCGGAACGGGCGACCCGGGCGGCCGCCACCAGGTCGGCCCTGCGGATCCCCGCGGATCGACGCGTCGTGCTGTGGGCACCGTCGTCACGGCCGCGCCAAGCCGGTGACCCCCGGCACTTCCACCTCGACCTTCCGATCGACCCCGGTGCTCTGGCCCACCGCCTGGGGCGTGACCATGTTCTCGTGGTTCGGCCGCACCCGGCCGTCATAGACACCGTCCCCGAGGCCGATGGAGACACTGTGGTGGACGCCTCGTCGTACCCCGACAGCACAGACCTGCTTCTCGCGTCGGACGTGCTCGTCACGGATGCCTGCTCGCTGGTCTGGGACCGGGTGCTGACAGGACGCCCCATGGTTCTCTGGCTGCCCGACGAGGCGCCCCAGCAGGAGCGGCCAGGTCGGCACTACCTCCCCACGGAGTCATTTCCCGGTCCGGTGGTCTCGCGGGCGGACGACCTGGTGGCCGCGATCCACGATGCTCCGGAGACCCCCTCTGGACCTGCCTACGTGGCCATGAGGGACGCACTGGGATCCCTGGCCGACGGTGGAGCAGCGGCCCGGGTCGTCGACGAGATGCTCGCGCTCGGTGCTCGGGCGGCGGCGGTCGCATGACCACCGGCGACGGCAACCGGCGCGGCACCGAGGGTGCGCGACCCCACCTCGTCCTCGTGGCCGGGGTCGGGCGCAGCGGCACGAGCCTGTTCACCACGCTGCTCTCGACCGCCGGGTTCCACGTGCCGCAGCCCGAGGTCAGTGCCGACCCGACAAACCCCAAGGGCTTCGGCGAGCCGGCATGGGTGGTGGACTTCCATGGCCGCTTGCTCCGGTCCCGGCGGGTCTCGGTCTGGGACAGCCGTCCGGCCGCATGGGAGCTGACCTCCGCCGCGGTCGACGACCGGGCCGCGCTCGCCGAGCTGCGCAACTGGCTGAAGGTCCAGCTCGTCGGCCGGTCTGCAGTCGTGGTCAAGGACCCGCGGATCGGCTGGTTCCTGCCGTTGTGGGAACGGGCCGCCGACGAGGTCGGCGCCGACGTCTCGTTCGCGTCCTTGCTGCGGCACCCTGCCGAGGCCGTGGGCAGCGCGATGACCTGGTACGGCGACTGGCAGTCGCCCGCCAGCCGGGCGGTCTCGTGGGTGAACATCATGCTCGAGACCGAGTACGCGACCCGTGGCCGGCGCCGGGTCTTCGTGCGTTACGACGATCTCCTGAAGAGCTGGCGCGACGAGGTGGCCCGGACCGCGGACGCCCTGGACCTCCCGCTGCTGCGCGACCTCTCGCCTGACACGGTGGAGGCGATCGACGAGCTCGTCGACCCTTCGCTGCACCGGCAGCGCGAGGGCTTTGCTGATCTCGGCGTTCCGGAGCTGGTGCGCCAGGTTGCCGAGCCGGTCTGGGACGAGCTGCTGGCGCTGACGACGCCGCGTGAAGGGGGCGCCGCGGCGCGCACTGCACTGGACGCCAGCAGGGCGGGCTACCACGCGTTCTACGCCGACATCGAGGCCATCGCCCAGTCCTCGCTGCATGCCTTGCGGCCGGCGGGTTCCGCGGGTGCTGGAGGTTCGGCTGCTGGCCAGGGCAGCGGCTCCCGCGGTCTCGCGGTCGCGAGCGGCGGCGGTGCCGACGCCGTGATCCGTCTCGCCGAGCGGTTCGTGCCCCGGCGGCTCCTTCGTAGGGTGCCGCCGGTGTGGCGCGCGCGACTGGTGCGGGTCGCTGACCGCGCCGGCCGTCTGGTGCGTCGCTAGTGCGTGGCCGGCCAAACGCGTTCGACGACGCGGCGCGCCGCGTGTCCGTCCTCGAGTGCCGCGAACCTGGCGCGGAACGCGGTGCGCGCTGCGGTGCTCGCCTGGTCGTCGTGCCGCCCGTCGATGAGCAGCCGCGCCAGCTCGTCCTGCGTGGTCGCGATCGCCCCAGGCGGCTCGGCCATCAGGTCGAAGTAGGTGCCCCGTTGTGTCCGGTACTCGTCCCAGTCGGGGGCGTAGATCACGATCGGCCGGTCGAGCACCGCGAAGTCGAACATCAGCGAGGAGTAGTCGGTGACGAGCACGTCGGAGGCGATCGACAGCTCCTCGATGGAGGGATGGTTCGCCACGTCCACAACGCGCGGATGACTCCCGGTGGTGGCGTCTCGGTAGAAGTAGTGGCTCCGCATCAGGATGGTCCAGGCCGGGCCCAAGGACTCGGCGAGCTCGACCGGATCGAGGAGCGGCACGTACTGCTTGGTGTACTCGCGGTGGGTCGGCGTGTAGAGCAGGACCCGCGCGTCGTGGTCGAGGTCCAGGTCTGCGCGGATCCGGGCCCGGTCTGCGTCGGTCGCGCGGGCGAGCTCGTCGTTGCGCGGGTAGCCCGTCTCAAGGCTCTCGTAGGTACCGCTGGGGTAGACCCGCTCCCAGATCTCGGTGGTGAACTCGTTCGCGGAGATGCTGTAGTCCCACCGCTGGACGCGCTTCATC
The DNA here is from genome assembly GCA_036269735.1 of Actinomycetes bacterium. Lineage (GTDB taxonomy): Bacteria > Actinomycetota > Actinomycetes > JACCUZ01 > JACCUZ01 > DATBDW01. Next base: position 8,393 of record DATBDW010000036.1, read on the forward strand.
AGCCGGCGGAAGTTCAGCCCCAGACTGCTGTGCGCGGCGTTGACGAGGTCAAGGCCCATCGTCTTCAGCGGGGTGCCGTGGTGGGTCTGCAGATGGATCTGCCCCGGCCGCTTCACCACGTCGTTCGCGAAGTTCACGTTGTTCACGAAGTACGTCGCCTGTGCCATCACGCGGTAGTACGCGGTGGTGCCCTCGACGACGACGTCCAGGCCGTCCGGCATGACTCCCTCGGACCCAGGCTTCACCACCCACACCGCGTGCAGGTCCGGGCGGAGCTCGCGCATCGCGAGGTAGATGGCTCGCGGGTTGCACGAGAAGGCCGTGCCCCAGTAGGCGGAGTAGACGACAAGGCGTGGGTCGAGTGGTCCCCGGCGCATCGCGGCGTATCTCCGCTCCCGGATCCTCCCCCGCACGGCCGCCGGGCTCCGGGGCACGCTGCGCAGGCCGGGACGGATGCTGTTCCGGATGCTGCGGATCCGGCCGGCGAGGGTGAGGTCGCGCAGGTCACCGGTGCTCAGCGCGCGCCGCTCGAGCCGCGCGACGACGCCGGCCTGCTCCGCCTCACCGGTGCCGTGAGCTGCGATGTCGGCGGCAATCCGGCCGATGAACCGGGCTCGTTCCTCGGCGGGCTGAGTGTCCAGCGCGGCGCGCTGATCCGCGACCATCGCGGCCGCGAGGTCTGCTGCCTGGGCGCTCGACCCGTCGTGCGCGGCCAGCTCGTCGAACGCTTCCTCGTACGCGTCGAAGACGTCCCAGGCACTGTCGTCCAGCCACTGCCGCCGGACCTCGGCGGGGAGGCGGCGGTGCGCCCACACCGGCACGGTGACCTGGCGTACGGACGTCGCGCGGGCCAGCGCTGCCGTCGCCCACGGCACCCTGCCGAACGCCCCGCCGTGCGGCGGGGGGATGGTCTCGAGGTGTCCACGGCGCAGCACTCTGTCCCGCAGAACCGGCGCCGCACCGGGTGTCCCGGCGGCCCGGCGGCCGCCGAACAGGTCGAGCTCCACGCCAGGGACGAGCAGCACGTCCGGCTGCTCCGCCAGCTGGGCGAGCACCTGACGCACACCCGCCGGGAGCAGCAGGTCGATCGGTTCGAGAAACCAGACGTACTCCCCGGTCGTCAGTTCGAGTCCGGTCCGCCACGACGACGACGAGCCAGCCCTGGTGCCCTGCCGGTGCAGCCGCACCCGCGGGTCACCGGAGGCGACCTCGGCCACGATGCCCGGCGTATGGTCCGGGGAGGCATCGTCGACGACGAGCACCTCGACGTCGGACGACGGCGCCTGCTCGAGCACCGAGGTCAGGAAGGGTCGGATCCAGGCCTGGTGCCGGTGCGCCACGACCACCAGGCTGAGCAGCATCGCGAGGACGCTACCCGATGGGCGACGAGGTGCGTCGGGGACGATCCGGGCAAGGTGACGCCATGACCTCCGCCGCACCGATCTTCATCGTCGGGCCGATGGGCTCCGGAACCACCTTGATGCGCCTCATCGTCGACAGCCACGAGAACATCGCCGTGGCGCAGGAGACCAGCATCATGCGGGCCTACCTGGCCCATCGCTGGATCCC
>DATBDW010000037.1:0-17627 GCA_036269735.1 Actinomycetes bacterium
CCGGGGTGTTCGTGGCCGGCGACGTGCGCGCGGACTCGGTGAAACGGGTCGCGTCCGCCGTCGGCGAGGGAGCGATGGCGGTCACGCTCGCCCACCGGTACCTGGGGACGCCATGACGCTCTCGACGACGCCGACCGACGTACGCCTCGCAGCTGACCAGATCAAGTCGCTGTTCCTCTTCGAGTCGCTCGACGAGGACAAGTTGGCTTGGCTCGCCGAGCGGGCGTGGGTCGCCGACGCCAAGGCGGAGGACACGCTCCTCGAGGAGGGAGCGCCCGCCGAGCTCGTGATCCTGCTGCTGTCCGGCACCATCACGCTCAGCCGCAAGGTCGGTCCGGACGACGTCGAGATGGTGCGCTCGGAACAGCGCGGCGCCTACGCGGGCGCGATGCAGAGCTATCTGGCGGGCGCGGGGGACCTCACCTATACGGCGACCGTACGTGCGGTCACCGATGGGCAGCTGCTCGTGCTGGCCGCTGCCGACTTCGGCGTTGCCGTCCGCGAGTGGTTCCCGATGGCGATCCACCTGCTGGACGGCTTGTTCTTCGGGATGCGCAACTCGCAGCAGATCATCGGCCAGCGCCAGCAGCTGCTCGCGCTCGGCTCGCTGGCGGCGGGGCTGACGCACGAGCTGAACAACCCGGCCGCCGCCGCCGTGCGGGCGAACGCCGCGCTGAAGGAGCGGGTCGCGGGCATGCGGCACAAGCTGGCGATGCTGGCGCACGACGAGATCGACCACCGCCTGCTCGAGCTGCTCGTCGAGGTGCAGGAGGAGGCCGTGCAAGCGATCGGGACCGCACCCGACCGATCACCGATGGAGGAGTCCGAGGCGGAGGACGAGATCACCGAGTGGCTCGACGAGCACGGCGTCTCAGACGGCTGGAACATGGCCCCGGTGTTCGTCGCGGCCGGGACCACGAGCGGCTTCCTCGACAAGCTGGCCGCGGCAGCCCCTCCCGAGATGCTCGACGGGGCCCTGCGCTGGCTCACCTACACCCTGGACACCGAGCTGCTGCTGGCCGAGATCACCGACTCCGTGACCCGGATCTCGACCCTGGTGAGCGCCGCGAAACAGTACTCCCAGATGGACCGGGCGCCGTTCAGCCGGGCCGACGTGCACGCCGGGCTGAAGAGCACGCTGGCGATGCTGGCGGGCAAGCTGGACGGCATCGAGGTCGTCAAGGACTTCGACCGCACGCTGCCCCAGGTGCCGGTGTACGCCGGTGAGCTCAACCAGGTGTGGACGAACATCATCGACAACGCCGTGCAGGCGATGGCCGGCCAGTCCGAGCCCCAGCGGCTGACCATCCGCACCTCGCGCGACGGCGACATGGTCCGCGTCGAGATCGGCGACACCGGCCCCGGCATCCCGGCGGAGATCCGGCAGCGCATCTTCGAGCCGTTCTTCACGACCAAGCCGGTGGGCACCGGGACCGGCCTCGGTCTCGACATCTCCTACCGGATCGTCGTGGCCCGCCACGGCGGCGACCTCTCGGTCGAGTCACAGCCGGGCGACACCCGGTTCATCGTGCGCCTGCCGTTGACCGAGCGCCCCAGCTCCTAGGCCCCTTTCGTCGGCCGGCCCGCTCCCCTCCGCTCGTCGTCTGGAGGGTGGTTCAGTGACCGGTACGGGTGAACGTCACGTGCGTGACTCCGCTGGGCGAGGAGACTGCCTCGACCTGGTAGTCCCTCTCCAGGCCCTCCTGCCCGTCCCACAGGCGTTCTCCTCGGCCGAGCAGGATCGGGACCACCACGACGTGCATGTGGTCGACGAGCCCGGCGGCAAGGAACTCGCGGATCATCGTGGGACCTCCGCCGAGGCGGACGTCCTGGCCGGCCGCGGCATCACGGGCCGTCTCGAGCGCCTCGGCAGGCGCCGCGTCGACGAAGTGGAACGTCGTCCCGCCCTCCATCTCGATCGACGCGTGCGGATGATGGGTGAGGACAAAGGTCGGTGTGTGGAACGGCGGGTTGGGACCCCACCAGCCCTTCCACTCCGGGTCCTCGTGCCACCCGGGCGGGCCGAACTTCCCCGCACCCATGATCTCGGCGCCGAACCCCGCATCGAACTGCTGCGAGAAGGCGTCGTCGATGCCGCGGGTGCCGCCGGGCTGGCCGATCATCTCGCGACCCCACCGGTTGGCGAACAGCCATTCGTGCAGCCGTTCGCCGGCGTGGCCGAACGGTGCCTCGAGGGTCTGAGGGACGCCAGTGCCGAAACCGTCGAGTGAGATGGAGAAGTTCTGGACGCGGGTCAGAGACATGGTTCGGCTCCTTGACGTTTGGTCGCGCTGCGTCGGATCAGCTCAACGATGAACCCGTCGGCGGGCAGAGGTCACAGCGCCTCGGCACTGCCGGTCACCTGCAGCTTGCGGCGAGCCCGCTCATAGAACGTGGTCCGGCCCAGGCGCACGACGCGCCCGGCGCCGGGCTCCACGGAGTACGACAGCTCCGTCCCCGGCGTGACCGTGACTTGCAGGTTGCCGTCGACCTCGAGGCCGAGGTCGCCGCTGGACTCCAGCGTCCGGAGCTGCAGGCGCTCGTGGCTGTTGAGCATCAGGGCGCGGTTGAACGCCGAGTGCGGTGCGGCCGGGATGACGAGCAGCCCCTCGACGGTCGGTGACACCACGGGCCCGCCCGCGGAGAAGCTGTACGCCGTGGAACCGGTCGGCGTCGCCACGATGACCGCGTCGGCGGCGTACCGCACGAAGGGCACGCCCTCGACCACCACCTCGACGACGGCGGATCGGCCGCCAGGGCTGCGCACCAAGGCGATGTCGTTGAACGCCATGCCGCCGCTGGCTTCGCACGACACGGCGGCGCGTGGCTCGATGGTGAACGCGTGCCGGTCGATGGCGTCCAGGGCGTCGTGCAGGTCGGGCAGGTCGACCTCGGCGAGGAACCCGAGGCGGCCGAAGTTCACGCCCAGCACCGGCGTCGCGTGCGGATAGCTCAGCCGCAGGGTGCGCAGCATCGTGCCGTCGCCGCCGAGGCTCACGAGCAGCGAGGACCGCTCGGCCAGCTGCTCCGGGGCGACCGGCAACGCGGCGCAGTCCAGCCGGCCGACCTCGTCGGGCAGCCCGTAGACCGGGAGGTCGGCTGCCTCGGCCCAGGCCAGCAGCGTGCCGATCGCCTCGGTGTTCATCCGGGTCGGGTGCAGCACGACCCCGACGCTGTGCAGGAGGCCCATGGCCGGGACGCTAGCGGCTCAGCTGTACGGCGGGTCGTCGGTCACGTGCACGGCAGCCTCCTCCGCCGAGGCGGCTCCCCCGTCGATGCCGACGTCCTGCGCGACCGAGTCGGTCTCCGCGTCGTCGTGGGCACCCTCGTCGGGCGCAACGAGGCGACCGGCCCGGGCCTGCGACTCGCGGTCGTCGCCATTGGGCTCGTCCTCGTCCTCCCACTCGGCGTCCGGGTCGTCGCCGTCGTCGGGCTCCTCCTCGGCGAGCAGCTGGTCGAGGGATTCCCCGCGGCTCTCCTCCTCGCCCGTCACGCCGTAGCGGGTGGCTCCGCGGTAGCCCTCGCCGGCGTCCACGCCGACGTCGAGCACGTCGGCCGTCGGGTCGTCACCATCCAGCGAGTCGGCGGGCTCGAGTACGCCGTCGTCCTCGATGCCGTCGTCGGGCGAGTCGCCGGCTCCGGTGGGCTCGGTCATGGGCGTTCTCCCGGGGTTCGTGAGGTGGTCGGAGAAAGACTCGCGATACATCTTGACTTCTGGCAGACGCGTTATATCGTGTTCTTCAGACGCGATACATCGTGTCGGCCAGTCAATCGAAGGAGCCCGTCATGCGCAACCCCTTCCACGCCAAGGACGGCACCGGCCAGCGCGGCACCCGCCACAACGACGTACGGGTCTACACCCGGCGTACCGAGCCGATCCACCTGACCGTCCGGACCCAGCCGCACCCGTTCGGCTGATGATGGGTTCTCCGGAGGGAACCGGTCACACCCGGGCCACACCGTCCCGGCGGGCCGCCGCCGCGACCGCGGAGGCGACCGCCGGGGCCACCCGCTCGTCGAACGGGCTGGGCACCACCCGGTCCTCGGCCAGCTCCCCCGCTACGACCGAGGCGAGTGCCTCTGCGGCGGCCAGCTTCATCCCCTCCGTCACGGCACTCGCCCGGACGTCGAGGGCACCCCGGAAGATCCCGGGGAACGCCAGCACGTTGTTGATCTGGTTGGGGTAGTCGCTCCGTCCGGTGGCGACCACCCGGGCGTGCCGGCGCGCCATCTCGGGGTCAACCTCGGGCGTCGGGTTCGCGAGGGCGAAGACGATCGCGTCGTCGGCCATCGCCGCCATCGCCTCCTCGGGCACCGTCCCGCCGGACACCCCGATGAAGACGTCGGCACCGCGCAGCGCGTCGACCAGGCTGCCAGACCGACCCTCCCCGTTGGTCACGGAGGCGAGGCGCCGTTTGACCGACGTGAGGTCGTCGCGGCCCTCGTGCAGCACGCCACCGCGGTCGGCCACGCTGATCTCACCGATCCCGGCCTCGCGCAGGATCGTCGTCACTGCGACACCGGCCGCTCCCGCGCCGGACACGACGGCCCGCAACTGGCCCAAGGGACGGCCGGTCAGCAGCGCCGCATTGCGCAGCGCAGCGAGCACCACGACCGCCGTACCGTGCTGGTCGTCGTGGAAGACGGGGATGTCCAGCCGTTCCTGCAGGCGGCGCTCGATCTCGAAGCAGCGCGGTGCGCTGATGTCCTCGAGGTTGATGCCGCCGAACGCCGGCGCGATGCGCACGACCGTCTCGACGATGTCGTCGATCTCGGTCGCGTCGAGGCAGATCGGCACCGCATCGATGCCGCCGAACGCCTTGAACAGCACGGCCTTGCCCTCCATCACCGGCAGGGCGGCGGCCGGCCCGATGTCGCCGAGACCGAGGACGGCCGAGCCGTCCGTGACGACCGCGACGACGTGTGACTTCCAGGTCAGCTCGTGCACCAGGTCGGGCCGCTCGTTGATGGCCGAGCAGACCCGGGCGACCCCGGGCGTGTAGGCGAGGCTGAGGTCCGCGCGGTCGCGCAGCGGGACCGTCGAGCGGGTCTCCAGCTTGCCGCCCCGGTGCAGCAGGAAGGCCGGGTCGGTGTCGTCGTACGGCGTCGTGGCGGGCACTGTCGTCTCCTGGAGGCCCATCGGGCCACCCCTCTCGGACCGGCGGTGAGGTCCGTCCGCGTGCTGGTGCGCACGCCGGTCGGTTCTCGCGGATCGGGGGTTGCCCGGAGCCGGCAGTCTCGCACAAGGGTTGCCGCCGGCCTCGCCGGGGTCAGCCGCCTGAAGCCACCGCGAGCTGCTGGTCGGGCCGCCCGACCGGGACCTACCAACACACAGTCGACCCACTTTCGGCGGTCAAGACGTCTCCGGAGGGCGACACTGTGTTCTTCGGTCCGGTCGGGAACACCAACGGCGGGACCGGCCCGCACAGGCGCGGGCCAGGGGCCAAGGGTTAGCCAGCCGCGGCCACCGCGAGCTGCTCGTTGCGCTGCTCCGGTACGACGGTCGCGAGCCGCGCAGGTGACAGGTCGGTGTCCAGCGGCAGCGTCATGCACCGCACCGAGCCGCCGCCCTTGTGCAGCTCGCCGACCTCGACCGGCGCAACCGTGAAGCCCCAGCGCTCGAGCGTGCGCATGACCCGGGCCGGCGAACCGGCGGGCATGACCACGACGTCTCCGACCACGACGGAGTTGGCGCAGAACGTGAAGGCCTCGTCCTCGTCGATGACGAGCGGCTCGGGCACGAGCGACGCCACGGTCCGGCGGCCAGCCGGGTCCCATGCGGACGGTGCGACGATCGCGCGTCGCTCGTCGAGGGGGCACAGGCTGAGGTCGAGGTGGTAGAGCGCCGGGTGGACGACCGGGACCGAGGCGACGCGGACGCCCAGCTCACGCGACAGCACCGCGTGCGTGGCGGCATCGGTGCGCGGCCCGTCGGCGACGAGCAGCGTGTCGCCGACGAGGAAGGCGTCGCCGGCCTCGAACGCTCCGGCATGGCTGTCGGACACCCGAGTGGTGCGCAGGCCGCGGCGGGCGAACCACTGCTCGGCCGCTGCTGCTTCGGCGCGCCTCTCGGCGTACCGGAAATTCGTGACGGCGACATGGTCACCGTCGACGAGGCCGTAGTTCATCGCGTAGACCATGTCCGGTGCCTCGGGCAGCTGGTCGATGGTCTCGACCTGCGCGCCGGTCTCCCGCAGCGTGGCGACCAGGGTGTCCCACTGGGCCAGGGCGCGGTCCGCGTCGACGGGGGCGTCGATGTCCATCCACGGGTTGATGGCGTAGTCGACCCGGAAGTGCTCGGGCCGGCACATCAGGTAGCGGCGGCCCCACGGCAGGGGACGGATCTCGGGCACTGGCCTGCCTCTCGGGAGGGACGATGTTGCCGGATTGCCGGACAATTATTGTCGGACAATCTGAGTGTCCGGTTCCGGGCCGCTAGTGTCAAGCCGTGATCGAGGTCCCCGACATCGATCGGTCCAGCACCACTGAGCGGGTGGCCGGGGCGCTCCGCGAGATGCTCTTCGCCGGCGGCGTCGCACCCGGCGATCCGCTGCGCGAGATCTCGCTGGCCGAGAGCTTCGGCGTGGCCCGCTCGACCGTCCGCGAGGCGCTGCAGGTCCTGGCGGCCGAGGGGCTGGTCACGCGCTACCCGAACCGCGGGGTGGTCGTCACCGAGCTGACGGCGCGGGACATCGCCGAGATCTTCGAGGCCCGGCTGGTTCTCGAGACCGCGGGCGTCCGGGCCGGCGCCGCGGGGCGCGACCTGTCCGCCGCCACTGTCGCACTGTCGGCGTACGCCGCAGCCGCGAAGGCCGACGACCCGGTCGAGCAGACCGAGGCGCACCTGGAGTTCCACACCTCTCTCGTGGCGCTGCTGGGCAACTCGCGCCTGGTCGCCCAGGCCGACTCGCTCAACCAGGACCTGCGCCTCGCCCTGGCCTCGGTCCAGCGGGCGCGGCGCAACGCGAGGGCCCAGGTCGCCGACCACCGCCGGCTGCTGTCCCTGATGCGGGCCGGTGACGAGGCCGCCGTCACTGCGGAGCTGGACCGCCATCTGCGCGGCGCCGCTGTCTCGGTGACCGAGCGCCTGCTCGCCCCCTGACGATCGCCGGGCCGCCAGGACCGCCGTTTGCGACGTTCGCGTTGCGACACGCCGGGCGGGTCGCACCAGAAGGTCGCAAACGGCGAGCTCAGGCGGTGAGCACCAGGTTGGCCATGTCCACCACCGGCCGGTAGCCGAGCGCGGCGTAGATCTTGTTCGAGGTCGGGTTCGCCTGGTCGGTGTACAGGCAGACGCGCGCGCCCTGCTCCAGGAGCAGCCCGGAGACCTCGGCCACGGCTGCGCTGGCCCAGCCGCGGCCGCGCTGCCCGGGCGGCGTGTAGACCGGGCCAAGGCGGGCCACGCCGAAGGCCGGCGGGTTCGCCCCGGTGAGATGGACCCGCTCCCCCGCCTCGTCGACCCAGAACCAGATCCTCCCGGCGCGCAGCCGGCGCAGGATCTCGTCATCGTCCGGTGCCTCGTGCGCGCTCGACCCGCGCGGCCGGCCGGCCTGCTCGTCGGCATCGCCCATGAACGCCTCGTACCACGCCATCGCGAGTGGCAGGTCCGCCTCGGTCGCGGTGACCAGCCGCCCCGGGACCGGCGCCGGCATCACCAGCTCGCCGAGCGCGTGCAGCCTGGTGTGCGCCGCGACCTCGACCCGACCGCCGGCCAGCGCGGCGGTCTCGGCGGCGAAGACGTCGACCGCCGGCAGCGCGCCGTTCACCGCGCGAACCTCCTCGCCGCGCTCGTGCAACGTCCTCGCCACCTGGCGCGCAGCGTCGTCCGGCATCGGAAGGAGGAACGGCGGGTACGGCGAGAACGGCGCAGTGCGCATCGCGACGCCGATGACGTCGTCCGACGCGTCGGTGACCACGAGCCACCAGTCGCCGTCCCGGTGCCCGACCCCCGCAGCGGCCTGGGCCAGGGCCCGGTGCGCAATCGAGGACACGACGGTGCTGACGACGGGGTCCACCTCGAGGTGCGGCCCGGCCCGCTCGAGGAAGGCCGCCGGATCGTCGAAGAAGTCCAACGCGAACACTTCGGCAGGCTAGCCAGCCCGGCAGGCCGACCCAGCAACGGCGTTCAGGGGGTACGCCGGCGCGGGGGCCAGTAGCGGCAGAGGACGACGGCGACGACCTCGGACGGCGGGACCGGGCCGGCGGACCACGAGTCGACCCCCTCGGCCGGGTTGTCCCGCTCGACCCACCAGCCGTCAGAGGAGAGCAGGGCAGCCCTCTTGACCGACAAGGGCAGGTGCTGCCAGCGCACCACGACGAGCCGCCCCGCGCGGGGTTTCGATCCCCAACGGACGAGCAGGTGGTCACCGTCGCGGAGGGTCGGTTCCATCGAGCGCCCGCGCACCACGACGCGGCCGAGCCCAAGGGGTCGCACGTGAGCCTCCTCCTCACCCTGTCGTCGCGCTTTGGCCGCCCCTAGGGACGGGTAATCGTCCGTTGTAGTGTCCGAAGACAGATCTACAAGCTCGAGGAAGGGATCATCCCGTGCTGTCGCGTCTGTTCACCCCGAAAACGATCGTGCACGCCCACTGCGACCTGCCGTGTGGCGTCTACGACCCCGCCCAGGCCCGCATCGAGGCCGAGTCGATCAAGATGATCATCCAGAAGGTCGCCGAGAACAGCGACGCGGACTTCCGAACCCGCGCCATCCTCATCAAGGAGCAGCGCGCCGAGCTGGTCAAGCACCACCTCTGGGTGCTGTGGACCGACTACTTCAAGCCCCCGCACTTCGAGAAGTACCCCGAGTTGCACGGCCTGTTCAACGAGGCCACCAAGCTCGCGGGCGCCAGCGGCGCGAAGGGCTCGCTCGACGCCGACGTCGCGCAGAAGCTGCTCGACAAGATCGCCGAGATCGACAAGATCTTCTGGGAGACGAAGCAGGCCTAGAGGGCAACTCCAAGCCCTCTCAGCCGCGGCCCGCCGCAGACATCGTTGGCGTGCCACACCCGGCCCGCAGGACGGTCCATCACGGGGCCCTGACGCACCGGGTGCGGTCGTCGTCTTCAGGCCCTGACGCGGGCCGGCCCGGCCGGCTCCCGTCGTCGCGTCCCGCCGGCGCTAGCCCTCCTTGTTCGCCTTGAGGTCGTACTTGAAGTGGAGTCCGGCGCCGAGCGATCCATCCGGCTTCTGCGGCTTGTACTCGAGGTCGACCTTCGCGAACGTGAGCGTGACGCCCTCGATCGTGGCCTCCCCTTCGGCACTGACGCTCGTGGAGACGCTGGTGACGATGATGTCCGTCATCGTGATCACGAGGTACTCCTGCTGGCCCTTGCCGGCCTTACGCACCGTGATCGCCGCGTCCTTGATGTGCTCACCTGTGGCGCACGCTTTCATCAGGACCGGCGACGCCTTGTCGACGTGATGGGTGAAGCTGAAGTCGTGGAAGCTCGCCTTGCCTTCGCCGCCGCCTCCCCCGTGGGCCGGCGTTCCGCTGTTCGAGAGGCCCCACGACCAGGACAGGACCTCGATCTCGTCCTTGTGCTTGGCATCCTGAGACTCGCCTTTGATCGTGCCGATCCTCGCGAAGATCGAGCCGGCCATGACGCCCTCCTCCCCGTTGGGGTGCGTTCGCAGATGGCCACAAGGTCGACCCGTCGGCGGCCGGTGTCAACCGCCCTTGAAGCCCAGCCCCCATAGGGTCGGGCGCCGTGAGCGTTCTCGTGGTCACCGGGACTGGCACGGGCGTCGGCAAGACCGTCGTCACCGCTGCGATCGCGGCGCTCGCAGCGGCTCGCGGGTCCCGGGTCGGCGCCGTCAAGCCGGCCCAGACCGGCGTAGCGCCGGCCGAGCCAGGGGACCTGGCTGAGGTACGCCGGCTCGCGGGCGTCACCGACCTGCACGAGCTCGCGCGCTACCCCGACCCGCTGTCCCCCGCAGCGGCCGCCCGGCGGGCCGGCGTACCGCCGATAGACCTCCGTGACGCGGCGGTGACGATCCGCGAGCTGGCCACCGCCCGCGATCTCGTCGTGGTGGAAGGCGCAGGCGGCCTGCTCGTCCGTTTCGACGAGGACGGCGCGACCCTCGCGGACCTCGCCCGCGACCTGACCGCGGACGTCCTCGTGGTCGTCGACCCGGCCCTGGGCACCCTCAACCACACCGCGCTCACCCTCGAGGCGATGGCGCACCGCGGGCTCCGGCTCGCCGGGGTCGTCATCGGTGCCTGGCCGGCGCTGCCCGATCTCGCGTGCCGCAGCAACGTCCGCGACCTCGAGACACTCGCTGCGCGTCCCCTGGCAGGCGCCCTGCCGGCGGGCGCGGGGGCGATGGACGCCGCTGAGTTCCTGCTCGCGGCGGCCACCGGTCTGTCCCCCGCTCTGGGCGGCTCCTTCGATGCGGCAGACTTCCGTCGTGCCGCCGACAACGACTGACACCGAGCTTCTCGGAACCGCTCGCGCCCAGGTGCTCGAGGAGGGCCGAGGCCTCGACGAGGCGCAGGTCCTCGCCGTGCTGCGGCTCCCCGACGACGCCCTCCCAGCACTGCTCGAGCTCGCGCACGAGGTGCGGTTGCGCTGGTGCGGCCCCGAGGTCGAGGTCGAGGGGATCGTGTCGGTGAAGACCGGCGGCTGCCCCGAGGACTGCCACTTCTGCTCGCAGTCGGGGCTCTTCCCGTCACCGGTGCGCGCTGCCCGGCTCGACGTCACTTCGCTGGTGCGCGCCGCCGTCGAGACCGCCGCGACGGGCGCCAGTGAGTTCTGCATCGTCGCCGCAGTCCGCGGGCCGGACGCCCGGCTGATGGCCGAGATGCGCGAGGGCGTCGCCGCGATCCGGGCCGCCGTCGACATCAACGTCGCAGCTTCGCTCGGGATGCTCACCCAGGAGCAGGTCGACGACCTCGCCGACATGGGCGTGCACCGCTACAACCACAACCTGGAGACGGCACGCTCCTACTTCCCGCATGTCGTCACGACGCACACCTGGGAGGAGCGCTGGTCCACCCTGACGATGGTCCGCGACGCCGGCATGGAGGTCTGCTGCGGCGGCATCGTCGGCATGGGCGAGTCCCTCGAGCAGCGCGCCGAGCTGGCCGCCCAGCTCGCCGAGCTCGAGCCCGACGAGGTGCCGCTGAACTTCCTCAATCCGCGTCCTGGCACACCGTTCGCCGACCTCCCGGTTTTGTCCGGCCCGGACGCGTTGCGCACCATCGCCGCGTTCCGCCTCGCCCTGCCGCGCACGATCCTGAGGTACGCCGGTGGACGCGAGATCACCCTCGGCGACCTCGGCACCCGCGAGGGGATGCTCGGCGGCATCAACGCGGTCATCGTCGGCAACTACCTGACGACCCTGGGGCGCTCGCCCGACGAGGACCTCGCGCTGCTGGGAGACCTCGGCATGCCGGTGAAGGCGCTCTCCCAGACCCTCTGACGCCCGCGCCGCGAATGTGGGGTGGGTCGGGTGGTTTGGGCCGGCCTGAAGCGGGCATCCGTGGCGGCAAACCACCACGTCGGCGGGCGAGAGCGCCCGCCGGTGGATATACCGCGCAGGTACTACCGAACCGGGACCGATCGGGCTAACCTCCCGCCGTCCGGCGTACCAGCCCGAGGCGAGGAGGCACCCGCGGTGGCCGTCCAGGATTCCCCGAACGCACGAGACAACAACCCGCCAGGCGCGGCGCGCACCGCAGCCGCCCGGCGGGTCAACTCCTCGCCGTGGAGCTGGCTGCTGGTGCTGCCGTTCATCGGCGTGCTGATCCCGGCCTTCTACAACAAGCAGGACCCCGAGCTCGGTGGCGTGCCGTTCTTCTACTGGTACCAGATGCTGTGGATCGTCATCAGTGTCGCCGTCACGATCATCGTCTACCGCGCGACGCGGGGTGAGCGCTGATGAGCGGCGTCAACGGCACCGAGCTCACCATCTTCGTGGCGCTGTTCCTGCTCGTCACGGTCCTCGGCTTCATCGCGGCGCGCTGGCGGCGCGCGGACAGCATGGAGCACCTCGACGAGTGGGGCCTGGGCGGGCGCAACTTCGGGCCATGGATCACCTGGTTCCTGCTCGGCGGCGACCTGTACACGGCGTACACGTTCGTCGCCGTGCCGGCTCTGGTGTACGGCGCCGGCGCGACCGGCTTCTTCGCGGTCCCCTACACGATCGTCGTCTACCCGATGGTGTTCCTCGTCGCACCACGGCTGTGGTCGGTGAGCCACCGGCACGGATACGTGACACCAGCCGACTTCGTCCGTGGCCGGCACGGGTCGTCGACCCTGGCGCTCGTCATCGCCCTGACCGGCATCGTCGCGACGATGCCCTACATCGCCTTGCAGCTCGTCGGCATCGAGGCGGTCATCAAGGCGATCGGCATCGACGGAAGCTGGCCACTGTGGATCGCGTTCGCCGTCCTCGCCCTCTACACCTACCAGTCCGGGCTGCGCGCACCGGCGCTCATCGCGTTCGTCAAGGACACGCTGATCTACCTCGTGGTGATCGTCGCGATCCTCTACATCCCGCACAAGCTCGGCGGCTGGGGCAACATCTTCGCCGCGGCCGACCAGAAGTTCAACGCGACACCGCCGCCACCCAAGGGTCCGCCCGACGGCACGCTGCTGGCCTCTGCCCAGCAGCTCGGCTACTCCACCCTCGCCCTGGGCTCGGCCGCTGCGCTGTTCCTGTACCCGCACTCCCAGGTGAGCGTGCTGGCCTCGCGGAGCCGCGACACGATCAAGCGCAACATGGCGGCGCTCCCGGCGTACAGCTTCGTGCTCGGGCTGCTCGCGCTGCTCGGCTACATGGCCATCGCGGCGGGCGTGACACCGACGACGAACCCGCTGTCCGGTAAGCCGGACAACAACACGGTCGTACCGCTGCTGTTCGACAAGATGTTCCCGGACTGGTTCGCCGGCATCGCGTTCGGTGCGATCGCGATCGGCGCGCTGGTCCCGGCAGCCATCATGTCGATCGCGGCGGCGAACCTGTTCACCCGCAACATCTTCTCGGAGTACATCAAGCGGGATGCCAGCCCGGCCCTCGAGGCCAAGGTCAGCAAGATCGCCTCGCTGGTGGTCAAGTTCGGTGCGCTGCTCGTCATCATCGCCATCGACCCGCAGTTCAGCATCGACCTGCAGCTCATCGGCGGTGTGGTGATCCTGCAGACGCTGCCCGCCGTCGTTTTCGGCCTCTACACCCGCTGGTTCCACCGGTGGGCGCTGTTGGCCGGTTGGGCGGCCGGTCTGATCGCCGGCCTGTGGATGCTCTACGACATCGCCAACCCACTGACCGGCAAGGCGCACTTCGCCGGCTCACAGTGGGCCTTGTCGCGATGGGGGCTGGACACCACCAAGACGATGTACGTCGGCATCCTCGCCGTCGCGATCAACATCCTCGTCGCGGCGGTGCTCACGGTCGTGTTCCGGGCCGCCAAGGCTCCTGCGGGCGAGGACGCCACCGCGGACACCGACTACCACGTCGAGGCCGGGGATCCGGGCGTCAACGCCACGGCGGTCTCGGGGCAGGAAGCGGTCACGACCCGTCACGCTTGAGGGTCAACCGCGGCCCGCGCGCCGGTATGGCCCGGGGCAACCGCGGCAAAGTCTTCGTATCGGTACCACCGCAAGGCCTTGCCGTGCCCGCAGGGAGAGCGCACCTTGGCGCCGACCAGCGACTGCGCGGGGAGAACGCCATCGCGGTCAGGCCGGGGGGCGGTCCGTCGCGCGCCCGGCCACGGATCTCCGTGGGGGGAACATGGACAGGAAGGTTCGTCGACTGCGCTTCCGCGCCGTCTCGCTGGGACTCGCGGCTCTGCTGGTGCCGCTCGGCGCCGGCGCTGCGCTCGCCGTACCCGGCGTCACACCGGCGCACGTGAGCACCACGCTGCTGCCGGGCGCCAGCACGACCGTCGTGAAGACCGTCGAGACCCCGCCGATCCCGCCGAACCCCGACATCGTGTTCGTGGCGGACACGACATCGAGCATGGGCGCGGCGATCGGCAACGTGACGGCCGGGGCGGCCAACATCATGAGCACCGTGCTCGGGTCGCAGCCCACCGCGGAGTTCGGTGTCGCGAACTACACGGACCAGAACTGTGCCGACCGGTTCACTCTCGACCAGGCCGTGACGGCCAACACGACCGCAGTCCAGAACGCGCTCAACGCCCTCACCACACCCAACGAGGGCTGCAACACCGATGCGGCCGAGGACTTCATCAACGCACTCTTCCAGCTGGCCACCAGCCCGGCCGTCGGCTTCCGGAGCGGGTCGAGCCGGATCATCGTTCTGTTCGGCGACTCGTCGTCGCACGACCCGAGCAACGGGCACTCCCTGTCGGCGACCGAGGCAGCTCTCAACGCGGCCAACATCCGTGTGATCGCCGTCAAGGTGCCGGGGGCGAGCGGCTCGCTGTTCGACGGGCTCGACAGCGCCGGGCAGGCGACGGCCATCGCCAACGCCACGGGTGGGCTGGTCCTCGACTCGCCCACCGTCGGCGAGATCTCGTCCAAGATCCTCGAAGGGCTCTCGAACCTGCCGGTGACCGTGACCCACGCGATCAGCTGCGACCCGACCCTAGCCGTCGGCCTCAACCTCCCCTCCCAGACCGTCACCAGCGGCACGACCACGTTCTGGACCGAGTCCATCGCGGTCTCGGCCTCTGACCCAGGTGGTGCGACGCGGCACTGCACGGTGACGTTCCTGCTCGACGGGCAGTCCGGCGGGCCGGCATTCACCGAGATGATCGACGTGATCGTGCCCGGCGCGGACCTGGCGGTCGTCAAGACCGGACCGGCGCTGGTGACCGAGGGCCAGACCTACTCGTACTCGCTGTCGGTCACCAACAATGGGCCGGCTGCGGCGACCGGCGTCGTGGTCAGCGACCCGCTGCCGGCGGCGACCACGTTCGTCTCCGCGTCCGCGGGATGCACGGCGCTCGCGGGCACCGTGACGTGCACCATCGGCAACCTCGCGTCGGGCGCGTCCGTCAGCCGCACCATCACGGTGGTCGCAGGCAGTGCTGGCTCGTCGCTCACGAACACGGCAACGGTGCACGGCGACCAGAGCGACCCGGTGCCGGGAAACAACAGCTCCACCGTGATCACCGTCCTCAACCACAACCCGGTCTGCACCGCGGTGACGGCTGGTCCCGACCTGTGGCCTCCGAACCACAAGCTGGTCACCCGGACGCTGACCGGAGCCACCGACCCGGACGGTGATCCGACCACGACGACGGTCAACGGCGTCACCCAGGACGAGGTGCTGAACGGGCTCGGCGACGGTGACACCACGCCGGACGCTGTTGCCGGACCGGGCGGCGACCAGGTCCAGCTCCGTGCGGAGCGCAGCGGGCTGGGCGACGGCCGGGTCTACCGGGTGTCGTTCACCGTCACGGACGGTCGCGGCGGGATGTGCACAGGTGTGGCGACTGTGGGCGTCCCCCATGATCGCGGGCACGGTTCCACGGCAGTCGACTCCGGTGGTGTGTTCGTCGACTTCTGAGAAGCTCGCGGTCCAGTTCGGGCGCCGGTCGGTCTTACGCCGGCCGGCGCTCGAGCCCGCGATGGGCGAAGGTGCGCCGGTAGTCGGTGGGCGTCGTGCCGACGCGGCGGGTGAAGTGGTGGCGCAGCACGGCCGCGCTGCCGAATCCGGCGAGGTCGGCCACCGTCTCGACGGGCTGGTCGGTCTCCTCGAGCAGCCGCTGCGCGGCGAGCACCCGCTGGCCCGTCAGCCAGTGGTGCGGCGTGGTGCCGGTCTCGGACCGGAACCTGCGCGCGAAGGTACGGGCGGACAGGTGAGCCCGCTGGGCCAGCTCGTCTACGGTGAGGTCCGCGTCGAGATGCGCGGTCATCCACGACAACGTCTCCGTCAGGGTGTCGGCCTCGATCGGCGCCGGCCGGTCGACGTACTGGCGTTGACCGCCCTCCCGGTGCGGGGGCATCACCATCCGGCGGGCTAGCCGGTTGGCCACCCGCTCACCGAACTCCTCACGGACGAGGTAGAGCGCGGCGTCGATGCCGGCGGCGGTGCCGGCGCTGGTGAGCACCCGCTCGCAGTCGACGTACAGGACGTCGGAGTTCACCCGGGCCCGCGGGAACCGACGAGCCAGCTCATCGGCGTAGGACCAGTGCGTGGTGCAGTCGCGGTCGTCGAGCAGGCCGGCCTGGCCGAGGACGAAGGCCCCGCTGCACACGCTCATGACGCGGGCACCGCGGTCGTGAGCCGCGCGCAGCGCCGTCACCAGCTCGTCGGGGACCGGGGTGTCCCGGTGGATCGCCGGTACGGCGACGAGGTCGGCCGTTGCGATCCGCTCCAGGCCGTGCGCCACGTCCAGACCGAAGCCCGACATCGTGCGCACCGGGCCCGGCCGGGGTGTGCAGACGGCGAAGTCGAAGGTCGGCAGCTCGGGCTCGTCGGGGCGGTCCAGGCCGAAGACCTCGCAGATGAGACCGAGCTCGAAGGCGAAGACGTTGTCCAGCACCGGGACGGCGACCGATCGGATCACGCGAGCGAGTATGGCAGGAAATCGCCGATAGTTGTCAATTCTGCCACTAGCGGCGGGATCTCGGTGCGCGCATACTTCCTGCCATGACCGCCATCCTGGTCTTCCTCGCCGTCCTCGTCGTCGTCGACGTTCTCGTCGGCATCCGCACCGTGCGCCGCAACCGCCCGGCGTTCCCGCCGGCCAGTCGCCCGGACTGGGACGCCGGTGGGCTGCCGTCGCACCCGTACGGCGGCTACGTCTGACCGCTCCGCGGGCGCTCGTTTCGCCGCCGCACAGCGGGACGACACGGACGGTCCGGGCATCTCCGGCCGCGAGTCTGCCGTCGGCTGCGGGTCGCTAACCTGCGGGGCGTGGTGGACGACGGTCCCTGGTGCGACCAGTGCGGCGACGCGTCGCAGGGTGATCACAACGCCTGCGCGGCACGCCGGGAGCTCGATCCACCGCGCTACTGCAGCCGGTGCCGGCGGCGGATGGTCGTGCAGGTGCTCCCGCGCGGCTGGACGGCGCGCTGCTCCGAGCACGGCGAACTGACCGGCTGACGCCGGTGGTCCGGCGTGCGGTCGCTCAGGCCACCAGGCCGAGGCGACGCAGCTCGACGGTCAGGTCGTGCGGGCTGGTCGAGGCACCCATGGCGGCCTCCAGGGTGATGACGCCGTCGCGGATCAGGGCCACCAGGTGCTGGTCGAAGGTCTGCATGCCGTAGTACGCGCCCTCCTTGATCAGCTCGGCGATGGTGCCGGTCTTGTCGGGGTCGGCGATCGCGTCGGCGATCCGGCCGGTGGCGACGCAGACCTCCATCGCGACGCAACGTCCCTGGCCATCGGCCCTGGGCACGAGGCGCTGGCAGATGATTCCGCGCAGGGCACCGGCGA
This sequence comes from Actinomycetes bacterium, assembly GCA_036269735.1. Lineage (GTDB taxonomy): Bacteria > Actinomycetota > Actinomycetes > JACCUZ01 > JACCUZ01 > DATBDW01. The sequence goes on from DATBDW010000037.1 coordinate 17,353, forward strand.
GCGAGAGACGCACCTGCTTCTGCTCGTGCGGGGGGAAGAAGTCGATGACGCGGGTGATCGTCTCCGCGGCGTCGGTCGTGTGCAGGGTGGACATCACGAAGTGGCCGGTCTCGGAGGCCGCGAGGGCCGCCTTGACGGTCTCCGTGTCGCGCATCTCGCCGACCAGGATCACGTCGGGGTCCTGGCGCATGGCGGCCCGCAGGGCGACGCCGAAGTCGGCCGTGTCCAGCCGCACCTCGCGCTGGTTGATCATCGAGAGCTTGTCGAAGTGCAGC
>DATBDW010000038.1:0-33817 GCA_036269735.1 Actinomycetes bacterium
TGCACTGGACGCGCCGGATGATCGAGGTCCGCAAGCAGAACCCGGCGTTCGGGCTGGGGACCTGGGAGGACATGGGCGGCTCGAACCCGAGTGTGCTGTCCTTCGTCCGGTCCTTCGGCGACGACACCGTGCTGTGCGTCAACAACCTGTCCAGGTTCCCGCAGCCCGTCGAGCTCGACCTGCGTCGCTGGGAGGGCTGGACCCCCATCGAGCTGCTCGGCACCGTGCACTTCCCGCAGATCGGCGAGCTGCCCTACCTGCTCACGCTGGCCGGTTACGGCTTCTACTGGTTCCGACTGACCCCTCCGGAAGGAGAGCGCTGATGTCCCCGGCACCCGCCGGACGGCCCGATCTCGTCGAGCCCCTGGACCTGACCGAGTTCCTCGGCCACCAGAGGTGGTTCGCCGGCAAGGGCCGCGGGTGGCAGATCAGCGGGACCGCGACCGTGGGCCGGCCGGCCGACGGGCTCCGGGTCGACGCCGTCACGGTGGCGTACGACGACGGCGAGACCGAGACCTACCAGGTCCCGCTGGCGGCGTACCCCTCATCGCAGGAGCAGCTCGCACACGCCTTCGCCGGGGAGGAGGTCGACGCAGACGGCCAGCGGTGGCACGTCTACGACGCGCTGCACGACAAGAACGCCACCGGCCCGTGGATGGAAGGCATCGCGCACGACCGCACCGTCGACGGGCTGGCCTTCCACCGCGACCCGTCGGTGGCCGGGATGCCCGACGGCGGCCCCTCGATCGTCGTCGGTGCGGAGCAGAGCAACACCTCGGTGATCTACGGCGACAGCGTGATCCTCAAGGTCTTCCGCAAGGTGTCCCCGGGGGTGAACCCCGACATCGAGGTGCACGCGGCGCTCGCGGCTGCCGGGAGCACGCACATCGCGCCGCCGCTGGGCTGGGTCGAGGGGACCTGGGCCGGCGACGACGGCGTGAAGGTGACCGCCAGCCTGGCGATGGCACAGCACTTCCTCAAGGGAGCCATCGACGGTTGGGAGCTGGCGCTGACCAGCGTGCGCGACCTGTACGCCGAGGCCGACCTGCACGCCGACGAGGTGGGCGGCGACTTCGCCGGTGAGGCCGAACGCCTCGGGGCCGCCACCTCCGAGGTGCACCTCGCGCTGGCCGGCGCCCTGCCGACCGGCTCGCTCGACGGCAAAGAGCTCGCGGCGCTGGCCGACGGCATGACCTCCCGGTTGGAGCGGGCCGCCGCCGAGGTCGTCGAGCTGGCTCCGTACACCGATGCCTTGCGTGGCGTGTTCGACGAGATGGCTGCCCTCGACGTACCTGTCCAGGTGCAACGCGTGCACGGCGACTACCACCTCGGGCAGGTCATGCGCACCCTCGAGGGCTGGAAGCTGCTCGACTTCGAGGGCGAGCCGGCGCGTCCACTGGCCGAACGACGCGGCCTCGAGTCGCCCCTCAAGGACGTGGCCGGCATGCTGCGGTCCTTCGACTACGCCGCTCGGCACCTGCTCGCCGACCACCGCGTCGACGCCCAGCGCGAGTACCGCGCCGCCGAATGGGCAGGCCGTAACCGGGACGCCTTTTGCACCGGCTACGCCGCCGCGGGTGGCATCGACCCGACGAAGGAGCCGGTGCTGCTGCGCGCCTTCGAGACCGACAAGGCCGTCTACGAGGTCCTCTACGAGGCACGCAACCGGCCGACCTGGTTGCAGATCCCCCTGACCGCGATCCGCCGGCTCGCCACGACCGAGGAGTGAGCAGCATGTCGACCTCGCCGACGCCGCCGACCGGGCGGCACACCACACCGGTGGCCCCACCGGTCGTGACGGCTCCGGCGGTCCGCCCGGTGACCGAGGACGACCTGCAGCGGCTCGTCTACGGCACCCACCACGACCCGCACGGCGTGCTCGGGCCGCATCCGCACGACGGAGGCGTCACGGTCCGCACCTTGCGCCCGTGGGCGACCACCGTCCGCGTCGCGGTCGGTGACGAGCGCTTCGACCTGCAGCACGAGGAGTACGGCGTCTGGGTCGGTGTCCTGCCCCGTCCGGAGGTTCCGGACTACCGGCTCGAGGTCGCGTACGGCGGCCCGCCGGCGCTCGTCGACGACCCCTACCGGTTCCTGCCGACCCTCGGTGAGATCGACCTGCACCTGATCGGTGAGGGACGCCACGAGGAGCTCTGGAAGGTCCTCGGCGCGCACACGCACACGTACGACGGCATTGCAGGGCCGGTGCACGGCACCTCGTTCGCCGTGTGGGCGCCGAGCGCGCAGGGCGTCCGGCTCGCGGGCGACTTCAACTACTGGGACGGCCGGGCGCACCCGATGCGGGCGATGGGGTCCACGGGGGTCTGGGAGCTGTTCGTGCCTGGCATCGGTGACGGCGCGCACTACAAGCTCGAGGTGCTCGGGCAGGACGGCGCCTGGCGGCAGAAGGCGGACCCGGTCGCGTTCCGCGCCGAGGTGCCGCCGGCGACCGCTTCAGTGGTGTTCACCTCGGCGTACGAGTGGAACGACCAGGACTGGCTGAACCGCAGGGCAGCGCAGGATCCGCTCACCTCACCGATGAGCGTCTACGAGGTGCACCTCGGTTCCTGGCGGCAGGGACTGTCCTACCGGGAGCTGGCCGACCAGCTCGTCGGCCACGTGACGTACCTCGGCTTCACCCACGTCGAGCTGCTGCCGGTGGCCGAGCACCCCTTCGGCGGGTCCTGGGGCTACCAGGTGTCGTCCTACTTCGCGCCGACGTCCCGCTTCGGTGACCCGGACGAGTTCCGCTACCTCGTCGACGCCCTGCACCAGGCCGGCATCGGCGTCATCGTCGACTGGGTCCCGGCTCACTTTCCCAAGGACGCCTGGGCGCTGGCCCGGTTCGACGGGACGGCCCTGTACGAGCACCCCGACCCGCGGCGGGGCGAGCAGCTCGACTGGGGCACCTACGTCTTCAACTTCGGGCGTACCGAGGTGCGCAACTTCCTCGTCGCGAACGCCCTGTTCTGGCTCGAGGAGTTCCACATCGACGGGCTGCGCGTCGACGCGGTCGCGTCGATGCTCTACCTGGACTACTCGCGCGAGCCGGGCGAGTGGATCCCCAACGAGTTCGGCGGCCGCGAGAACCTCGAGGCGGTGTCGTTCCTGCAGGAGGCCAACGCGACGGCGTACAAGCGCGTCCCCGGCATCATGACCATCGCCGAGGAGTCCACCGCGTGGCCCGGTGTCACCCGGCCCACCCACCTCGGCGGTCTCGGGTTCGGGTTCAAGTGGAACATGGGCTGGATGCACGACTCGCTGGACTATCTGTCCAACGAGCCGATCTACCGGCAGTACCACCACCACCAGATGACCTTCTCGCTGGTCTACGCCTACAGCGAGAACTACGTGCTGCCTATCAGCCACGACGAGGTGGTGCACGGCAAGGGCTCGCTGCTCCGCAAGATGCCCGGCGACCGCTGGCAGCAGCTCGCCAACCTGCGCGCGTTCCTGGCCTTCATGTGGGCCCACCCCGGCAAGCAGCTGCTGTTCATGGGCTCCGAGCTCGGCCAGGAGTCCGAGTGGGCGGAGTCGCGGTCGCTCGACTGGTGGCTGACCGACAACCCGGACCATCGCGGCGTGCAGACGCTGGTCCACGATCTCAACGCCAGGTACGCCGAGAGCCCGGAGCTCTGGTCGCGTGACTCCGACCCGGGCGGGTTCGCCTGGATCGACGCGAACGACGCCGGGAACAACACGTTCTCGTTCCTGCGGTGGGGCGACGGCGGCAACGTCGTGGCCTGCATCGCGAACTTCGCCGCGGTGCCGCACGAGGGCTACCGGGTCGGGCTGCCCTACGCCGGCAGGTGGGACGAGGTGCTCAACACCGACGCCGACGCCTATGTCGGCAGCGGGGTCGGCAACTTCGGTGGCGTCGAGGCCGCGGCCGAGGGCTGGCACGGCCAGCCCGCGTCGGCGACCATCCAGGTGCCGCCGCTGGGCACCGTCTGGCTGCGGCACCGTCCGTCCTGACGCCGCTCGATGGCCGTCGCCCTCGTCTACGAGACCCACTCGATCTCGACCGACAACGAGGCCGGCCGGGCCACCGGCTGGGCGCCCGGCGAGCTCTCAGCGCGCGGCGTGGAGCTGGCGCGGGAGCTGGGCCGGCGTCGGGCCGATGACGGCCTGGACCTCGTGCTGTCCTCGGACCTGCAGCGGGCGGTGCAGACGGTAGACGTGGCCTTCGCCGGGTCCGACGTGGCGCGATCGACCGACATGCGGCTTCGTGAGGTGGACTACGGCGAGCTCACCCTGGCCCAGGTGGGCCGGATCGACGAGGTGAAGCCCGACCACGTCGACGTACCGTTTCCCGGCGGTCAGTCCTACCGCGACGTGGTGGCCGGCATGAGCGGCCTGCTCGACGAGCTCGCCCGGGACCAGGACGCCCACCGCGTGCTGCTCGTGGGCCACGCCGCGACGCGGTACGCCCTGGACCACCTGCTCACCGGGCGCCCGCTCGAGGCGGCCGTGGTCGCGCCGTTCGCGTGGCGGGAGGGCTGGACCTACCGGCTCACCGCTGAGCCGCCGATGGTGTCCGTGCTCGATGGGCCGGGCGCACTGGGCATCGCCGACGAGGTCGAGCGGGTCTACCGGGCGGCTTTCGGCGCGCCGGGCTACGAGGAGAGCGCGACCGACGTACGACGGTTCATGGCCGAGTCGCTGCCGACCCACGCCTCGCGCGCCGGCTTCCGGATGGTCACCCTGCGGCTGGGGCCGGACCTGCAGGGCCTCGCCTACGGCTACACCGGTGAGCGCGGCCAGTGGTGGACCGACACGGTGGCCAGCGGTGTCTCCGCAGACGTGGACCAGGGGTGGTTCGGCGGCCACTTCGAGGTCGTCGAGCTGGCGGTCGACCCGGCTGCCCAGGGCCGCGGCTTCGGCGCCGCACTCATGGACCACCTGCTGCTCGGGCTGCCGCACGACCGTGCCCTGCTCACGACCTACGCCGCCGACCGGCCGGCACCGCGGCTCTACCAGCGGCTGGGCTGGACGCGACTGGCCGAAGGCGCCTTGCCGGACAGCGACCTCTGGGGCCTGCGCCCCTCGGTCTGCCGTGCGCGGTGGGAGTCGACCACGTACAGCACGTCAGCGGACGCGACAACACGTCTGCGCGCGTACTGACGCGTCCGTCCGGGGTGCTGAGGTCGACCGCCGACGCAGCCGCCTCACCCGCCCCTGGGGGACGGTCAGAACAGGGCGTTGGCCAGCGCCGTGCGTGCCTTCGGGACCCGCTCGTCCTGGTTGCCGACCAGGTCGAACAGACCGACCAGGTGGGTGCGCGCCGCGTCCCTGTCGGCTCCGGCGGACCGGCGTACCAGCTCGAGCAGCCGGGTGAAGGCGGCATCGGCGTTGCCGTTGAGCAGGTCGAGATCGGCGACCCTGGTCTGCGCGGCGACGTCGTCGGGCGCGGCGTCCGCGGCCGCGCGAGCCGCCGACTCGTCGACGCCGTGGGTGCGCGCCAGCAGCTCGACCTGGCCGAGCCCGGCCTGCGCGTCCGGGTCGGTGGGGTTGTCGGCGAGCAGCGAGCGGTACGCCGACGCGGCTGCCTCGAGGTCACCGCGCTCGATCGCGTCGTAGGCGTCGTCGTACCGCCGGTCCACGGCCGGCTCCTCAGGGGCAGCCTCGGGCGCCTCCCCCACGGTCAGCCGGCCGGTGACGCCGTTGGCCTCCGCGACGCGCAGCAACTCGTCGAGGTACTGCCGCACCTGTGCCTCGGGCAGCGCACCCTGGAACAGCGGCACCGGCTGGCCCTTCACCACCGCGAAGACGGCGGGGATGCTCTGCACCTGGAAGGCTTGACCGATCCGCGGGTTGGCGTCCAGGTCGATCCTCGCCAGCAGCCAGCGGCCCTCGTCCGCGACCGCGAGCCGCTCGAGGATCGGGCTCAGCTGCTTGCAGGGGCCGCACCAGTCGGCCCAGAAGTCGACGACGACCGGGACCGTGAGCGACTGCTCGAGCACCACGTCCTGGAAATCGGCCTCGGTCACCTCGACGACGACTCCCCCGGGTGCGGACGGCGCGCCGGCACGGGTGCCCGCGTCGGCGGTGCCAGACCGGGGGGCGAGCGCGGAGAGGTCGACCGCACCGTAGGGGTTGATGCTGTGCTGCGTCATCCCGCCATTGTCGCCGAGGTCACCGCGTGGCGCCGCCACGGGGGCGGCCCCCGCCGGTCGAGACTGGAGCCATGACCTCACAGGAACCCGCCCAGCCGGCACCCGGCCAGCCGCCGCACCCGCCGTACCGGGCGCGGGTCCGGCACGAGACGCTCGCGTTGCGCCGGGCCAGAACGGCCCAGGATCGCGCGGCGGACGGGATCACCAGGTTCGCCGGCAGCATGTCCTTCGTCTACCTGCACATCGGCTGGTTCGCCGTCTGGATCCTGCTCAACGTCGGCCTGCTGGGTTCGGCGCTGGTGTTCGACGACTTCCCCTTCGGGCTGCTGACCCTGGTCGTCAGCCTCGAGGCGATCTTCCTGTCGACGTTCGTGATGATCTCCCAGAACCGCGAGTCGGCCCGCGAGGACATCCGCGCACAGCTCGACTTCGAGACCAACCTGCGGGCCGAGGTGCTGGTCTACGCGATCGCGAAGCACACCGGGGTCGACCTCGCGAAGGTCAACGCCACCATCGAGACCGAGATCGCCCGGACGCGCTCCGAGCTCGCGTCCGGCGCCGGCTCACCGGCCTACTCGCAGGTCGACTGAGCCCCCGCCGGACCCGGTTCCGGGGATCAGAACCGCGGCGGCTCGCGGTAGTCGCCCCACTCGTCGCGCAAGGCGCCGCAGATCTCCCCGAGGGTGGCCTCGGCCCGGACCGCGTCGATCATCGGCGGGACCATGTTGCCGCTGGTCCGGGCCACCTCGACCATCCTGGCGATCGCGGCCGCGACGGCCGCGTCGTCCCGGCTCCGGCGCCGCTCGCCGAGCACCCGGTTCTGCTCACGCTCGACCTCGTGGGAGACGCGCAGGATCTCGAGGGGGTCCTCGACGGTCGAGGTGTGCACGTTGACACCGACGACCTTCTTGTCCCCCTTCTCGACAGCGGTCTGGTAGACGAAGGCCGCCTCGGCGATCTCCGACATGAACCAGCCGTCCTCGATGCCGCGCAGCAGCCCGGAGGTGATCGTCCCGTCCGGGGTCATCTCGCGGATCCGGGCGAAGACCGCCTCGGCCTCGGCCTCCATCCGGTCGGTCAGCGCCTCGACGTACCACGAACCGCCCAGCGGGTCCGCGACGTTGACGACGCCGGTCTCCTCCATGATCACCTGCTGGGTGCGCAGCGCGATCTCGGCGGCCTTCTCGCTCGGCAGGGCGAGGACCTCGTCCAACGCGTTGGTGTGCAGCGAGTTGGTGCCGCCGAGCACGGCCGCCAATGCCTCGACGGCGGTACGGACGATGTTGTTGTCCGGCTGCTGTGCCGTCAGCGAGACGCCGGCGGTCTGGGTGTGGAACCGCAACCACTGCGCCTTCTCGGTCTTCGCCCCGTAGACGTCGCGCAGCCACCGCGCCCAGATCCGCCGGGCCGCGCGGAACTTCGCGATCTCCTCGAAGAAGTCCACGTGCGCGTCGAAGAAGAACGAGAGACCCGGGGCGAACTCGTCGACATCGAGACCGCGTGAGATGCCGAGCTCGACGTAGCCGAACCCGTCGGCCAGCGTGAAGGCGAGCTCCTGCGCGGCCGTCGACCCGGCCTCGCGGATGTGGTACCCGGAGACGGAGAGCGGCTTGTACGCCGGGATCTGCTCGACGCAGTACTCCATCAGGTCGCCGATCAGGCGCAGGTGCGGCTCCGGCGGGAAGAGCCACTCCTTCTGCGCGATGTACTCCTTGAAGATGTCCGTCTGCAGCGTGCCGTTGAGCGTGCCGATGTCCACGCCCTGGCGTTCGGCGGCGACGAGGTACATGCAGAACACCGGCACGGCCGGACCGCTGATGGTCATCGAGGTCGTGACGTCGCCGAGAGTGATCCCGGAGAACAAAGCCTCCATGTCCACGGCCGAGTCGATCGCGACGCCGCAGTGGCCGACCTCGCCCACCGACTTCGGGTCGTCGGAGTCGCGCCCCATCAGGGTTGGCATGTCGAACGCGACTGACAGGCCGCCACCGCCGGCCGCGAGGATCATCTTGTAGCGCTCGTTGGTCTGCTCGGCGTTGCCGAAGCCGGCGAACTGGCGGATGGTCCAGGTCCGCCCCCGGTAACCGGTCGGGTACAGCCCGCGGGTGTAGGGGAACTCGCCGGGCCAGCCGATCCGCTCGAAGCCCGCGACGGAGTCGCCCTCGGCCGGGCCGTAGACGGGCTCGACCTCGGCCCCCGAGAGGGTGCTGAAGTCGGCGTCGCGGGTGCCCGCGGCGTCGTACCGCTGCTGCCAGCGGTCCCGACCCTGCTGGATCTCATCCGCGTCCACGGGGCGCTCTCCTCGGTGGTGGGGGCCGTCGCTGGTCGGTCTCGGCCCCGCTGTGACAGGTCGCCGCCTGGTGGGCGACGCGCCGTCATGTCGGGTCGTGACCCGAGCGTACCCGGCGGACCACTACTCTCGGTCGGATGGAGACGGGCGACCGGCCCGTCGCCACGGGAGCCGTGGCGAGAGCCGGCTCCACAGCGAACCGAGGACGGGCTACCGGCGTCCTCGGTTTGTGGCAGTCATGGTGACGACCCCCACCTCGCGTACCCAAGGGGTCGCGGGGACCTTGTCGGGGGCGCGGGAGGAAGCCGCCAGGGCGCTCTGGAACGAGCACTACGGCCAGCTCGCAGGGTGGTGCGCCGCTCTCGTCGGCGACCGGGACGCGGCCCACGACATCGCCTCGGAGGCGTTCACCCGCCTGCTGAGCCGGTGGGTCACGGTCCACGACCCCAAGGGCTACCTCTACGTCACCGCCAACAACCTGGTCCGGGACCGCTGGCGGCGCGAGCAGCGGGACCGGCGCCTGCAGGCCCGCATCGAGGAGACCGCCCCCACGTCCACACCCGCGGCCGACCCCTGGCTGCGCGACCTGGTGGAGCGGCTCCCCGAGCGCCTGCGCGCTCCCGTCCTGCTGCACTACTACGCCGACATGAGCGTGGCCGACGTGGCCGCCGCCCTGCACAAGCCCGAAGGAACCATCAAGCGCATGCTCCACGACGCCCGAGCCCGGTTGGCCGAGTGGATGGGGGACGACCGATGACGCCCGCCCCCGGCCGCCCCGACGAGCCGCGCCGCACGATCGAACCCCTCTCTCCGCCCGCCGGCCGCTTCGACGCGGTGATGGGTGCAGCGAAGGCCCGCCGGTACCGGCGGGCGACTGCCGTCTGCAGCGTGACCGGAGTCTTCCTCGCGGGCATCTTCGGCGGTCTGGCCATGGGCGGGGTCAGCGGGGTGCAGCAGCGGGTGGAGACCGTCGCCCAGAACATCGGCCTCAGAGTCCCCAGCACGCCGTCGCCCTCGCACGAGGCCACCAGTACCCAGGCGTCCCCGACGCGCAGCAGCTCAGGAAAGACCAGGCGGCCCCAGCCGTCGACCGTGACCGTCCCGGTCACCATCCCCCCGCAGGCCGGGCGGGAGAAGGTACGCGGTCGCGTCGTGGATCCGACCGGGGCGCCGGTGGTGGGGATGTTCGTCTACACCAGTGTCCCCGGAGCCAAGAGCTTCGTCCCGTCGGCGAGTCCGGCGGACGTCACGGGGGCCAACGGCAGCTACGACGTGCCGTGCACCGGCGGCGCGGTCCTCCTCACGCCCTGGCAGCTCAATGTCCCGCTCGGCCGGACTGCCGACGGTCACTGGGCCGCGACCTTCGTCTCCGACCCGGTCTGCAGCCGCAAGGCAGCTCCCACGGTGACGAGCGTCGAACCGGGAGTCACGGTCCAGGGCAACGTGCGCACCGAGTTCGACTGCGCGACGGAGCAGTTCCCGCTGTGGGTCTGGCTCGACGGAAACCGCGCAGCCGCGGTCCGGCTGTCTGGTCTCACGGAGGGCGACCAGTTCCGTGTCTCCGGGTTGCCGGCCCGCCGGACGGTGCTGGGAGCCCGTGGCCACCACACCCCGGTGCCAACGCTGGTGGGGATCGTGAACCAGGACGTGACCTTCCCCTGTTCTGGCATCCCGACCCCCACGGAGTCGCCCAGCCCGCAGCCGACGCCGTCGGAGACCCTTACTCCCTTGCCGTCCGCCACGAGTCCCACACCGACCGATACCTCGACCCAGCACTGACCGGGGTCAGCCTCCGGTGATGCCTGCCAGCAGGCGGTCCGCCGCGGTGTAGGGATCGGTGCGTCCGGCAACGACGTCGGCGGCGAGAGCGTCCAGGCCGTTCTCGCCGCCGCTGGCCCGCAGGTCACCGACCCGTTCACGCAGCGCGGTGAGGGCGATCGTCTCAACCTCGTCCGCTGCCCGGTGCAGGCGGCGCTCATGCAGCGCACCGGTCTCCTCGAGCCAGCTGCGGTGCCGGTTGAGCTCCCCGAGCAGCTCGGCGACGCCGTCGCCGCGAGAGGCGACCGTGCGGACGACCGGGGGCCGCCAGTCCCCCGGCTGACGGCGCTCGCCGAGGGTGAGCATGTGGCGCAGCTCGCGGACGGTGGCGTCGGCGCCGTCCCGGTCAGCCTTGTTGACCACATAGATGTCGCCCACCTCGAGGATCCCCGCCTTGGCAGCCTGGATGGCATCGCCCATCCCGGGAGCGAGCAGCACCACGGTGGTGTCGGCCGTGCGCGCCACCTCGACCTCGGACTGGCCCACCCCGACGGTCTCCACCAGGACGACATCGCACCCGGCGGCGTCCAGCACGCGCAGCGCCTGCGGAGTGGCCCAGGCCAGGCCGCCCAGGTGTCCGCGGCTGGCCATCGACCGGATGTACACGCCTGGGTCGAGAGCGTGGTCCTGCATGCGGATCCGGTCCCCGAGCAGGGCACCTCCGGAGAACGGCGACGACGGGTCGACCGCCAGCACGCCGACCCGCCTGCCAGCCTTCCGGTACGCCGACACCAGCGCGCTGGTGGTCGTGGACTTCCCGACGCCCGGTGCCCCGGTGAGCCCGACGACGGATCCCCGGCCGCCGTACGGTGCGAGGGCCGCCATGGCCTCGGGCAGCAGGGGGGAGGCGTCCTCGACGAGGGAGATCAGCCGGGCAACCGAGCGGGCGTCGCCGTCCCGGGCGCCCGCCACCAGCGCGCCGACGTCCGGCGCCGGAGTCATCGCAGCGTCAGGCTGCGCGCTCAGGACGCCGGGACGCGCAGGACGAGGGCGTCACCCTGCCCACCGCCCCCGCACAGCGCGGCCGCACCCACGCCACCCCCCCGGCGCCGCAGCTCAAGAGCCAGGTGCAGGGCAATCCGGGCCCCCGACATGCCGATCGGGTGGCCGAGCGCGATGGCGCCCCCGTTGACGTTGACGATCTCCTCGTCGATGCCGAGGTCCCGCACCGAGGCGATGCCGACACTCGCGAAGGCCTCGTTGATCTCCACCAGATCGAGGTCGCCGACGGCGATGCCCTCCCTGGCGCACGCCCTCGCGATCGCTGCCGACGGCTGGGCCTGCAGCGTCGAGTCGGGGCCGGCCACGACGCCGTGGGCGCCGATCTCGGCGAGCCAGCTCAGGCCGAGCTCCTCGGCCCTGGCCCGGCTCATGACGACGACCGCCGCCGCACCGTCGGAGATCTGCGAGGACGAGCCCGCCGTGATGGTGCCGTCCTTGCTGAACGCCGGGCGCAGCTTGCCGAGGCTCTCGGCGGTCGTGTCGGCGCGGATGCCCTCGTCCTCCTTGAAGGAGACCGGGTCTGCCCCACCAGATGTCGAACGTCGCTGCGGGATGTCCACCGGCACGACCTCGTCGTCGAACAAGCCGTTCTTCCAGGCCGCGGCCGCCCGCTGGTGGGACCGGGCCGAGAACTCGTCCTGCGCCTCGCGGGCGATCCCCAGCTCGGCGTTGCAGGCCTCGGTCAGCGCGCCCATGGCCTGGGTCGTGAAGACGTCCCACAGCCCGTCGTACGACATCGAGTCGACGAGCGTCACGTCGCCGAACTTCACGCCCTCGCGTGACTTCGGCAGGAAATGCGGCGCCTGGGTCATGGACTCCATGCCGCCCGCCACGACGATCTCGAACTCTCCCGCCCGGATCAGCTGGTCGGCCAGCGCGATGGCGTCCAGCCCCGAGAGGCAGACCTTGTTGATCGTCAGCGCCGGGACCGTCATCGGGATGCCCGCCTTGACCGCCGCCTGGCGGGCCGGGATCTGGCCGGCGCCGGCCTGCAGGACCTGACCCATGATCACGTACTCGACCTGCTCCGGCGTCACGCCGGCCTTCTCGAGGGCGCCCTTGATTGCGACACCGCCGAGGTCGGCACCGGAGAAGTCCTTCAGCGAGCCGAGCAGTCGTCCCATCGGGGTCCGGGCTCCGGCGACGATGACGGAACCGGTCGATCCGGCCATGACCACAACCTCCTACGACGCGACGGGCGAGCCCCTGACGAGCCCTGCCACGATAGCCGCATGCTCACCCGCATCGACCACGTCGGCCTGGCCGTCCCCGACCTCGACGAGGCGATCGCGTTCTACGCCCGCACGTTCGACGTGCACGTCGTGCACGAGGAGGTCAACGAGGAGCAGGGCGTGCGCGAGGCGATGCTCGACGTCGGCGGCTCCGGCTCATGCATCCAGCTGCTCGCCCCGCTGTCGGCGGAGTCACCCATCGCGAGGTTCCTCGACCGGTCGGGGCCTGGCGTCCAGCAGGTTGCCTATGGCGTCGACGACATCGACGCGGTCAGTGCGGACCTGCGTTCGCGCGGGGTCCGGCTCCTCTACGACGAGCCGCGCCGGGGGACGGCGGGGTCCCGAGTCAACTTCGTGCACCCCAAGGATGCGATGGGTGTCCTGGTCGAGCTCGTCGAGGCCGCGGCCGGCTGACCCGGGGCCCGAGGGGTGTGCTGACCCGGCGTACCGGCCGAGGTTACTCGCCAGTAGCATTGCGGCCGGACCGGCCCGACGTACTTCCCCGAGCCAGCGGAGGCAGCCGTGAAGGACATCCTCGAGGCGATCCTCGCCGATGCTCCTGCCGAGGACGTGGCCGCGCTGCCGGTCCCCGAGCACTACCGCGGGGTGACGGTCCACAGGGACGAGGTCGGCATGTTCGAGGACCGGCCGAGCCGGGACAAGGACCCGCGCGAGTCGCTGCACCTGGACGAGGTGGCCACCCCGGAGCTCGGGCCGGGCGAGGCCCTGGTCGCCGTGATGGCCAGCGCTATCAACTACAACACCGTGTGGACGTCGATCTTCGAGCCGGTCTCGACGTTCACCTTCCTGGAGCGCTACGGCCGGCTGTCACCGCTGTCCAAGCGCCACGACCTGCCCTACCACGTGGTCGGCTCGGACCTCTCCGGTGTGGTGCTGCGAACGGGGCCGGGGGTGCATGCCTGGAAGCCCGGTGACGAGGTCGTCGCGCACTGCCTCTCCGTCGAGCTGGAGAGCCCCGACGGGCACAACGACACGATGCTCGACCCGGAGCAGCGGATCTGGGGCTTCGAGACGAACTTCGGCGGGCTGGCCGAGCTGGCGCTGGTCAAGTCCAACCAGCTGATGCCCAAGCCCGCGCACCTGACGTGGGAGGAAGCAGCGAGCCCCGGACTGGTCAGCTCGACGGCGTACCGCCAACTGGTCTCGCGCAACGGCGCCGGGATGAAGCAGGGCGACATCGTGCTGATCTGGGGTGCCAGCGGCGGCCTGGGCTCCTATGCCACGCAGTACGCCCTCGGTGGCGGCGCGACACCGGTCTGCGTGGTGTCCAGCGAGGACAAGGCCGCGCTCGTCCGCAGCATGGGCGCGGAGCTGATCATCGACCGCAGCGCGGAGGACTACCGGTTCTGGAAGGACGAGGGCGCCCCCGAAAGGCAGGACCCGAAGGAATGGATGCGGCTGGGCAAGAAGATCCGTGATCTCACCGGCGGCGACGACGTCGACATCGTCTTCGAGCACCCCGGGCGCGAGACCTTCGGCGCGAGCGTCTTCGTCGCCCGTAAGGGCGGCACGATCGTGACCTGCGCGTCGACCACCGGCTTCCTGCACGAGTACGACAACCGCTACCTGTGGATGAACCTCAAGCGGATCATCGGGTCGCACTTCGCGAACTACCGCGAGGCGTGGGAGGCCAACCGGTTGATGTCCCGCGCCAAGATCCACCCGACCCTGTCCCGGACCTACCCGCTCGAGCAGACCGGCCAGGCAGCGCACGACGTCCACAGCAACCGCCACCAGGGGAAGGTCGGCGTCCTGTGCCTCGCCCCCGAGGAGGGCCTCGGCGTGCGCGACCCCGAGCTGCGGGCCCGGCACGAGAGCTCGATCAACCGGTTCCGCAACGTCTGACGCCGACACCACCGCCACGACGCCCCCGCGATCTGACAGCCGGCAGCCGGGTCTGACACCATGGCGGGCCATGGAGCACGAGTCCGCATCGGGGGCGGGCGATTCCGCGAACGAGGGCGGCGCCAACATCGCCGAACGCGCGGGACGTCTCCTGTACGCCGCCCAGGCCCAGGCCGACCGACTGCGCGAGCAGACCGAGCGCGAGGTCGCCGCCGAGCGGGAGACCGCCGCAGGGCTGCGCCGCGAGGCCGAGCGGATGCACGGCGAGATCGCTGGCAAGTACGAGGCCGCCAGCCGCCTCGAGGAGGAAGCGGTACGCCGACGGGCCGACGCGCTCGAGGAAGCGGCCCGCCGCCTCGAGGAGTCCTTGACGGAGTCCGAGCGGCAGCGCCACGCAGCCGCCGACGAGGCCCATCAGATGCTGGCGGACGCGGCCGACCAGGCGGCCCTGGTCGTGACCTCGGCCTCGGCCAGCGCCGACGACCTGGTCGCACGTGCCCAGGCGGAGTCCGCGACCCTGCGCGACGTGGCCGAGGCGGACGCCGAGTCGACCCGCAGCCAGGCCCACGCGCACCGCGAGAAGGCCCACCACGAGGCCGAGGGCATCATCTCGGAGGCCCGCGAGGACGCGGCCCGCCGCCGCCGCGAGGCCGAGGACGACGCGGTCCGCCGGCTGGACACCGTGCAGGCCGAGATCGAGACCCTGGCGGCGAACGCGCACCAGGAGTCCGAGACGGTGCTGACGGAGGCCCGCGAGCAGGCCGCTGCGACGCGCGCCTCGCTGCAGGCCGACGTGGACCGGGCCCGCACCGAGTCCGCCGAGCTTGCCCGGGCCGGTGACGAGGAGGCCGAACGGCACCGCTCCGCGGCTCGGGCGGAGGCCGATGCGCTGCTGGCCGAGGCAGCCGAGCAGACCGCCTGGGCCAAGCGCACGGTCGACGAGGTCCTCTCCGCGGCGGGGAGCGACGCCGACCGGATCCGGGCCGACGCACACGCCGAGGGCGCCCGGGTCGTCGGCGACCTGCGGGGCCAGGCCGAGGAGCACGCCGCGCGCAGCCGTCAGAAGGCCGACCAGCGGCTGGACGAGGCACAGGCCCGCGCCCAGACCCTCGAGTCCGAAGCCGAGCAGACCCTCGCCGCCGCCCAGGCGGAGGCCGAGCGCCGGCTCACCGACGCCAGCCACCGCTCTTCGCGCAGCATCGAAGAGGCCGCCGGCCAGGTCGCCGAGATCGAGAGCCGCGCCGCCCGGCGCGAGGCGGAGGCGGAGGCCAACGCCAGGGCACTGCGGGAGCGGGTCGCTGAGCAGACCGCCGCTGCGCAGCGCGACGCCGAGGAGGCGCGCCGGGACGCGCGCGCGGAGGCGGTGCGCCTCGTCGGCGAGGCCCAGACCGAGGCGGAGCAGCTGCGCGCCCAGGCGCGCCGCGCACTGGACGAGGCACGTGCCGAGGTGGCAGCGTTGGCCACTCGCCGGGACGAGATCGCTGAGGAGCTCGGCCGGCTCTCGGGCGTGATCGAGGCCTTGTCCGTCGGCGGCGTACCGGCTGGTTCAAGCCCCCGACCGGCCGCTTCGACCTCGGACGCAGACGTGCCAAGATGACCGGTTGAACCACCCCCCTCCGCAAGTCGACGACAGGACCTGATCCATGACCAACGCCCCCTCCCCGTCCTTCGAGGTCGTCCGCCGCGGCTACGAGCCGTCGCAGGTGGACCGCCACGTCGCGGCCCTGCAGCGCGAGATCGAGAACCACCGGCGCCGGGCCGACGAGGCCGAGCGCACGACGGCATCGGCCACCGAGGGCGGGCAGCCCGCCGACAAGGGCGCACCGTTCGCGGGACTTGGCGCGCGGATCGAGCAGATCCTCGGCCTCGCCGGTGAGGAGGCCGACCAGGTGCGCGCCACCGCCGCGGAGGAGGCGGCCCAGCACCGGGC
This sequence comes from Actinomycetes bacterium, assembly GCA_036269735.1. GTDB lineage: Bacteria > Actinomycetota > Actinomycetes > JACCUZ01 > JACCUZ01 > DATBDW01. The sequence goes on from DATBDW010000038.1 coordinate 16,255, forward strand.
ACTCACCGAGCAGGACGCCGACCGGATCCGCAAGGAGTCCGAGCGGTACGCCGAGGAGCGACGCCGCGACGCCGACACCGAAGCAGCTCGCGTCGTGCAGGAGGCCAAGCGGCAGGCCGACACGGTGCGCGACGACTCCGAGCGGGACGCCAAGGCGCGCCGCGAGGAGGCCGAGGCGCTCTTCGAGAACAACCGGGCCAAGGCCGCCCAGGCCGCCGCAGACTTCGAGACGACCCTCGCGCACCGCCGCGAGCAGAGCGAGCGCGACTACAACGAGCAGATGAAGGCCAACGAGCAGCAGCTCGGTGCGGTCACCTCGCGGTCCGAGCAGATGCGACTCGAGGCGGAGAAGCTGCGCGCCGACGCCGAACGCAAGTCGACGCGGATGATCGAGGAGGCCACCCACCGGGCCGAGGAGATCCTGACCGAGGCCAAGGCCACCGCCCAGCGGATCCGGGGCGAGTCCGAGCGCGAGCTGTCCGCGGCGACCCAGCGCCGCGACAGCATCAACGCCCAGCTCACCAACGTCCGCCAGATGCTCGCCACCCTCACCGGCGCATCGCTGCCGGACCCCATCGGCGACACCGCACCGACGGAGCAGTCCGCGGATGCGAAGGGTGAGAAGGGTGACGGCAAGCCGGCCGCGGACAAGCCGGCCGCCGCGCCGGCGGCGAAGGTCGCTGGTGGTCCCCAGCAGACGACTCCTGCCACGACCACGCCGTCGACCCCCTCGAACGTCGAGGTGCCCGAGGCCAAGGGCGCGCAGCCTGCCGGTCAGGGCTCGGCCCCGGGCCCGGGCCCGACCCAGGGTGCCGGTCAGGGTGCCGGTCAGGGTGCCGGTCAGGGTGCCGGTCAGGGTTCGGCCCAGGGCGGCGCCCAGGTCACGCCGGAGAAGCCCTCCCCGGCCAAGCGCTAGGGGTGACCGCGCCGGGGGGGCCGGCCGAGGACGCCGCGGACCGGGCCGAACGCGCGGAGGCGGGGGCCGAGCGCGCGGAGGCGGGGGCCGAGCGCGCCGAGGCGGGGGCCGAGCACGCCGAGGTCGGGGCCGAGCACGCCGAGACCGAGACCGAGGCGCTGGAGCGAGAGGTCCGCTCGGACTCCGAGGACCCGGAGTTCGGCCGGCTCGGCCGACCGATCCGGCGCGACTCGCCGTTCATGATCGGCTTCCTGGGCGCGCTCGGGGTCTTCGTCGCGTACTTCCTCGTTCAGGCCGTGGTCCAGGCCCGCAGCGTGATCATCCTCATCGTGGTCGCGCTGTTCCTCGCGATCGGGCTGAGCCCCACCGTGGAGTGGATGATCGCCCGCGGCATCAGACGCGGCTTCGCCATCGCCATCGTGTTCTTCGTGGTCATCGGTGCCTTCGTCGGCTTCGGGTACGCCGTCCTGCCACCGGTCATCCAGCAGAGCCAAGACTTCATCCACCAGTCGCCGCAGTACCTGGACGACCTGCGGCACAACCGGACCATCCGCAACTTCGACAACGACTACCACTTCATCGCCAAGATCCAGGCCTACGTGCAGTCCGGGGACCTCGGCAGCAGAGCGTTCGGCGGGATCGTGGGCGTGGGACGCGTCGTCCTCAGCGCGGTGTTCGGTGCCTTCTCGCTGCTCATCATGACGCTCTACTTCCTGGCGGCACTGCCCAGCATGAAGCGCCAGGCCTACCGCCTGGTGCCCGCGACCCGGCGGGAACGCGTCGCGCTGCTCAGCGACGAGGTCATCAACCGGATCGGCGGGTTCATCAGCGGTGCCCTGCTGGTCGCGTTCATCGCCGGCGCGACGTCCTACCTGTTCCTCCTGGCTGTAGGGATGCCGTTCGCCCTCGCCCTGGCCGTGTTCGTCGCCATCTTCGACCTCATCCCGCTGGTGGGAGCCACCATCGCGGCCGTCGTCGTGACCCTGCTGGGTTTCACCCAGTCGACGGGGGTCGGCCTGGCCTGCATCGTGTTCTACGTCGCCTACCAGCAGTTCGAGAACTACGTCATCTACCCGCGGGTGATGCGCCGTGCGGTCGACGTCCCGGCTCCCGTGACGGTCGTCGCGGTGCTGCTGGGCGGCGCCCTGCTGGGAGTGGTGGGCGCACTGCTCGCCATCCCGATCGCGGCCGCGATCCTGCTGGTGGTGCGGCAGGTCGCGATCCCGCGGATGGACCGCGTCTAGGGGCTCAGCCCGACGGGACGGTCGTCGGCAGCGGGGACGCCGAGGGCGCGACCCGCGCGACGATCTCGTCGAGCACCCGGCGTACCGACGGCTCTCCGATCCACAGGTGCTTGGCTCCGTCGACGCCGATCACCTCGGCCTGCGGGATGCGCGCGAACTGCTCGCGCGCCTCGGGGGGGCGCAGGTAGTCGTCCAGCTCCGGCACGATCGCGACCACCGGTTTGCCGGATGCGGCCCAGGCGTCGAGGTCGGCGTCGGTCGCGTAGCGCAATGGCGGCGACAGCAGGATCGCGCCCTCGATGGCAGGGTCGAGCCCGTAGCGAAGTGCCAGGTCGGTGCCGAACGACCAGCCGAGCAGCCAGCGATGCGGCAGCGGAGGGTCCTCGTGGAACTCGGCGTACTCGATGGCGGCCGCGACGTCGAAGCGCTCCCCCACGGCGTCGTCGAACGCGCCCTCACTGGTCCCCGCCGGTGACGTGGTGCCGCGGGTGTTGAAGCGCAGCACGGCGACGCCGGCCAGCGCGGGCAGCCGGTAGGACGCCTTGCGCAGGACGTGGCTGTCCATGAAGCCGCCGTGCGTCGGAAGCGGGTGCAGCGTCACCAGCGTGGCGACCGGCGCGCGGCCGACGGGGAGGGCGAGCTCGCCGACGAGCCGCAGCCCGTCGGCGGTGTGCAGCTCGACGGGACGCCGGTCCGCGGGCAGCACGGTGGCGGCGCGGATCTGCTCGCCCTCGAACACGTGCGGGTCGGTCACCGGTCGGTTCGCCCTATCAGCGGAGTGGTCAGTGGTGTCATCAGGTGTAGTCGCGGAAGCCGCGACCCGACTTGCGCCCGAGGTATCCGGCGGTCACCAGCTGGTCGAGCAGCGGGGCCGGCGCGAAACCGGGCTCCCGGAACTCGAGGTACAGCGTGCGCTGGATCGCCAGCGCGACGTCGAGGCCCACGACGTCGAGCAGGTCGAACGGACCCAACGGGTAACCGCAACCGACGATCATCGCGGCGTCGATGTCCTCGACGGTCGCGTAGTGGGCCTGCAGCATCTTGACCGCGTCGTTGAGGTAGGGGAACAGCAGCGCATTGACGATGAACCCGGCCCGGTCGCCGCACTCCACCGCGTGCTTGCCGGCCCGTTCGCACACGGCGCGTGCCGTGGCCACGACGTCCTCCGCGGTCGAGACGGTGCTGACGACCTCGACGAGCGCCATCACCGGCGCGGGGTTGAAGAAGTGCAGGCCAACGACGTCGGCCGGGCGCGAGGTCGCCGCGGCGAGGTCGATCACCGGAAGCGACGAGGTCGTGGTCGCGAGCACGGTGCCCGGACGGCAGATCTCGTCGAGGGTCGCGAACAAGGCCTGCTTGACCGAGAGCTCCTCGACCACCGCCTCGAGCACGAGGTCGCGGTCGGCCAGGTCATCCAGGCGGGCCGAGCCGTGGACGCGGGCCAGCGCCGCGTCGCGGTCGGCCTGTTCGAGCTTCCCGCGCAGCACCGCCTTGTCGAGCGACCGCTCGATCGCGGCCCGTACGCGGGTGACCTTCTCCTCGCCGCGGGCCACATAGCGGACGTCGTACCCCGCCTTGGCGAGCACCTCGACGATGCCGGTCGCCATGGTGCCGGAGCCGACGACCCCGATGCGCTCCACGTCGCGGACCGCGGCGTGCTCGGCACCGGCGGCCGGGGTTCCCGCGTCGTCGACCACCTTCGGCGAGTCCGGGCCTTCGTAGGTGTAGAAGCCGCGACCCGTCTTGCGACCGCGCTGGCCGGCCGTGACCATCTGCTTGATGATCGGCGCCGGGGCGTGCAGCCGGTCACGGGACTGCCGGTACATCGTGTCGAGGATCTCGTAGGCCGTGTCGAGACCGATGAGGTCGAGCAGCGCCAGGGGCCCCATCGGGTAGCCGCAGCCGAGTCGCATCGCGGCGTCGATGTCCTCCCGGGTCGCGTAGTGCGACTCGAGCATCGAGACCGCGTGGTTGAGGTAACCGAAGAGCAGGGAGTTGGCGATGAAGCCGGCCTTGTCACCGATGACGACCGGCGTCTTGCCGATCCGCCGGGCCAGCTCGGTGACGTCGTCGACCACGCCCTGCTCGGTGACGACGGTCCGCACGACCTCGACGAGCTTCAGCACCGGAGCTGGGTTGAAGAAGTGCATCCCGATGACTGCGTGCGGCCGGGTCGTGGCCACCGAGATCTCGGTGACCGACAGCGACGAGGTGTTGGTGGCCAGCACCGCGTCCGCCCGGCAGATCTTGTCCGCGGCGGCGAAGATCTCCTGCTTGAGGTCCAGCCGCTCGGGGACGGCTTCGATCATCAGGTCGACGTCGGCCAGGTCCTCCATCGAGGTGGTGAACCGGACCCGGCCGATCAGCGCGTCGCGGTCGGCGTCGCCCAGCTTGCCCCGGCGTACCGCTCGGTCGGTGGAGTGGGTCAGGTGGCCACGACCGCGTTCCAGGGCGTCCTCGGTGGGCTCGACGCCGACGACCGTGAGCCCCTCGCGGGCGAAGACCTCCACGATGCCGGCGCCCATGGTGCCGAGCCCGACCACGCCGACCGTTCGGAAGTCACGTGCCACGCAGGGATCCTCCCAGGTGCTCACGCTCGGGCGTGGCGGGGGTCGGATGGGGTAGACAGACGCGAGGAGACGGCCCGACGGGGCGGCCGTCGTTGCCTGGCGAACGGGGGCCTCGCGTGCGCAGCACCCAGTCCACGTTGGCCGTCGACGTGCGCCCGGACGGGCCCACCGTGCGGGTCCGCCTGGACGGCGACCTCGACATCACCAGCTCGCCCCTCCTGCAGACGGTCGTCGACCAGGCGCTGGCGGGCCGCCGGAGGCCGCTCTGCCAGCGGCTCGTCATCGACATGAGCGGGGTCGTCTTCGCCGACGCGTCCGGCATGTCCCCGCTGTTGATGGCCCGCGCGATGCTCGTCAAGCGCGGCGGCTCCGTCGAGCTGCAGCGCTGCCGGCGCGCCGTGCTGCGGCTGCTCCGGCTGCTCGACGTGCTGGACCTCGTCGCCGACAGCGGCGAGCACGGCGGACCCACCCCCGCGGGAGCGCCCGAGTCCTCGCGCTGAACGTTTGCGGTGGCCGGGTAGGTGCGGGTCCGGGGTGGCGGCCGTCTGAGCGGCTCCGACGACACGCGGGTGATCCACAGCGGATCCGTGCATGATCCACAGGAGATCCTTGGCAGTTTCTCCAGCGGATCCCCTGTGGATCTTGATGCCGGGGGGACGGGCGCGCACCACGCCTTGACGCAACCGTTCGGTTGCCATACGGTCAACGCAACCAATCAGTTGCGACCGCAGGAGCACACCATGCCCATCCCCAACACCATCACCCGCACGCTCGAGCTGGCCCACCCGCAGGCGAAGGTCTGGGGCGCGCTGTCCACCCTGGAAGGCCTCACCGGCTGGTTCGGAAACAAGGCCGAGGGCGAGGTCGCTCCCGGCCACGACGTCCGGATGCGCTGGGAGCAGTTCGACGGCGAGCAGACGCTCGCCATCAAGGTCGTGGACCCGATGTCGGTCTTTGCCTACTGCTGGGGCATCAACGGTGCCCCCGAGGGTGACCCGCGCCGGACGTACGTCGAGTTCGCCCTCGAGCCGACCGCGAGCGGCACCCGGCTCACCGTCACCGAGAGCGGCTTCGCCCAGCTGCCGGACGAGTGGCTGGAGTCGAGCTACCAGGGCAACACCGAGGGCTGGCGCGCGGAGCTCGGCGAGCTCGTGGCGTACCTCGATGCCGTCTGATCCCGAGGAGGTGTCGGCCGGCGTCTTCGCGGCGCTGGCCGACCCCAATCGCCGGGCGATCCTCGCCTCGCTGGCCGAGCACGGACCCAGCACGGCGACCGACCTGTCCGGCCGGTTGTCGATCACCCGGCAGGGCATCGCGAAGCACCTCGCGCTGCTCGCCGACGCGGGTCTCGTGTCCAGCGACGCCGGCGCCGGGCGACGGGTGCTCTACCGGCACCGCTCGGAGCCGATCAAGGTCGCCCAGTCCTTCCTCGCCGCGCTCGCGGCCGGCTGGGACGACTCGCTCGACCGTTTGTCCACCTTCCTCGACGGCTCGGCGTCCTGACGCCGTTCCCCGATCTCATCCCATCCACAGGAGACCGCCATGACCGACCAGAGCTTCACCACGACCTTCACCGTCGACCGCACGCCGGAGGAGACGTACGCGACCATCAACGACGTCCGCGCCTGGTGGACGGGCGACATCGAGGGAGACACCGATCGCGTCGGCGCCGAGTTCACCTACCGGTACGCCGATGTGCACCGCAGCACCCAGCGGATCACCGAGCTCGTCCCCGGCCGGCGCGTCGCCTGGCGCGTCGTCGAGGCCGACCTCTCGTTCGCCCGCGACCGGGCGGAGTGGACCGGCACCGAGATCGTCTTCGAGATCGCACGGCACGACGGCGGCAGCGAGGTGCGCTTCACGCACCACGGTCTGGTGCCCGAGGTCGAGTGCTTCGAGGCCTGCTCGACCGGCTGGACGATGTACGTCGACGGCAGCCTGCGCCGGGTCCTGTCCTCGGTATCGCCGGCGCCTGTTCAGGCGTAGGGGCAGTCCCGGCGCTGGGGAGGTGGCGTCGGCTGCACTAGCCTCGGCGCTCGTGCGGCTGGTCATCGCGCGGTGCACCGTCGACTACGTCGGCCGCCTCACCGCCCACCTCCCCAGCGCGACCCGGCTGATCCTGGTGAAGGCCGACGGGTCGGTCTCGGTGCACGCCGACGACCGGGCCTACAAGCCGCTGAACTGGATGAGCCCGCCGTGCACCCTGCGGGAGGGCACGGGTGCGGACGCCGGTACCTGGACGGTGACGAACAAGGCCGGCGAGCGACTCGTCATCTCCGTCGAGGAGGTGCTGCACGACTCGTCGCACGAGCTCGGCGTTGACCCGGGTCTGGTCAAGGACGGCGTGGAGGCGCACCTGCAGGCGCTGCTCGCCGAGCAGATCCAGACGCTCGGGGAAGGCTGGCGCCTGGTGCGCCGCGAGTACCCCACTCCCATCGGGCCGGTCGACATCCTTGCTCGCGACCCCCGTGGTGCGACCGTGGCGATCGAGATCAAGCGACGAGGCGAGATCGACGGGGTCGAGCAGCTCACCCGCTACGTCGACCTGCTCGACCGCGACCCGTTGCTCACGCCGGTCCGTGGGGTGTTCGCTGCCCAGGAGATCAAGCCGCAGGCGCGAGTGCTCGCCACCGATCGCGGGATCGACTGCGTGGTGCTCGACTACGACGCCCTGCGCGGCTTGGACGACGTGGCCGCCCGCCTGTTCTGACGGCGTCGCGTGCCCCCGGCCGCCGGTCAGACACCTACCGCCAGTCAGACGGCTACCGGCTCGTCGGCGGGCACGGGCGCCTCCCCGGTCGGTTCGCCGGAGCGCAGCAGGAGGAGCAGACCGCCCACGGAGCAGACGGCGGCCGCCAGCCCGGCGGCGACATAGGTCGTCCGGATGCCGATATGGTCGGCGGCAAGCGCTGCGACGACCACCGACAGCGGGGCGGCCGCCGTCGCCGCCACCCAGTCGAGCGAAGACACCCGGCCGCGGAGCTCGCGGGGCACCCGGGAGCCCAGGACGCTGTCCTGGAACAGGTTGCCGGCCGTCGCCCCCACGAAGAACACGACCATGAAGCCGGCGCCGACGAAGGGGTCCGGCGCGAGCCCCAGCCCGGCCACGGCACCGAGCCCCAGCGCGTACGTCGTGTACGACGCGGCCAGCGGCCGGCGTGGGGGGCGGCGCGACCCGACGACCACCGCCGCGATCGTCGCGGCCACGCCGCCGACGGCGATGAGGTAGCCGAAGCTCGCCGTCGGAGCGTGGTAGGCGCGGGTGACGAGCACGGGCAGCATCTGCATGGTTCCGGACACGGCGAAGGTGATGACAAGGCCGCACAGCAGGTTGACGGCCAGCCACGGCGTACGCCGGACGAACGAGACGCCCTCGCGGAAGTGCGCCCACGGCAACGGCCGGACCGCGTCCGGCGCGTGCGTGACCCGGGGCCGCAGCAGCAGCACGCAGACCGCCGAGACGCCAAAGGTCGCCGCGTCGACGAGCAGCGCAGCGCCGGTGTTCACGGCGGCCAGCACGCCGCCCAGCACGGGGCCGACCACCATCGCGGCCAGCGGCGAGACGCTGCCCATCAGTCCGTTCGCGGCGACGAGCTGGTCCTCGCGAACCAGGTCGGGCAGGATCGCGCTGAACGCCGGGTTCGCTGCACCCGACGCCGCCCCGAGGGGCGCCACGAGCAGGATCAGCGCCCACAGCGGCGGATCGCCCGCGAGCAGCAGCAGACCGAGCGCCGCGACGATGACGAGCCGGACCAGGTCGCAGGTCGCGAGGATCGCCCGTCGGCTGATCCGGTCGGCCAGCACACCGCCGTACAGCCCGAAGATGACGCGGGGCACCAGGTTCGTGACCGCCATCGCCGCCAGCGCTGTCGCGCGGCCGTCGCTGGCATGCAGCACCGCCACCGCCATCGCGACGCCGTAGATCCCGTCGCCCACCAGCGAGACGGTGGAGCCGGTGACGAGCAGGCGGACGTCGCGGTTGCGCAGCGGTCCGGACAGCGGGCTCACCGCGGTGCCTCCTCGTCGTTCGGTCGGGCATCGGTCGGTACGGCGACGGGGATCGCGACGAAGGAGACGGCGAACCGCGCCCGGTCGGCCGACGATCCGGTCTTGCGGAACCGTCCGATGGCTTGCTGCACTGCCTCGCTGAGTTCCTCGAGCTCCTCGACGGTCAGCGTCAGGTCGGTCATCTCGAACGTCCCGACGTCGCGCAGCTGCGGCGGCAGGTCGGAGCGGCCGTGGACGTAGTCGTCCTGCTGGCGCCGCGACTCGTCGAGCATCGAGGTCAGGATCACGCCCTCGGGGCTCTCGATCGGCGGACCCTCGGTGTGCTCGGAGACGATGCGCAGCGACTGGTAGGTCGTGCGCCACGGCTTGTGCCGCCGGGTCGGCGCGGGGCCAGGGTCATGCTCGACGAATCCGTGCTTGGCCAGCGTGGCCAGGTGATAGCTGATGCTCGCGGTCGACTCGCCGGTGAGCTCCGCCAGCTGCGCGCCGGTGGCCGGCTGGTGCTCCCGGAGGAGCCGGAGCAGCCGCAGCCGCAGCGGGTGGGCCAGGGCGCGCAGCCGGATCGGGTCCGCGACGTCGAGGGTCCGGCCGCCGGGCGATACCCCTGTCCTGGGGCCGTCGGTCTGGTGGTTCATGCCCCGAGAGTGCCATACCAAGACTTCTTTGCCAAGATTTCTTGGTAAAGACTCCTGCGCCCGGTTCATGGCAGGCTGGCGCCGTGCGGGTGATCGTCGTCGGGGCCGGGGTGGTCGGGCTGACCTGCGCCGTGCGGCTTGCCGAGGCCGGGCACGAGACCCACGTGCTGGCTCGCGACCTGCCGCCGGAGACGACCTCGGCGGTCGCCGCCGCCCTCTGGTACCCCTACCGCGCGCTCCCCCAGGACCGGGTGACCGCCTGGTCGGCCCGGACCTACGACGTCCTGAGCGAGCTGGCGGGAGCCGCGCCGGCGTCCGGCGTACGCGTGCGCGACGGGGTCGAGCTGCTGGCAGCGGACGCTCCGGCCGAGCCCTGGTGGCGGCCCGCCGTCCCGGCACTCACGACCGTCGCCGACCCACGGCCCGGTTATCCGCGGGGTTGGCGGCTGCGGCTGCCGGTCGCCGAGATGGACACCTACCTGGGCTACCTCGTCGGGCGGCTCGAGCAAGGGGGTGGCACGGTCACGCGCCAGCGGCTGGCCGCCTTGCCGACCTCGGGTGTCGTTGTCAACGCGACCGGACTGGCGTCGCGCGCGCTGGCCGGTGACTCCTCGTTGCACCCGGTGCGCGGCCAGGTCGTGCGGGTCGGGCAGACCGGTGTCGAGGAGTGGCTGCTCGTCTCGGAGACGTCCGCCGACGAGCGACCCCTGTACGTCGTACCGCGCGAGCACGACGTCGTCGTCGGCGGGACCGCGCAGGACGGCGACTGGCGGCTCTCTCCCGACCCGGACACCGCCCGCGAGCTGCTCGAACGGGCGGTCGCCCTCGTGCCGCGGCTGGCCGGGGCACCCGTCCTCGCACACCGGGTCGGGCTACGGCCGGCGCGGCCGCAGGTGCGCCTCGAGACCGTGCCGCACGAGGACGGCTCACCGGGCGGCGTCGTGCACTGCTACGGCCACGGTGGCGCCGGCGTCACCCTGTCGTGGGGCTGCGCCGACGACGTGCTCACCGCGGTCGAGCTCCTGCTCGCCGGGGGCGGCGACCTCAGTCGGTCGTCGACGGCGGGTGCATCGGCGTGAGCAGGGCGACCGTCCGGAATCCCGCTCGCGCGTAGGCCCGGACTGCGGAGACGTTGGCGACGGGTGTCTCCACTGCAGCCGCGGATGCTCCGGCTGAGGCCAGCGCCGAGCACAGCCCGAGCACGAGCCGGCGGCCGTGCCCGCGACCCTGGTGGTCGCGGTGGGTGCCGATGGGCTCGAGCTGGCCGGTGCGCCCGGGTCCCGCCGACCACGCGGTGCCCGCCGCGACCGGCCGCCCGTCGCCGTCGCGGGCCAGCAGGTCGAGGCTGCCGTCGTACAGCGAAGACCCCGCCATCAACCGCCAACGATCGACGGTGAACGTCGACCGCTCGAAGGCCTGACGCTGCACGAGCACCCGATCCGCGACGTCGTCCTCGTCGGCGACCGGGCGAACGCCGTTGGGAAGCTCCGGGTCGACGTCCTGCAGGGAGCGGTGCATGGCCACGTACGAGCCGTCACCCGTGCTCCAGCCGAGCTCGGCGAGCCGGTGCCGCCAGGCCGCGACCGGACACCCGTCCAGGCTCGTCGGTACCGTGCGCGGCGCCGCCAGCAACTCGTCGACCAGCCCGGCGGCCAGCCGGACGTCGCCCTGCCTGCCGGGGTCGACGGCGACCCGCAGCTCGCCGGGTGCGTCGACCAGCGCCACAGCGACCGCCCGGCCGTTCTCCCGCACGAGCAGCAGCGTCGCGGTGAGCTCGGAGGCCTCGAAGCGCAGCTGCCAGCCGATGTCGCCCGGCTGCAGCTGGCCGGTCCACACCGCACCGGTCCACGACGCGAGTGCCGCAGCGATTTCCTCGGCGTCGTCCCGTCCGGTCCAGCGACCCGTGATCGCCACGTGCGGACGCTAGGCCACCTCGGGACCCGGGTCGAGGCGGTTTCGCGCCGCTCCGTCACCGACGTCCTCGCCGAGCGGGTCCGGCCCGGCGCTGCTCTCCGTCGGCTTGCGGTATCGGACCAGCGCCGGCTGGGCCACGGCCAGCACGAGGACGACGACGACGCACGCGATGCCCCCGCCCACCCACGCCCAGGTCAGGCCGAACGCCGCGGCGCTCACACCGGCCCGCAGGTCGCCGAGACGCGGCCCGCCCGCGACCACGACGATGAAGACTCCCTGCATCCGGCCGCGCATCCGGTCGGGCGCGTAGGTCTGCAGCATGGTCTGGCGGTACACCGCGGAGACCAGGTCGGCAGCGCCTGCGACGGCGAGCAGGGCGACCGTGAGCCACAGCACCGTGCCGAGCCCCGAGAGCGCCACCGCGATGCCCCACCCGCACACGGCCGCGACCAGGGCCAGGCCCTGCCGCCGGACCCGGCCGATCCAGCCGCTGGCGAGCCCGCCCACCACGGCGCCGATCGCGGTAGCCGCGAACAGCCAGCCGACCGCACCGGGATCGTGGAATCGGGTATGCGCCGCCTCCGGGAAGAGCGCGCGCGGCATGGCAAGCACCATCGCCGCGATGTCGACCGCGAAGGACAAGAGGAGCACCGGCTTGCCGGCGATGAAACTCAGGCCGTCGACCACGGACCGCAGGCCGGGCCGCACGGTTTCACCGAGCGGTGGGATGGACGGCAGCCGCAGCGCGGCGTAGAGCCCCACCGTGAACAAGGTGGCGTCGATCGCGTACGCCGCGGCGTAGGACCAGTGGACCAGCACGACGCCGGCCAACAGCGGACCGATCACGGTTCCGATGCTGCTCATCGTGAAGTTCAGGGTGTTGCCCGCGGGCACCTGCTCGCGCGGCAGGAGCCGCGGCAGGATCGCTCCGCGCACCGGTGAGGACAAGGCGAAGCCCACCGACTGCACAGCGACGAGAACAAGGAGCAGTTCCGCACTGCCGACGTCCAGCAGAGCCTGGACGAGTAATGCCCCGGTCACGGCCCATACCAGGCACGAGGAGCCGATGTAGAGCCGCCGCCGGTCGACCGCATCCGAGACCGCACCGCCCCAGAGGCCGAACACCACGAGCGGCACGAAGGCAGCGACCCCGATCAGGCCGACCCACAACGAGGACCCGGTGAGGGCGTACATCTGCACCGGAACTGCGACCGCGGTGAGCTGATAGCCGACGAACGAGACGCCCTGCCCGATGAACAGCCGTCGGAAGTCGGGCTGCCGCAACGGGCGCGCGTCCACTGCGAGGTGGCGCAACCGTGCGGCGCGCCGACGGCCGGTGCTCACCGTCCCCCTCTCGGTAGGGCATGCTCGGATCCATGCTCGCGGGCGACAGGTCGGCGGACGCCGCGGCGGTCTCGGTCCGTGGCCTGCGCAAGACCTACGGCGAGCGTACGGCGGTCGACGGCATCGACCTCGACATCCCCCGGGGTGAGGTGTTCGCGCTGCTGGGGCCGAACGGCGCGGGCAAGACCACCACCGTCGAGATCCTCGAGGGCTATCGGCGTCGCGACGCGGGCGACGTCAGTGTGCTCGGCCACGACCCCGCGGATGCGACCCCGGCGTGGCGCTCCCGCGTAGGCATCGTCCTGCAGTCGGTCACCGACCTCTCCGAGCTCACGGTCGACGAGACCGTGCGCCACTTCGCGGGCTACTACCCGCACCCCCGGGACCCCGAGCAGGTCATCGCAACGGTCGGTCTCACGGACAGCGCCACGCAACGGGTGCGGCTGCTGTCCGGTGGCCAGCGGCGGCGCCTCGACGTCGCGCTGGGCATCCTGGGGCGGCCGGAGCTGCTGTTCCTGGACGAGCCGACGACCGGCTTCGACCCGGTGGCGCGGCGCCAGTTCTGGGACCTCGTCGAGGAGCTGGCGCACGAGGGCACGACCATCGTGCTGACCACCCACTACCTCGACGAGGCCGAGCGCCTTGCCGACCGGGTGGCCGTGATCACCGACGGGCGCATCGTCGAGGTCGGCGCACCCGCCTCGGTCGGTGGGCGTGACGCTGCCGAGGCCACGGTTTCCTGGACGGAACCCGGTGGCGACCGCCGTTCGTTGCGGACCGCGGAGCCGACCCGGGTCGTAGCCGAGCTGGCCGCGAGGATCGGCGGCGAGGTGCCCGACCTGTCCGTCGCCCGGCCCACCCTCGAGGACACCTACCTGTCCCTCATCGGTCAGCAGCCAGGTACGCCGTGACGTCGACCACCACCTCAGCCGGCCCGCGGTTGCCCGGCACCTGGACGATCGGGCTGCGTCGGATCCGGATCGAGCTCAAGACCTTCGCGCGAGACCGCGAAGCCGCGTTCTTCACGATGCTCCTTCCGGTCCTGCTCCTCATCGTCTTCGGGTCGGCGTTCACCGGCACGGTCGCACCCGGCATCTCGTTCAGCCAGTACTTCCTGGCCGGCATGCTCGCGTCCGGCATCGTCTACACGTCCTTCCAGAACCTCGCGATCTCGATCCCGCAAGAACGTGACGACGGGACTCTCAAGAGGCTCCAGGGCACTCCGATGCCCAAGGCTTCCTACTTCGTCGGCAAGGTGGGCCTGGTCCTCGTCATCTACGTGGTCCAGGTCGTCTCGATGCTGGCGATCGGCGTCGCGCTGTTCGACGTCCACCTCCCGTCGCAGGCCTCGGACTGGTGGACGTTCACGTGGGTCAGCGTCCTCGGACTGGTGTGCTGCACCCTGCTGGGCGTCGGGTTCTCGGCGGTCCCGCGCAGCGGCCGGGGTGCCTCCGCCCTGGTCTCCCCCGTGGTGCTCGTGCTCCAGTTCACGTCCGGGGTGTTCTTCCAGTACGACCAGCTGCCGTCCTGGATGCAGCACTTCGCGGCGCTGTTCCCCCTCAAGTGGCTCTGCCAGGGCATGCGATCGGTCTTCTTGCCCGACCGCTTCCAGAGCCGCGAGCCGGCCGGCTCGTGGGAGCTGGAACGGGTGGCACTGGTGCTCCTGGTCTGGTCGGTGGCAGCGGCCGTCCTCGCGACGAGGTACTTCCGGTTCCAGCGCCGCGAGGACCGCTAGCCCCGCCTCTGTGCTGGCAGGCCGTTCGCCCGACGCACGACCTCCACGACCGCTCCGATGATCGACGTGATGCCGTAGTCCTTCGGTGTGAACACGGCCGCCACACCGTGCTCGAGCAGCCACTGCGCGTCCGCCACCGGGATGATGCCGCCGACGACGACCGGAATCTCGCCAGCGCCCTGCTCGGCGAGCAGACGCACCACTTCCGGCACCAGGTCGCGGTGCGACCCGGAGAGGACCGAGAGGCCCACGCAGTGCACACCTTCCTCGACCGCCGCCGAGGCGATCTGCGCCGGCGTCAGCCGGATCCCCTGATAGACGACCTCGATGCCTGCGTCCCGGGCGCGGACGGCGATCTGCTCGGCTCCGTTGGAGTGGCCGTCCAGGCCGGGCTTGCCGACGAGCAGACGCAACCGGGTCCCAAGCTCTCGGTTCGTTCGTGCCACCAGCTCGCGAACGGCGCGCAGGTCGCCGTCGGCCTCGGCAGTGCCGACGGCTCCGCTGACCCCGGTGGGCGCCCGGTAGGAGCCGAACACGTCTCGAAGGGTGCCGGCCCATTCCCCCGTCGTGACGCCCGCTTGTACACAGGCCAGCGTCGAAGGGACGAGGTTCACCTCGGTCCGGGCGTCGGCGCGCAAGGCGTCGAGGGCCTTCGCCACGGCGTCGTCGTCCCGGCCGCTCCGCCAGGCGCGCAGCGCGTCGACCGCTCGCGCCCCGACCGCAGGGTCGACCGTCTGGACCGCGGTGGCGAGGTCAGCGATCAGCGGTGACGGCGCGGTCTCGGTGAACCGGTTGACCCCGACGACGACCTCGTCGCCGGACTCGATGCGCGCCCGCCGGCGCGCGTGTGAGGCAACCAGCTCGGACTTCAGGTAGCCACTCTCGACGGCCGCCACCGCGCCACCCAGCTCCTCGATCCGGGCCATCTCAGCACTGGCCTCGGCGCACAGGCGGGTCACCTCCGCCTCGACCACGCGCGAGCCGGCGAACAGGTCGTCGTACTCGAGAAGGTCGGACTCGTAGGCCAGAACCTGTTGCAGGCGCAGTGACCACTGCTGGTCCCAGGGCCGCGGCAGTCCGAGCGCCTCGTTCCAGGCGGGCAGCTGCACCGCCCGCGCCCGAGCGTCCTTGGAGAGGGTGACCGCGAGCATCTCGAGCACGATCCGCGCGACGTTGTTCTCGGGCTGCGCCTCGGTGAGGCCGAGGGAGTTCACCTGCACGCCGTAGCGGAGGCGACGCTGCTTGGCGTCGGCCACGCCGTAGCGCTCCAGCGTGAGCACGTCCCACAAGCGAACGAGGGCGCGCATCTTGCACATCTCCTCGACGAAGCGCACGCCGGCGTTGACGAAGAAAGACATCCGCGCGACCACGTCCCCGAACCGGTCCGGAGGGACCTGGCCGGCGTCGCGGACCGCGTCGAGCACCGCAATCGCAGTCGACATGGCGAACGCGATCTCCTGGACCGGTGTCGCACCGGCCTCCTGCAGGTGGTAGCTGCAGATGTTGATCGGGTTCCACCGCGGCACGTGGGTGACCGTGTAGGCAATCAGGTCCGTGGTGAGCCGCAGCGACGCGGCCGGGGGGAACGCGTAGGTGCCCCGCGAGAGGTACTCCTTGATGATGTCGTTCTGCGTCGTGCCGGCCAGCTGGCCGCGGACCTCGTCGGCCCGAGGGTCGTCCGCGTCGACGCCCGCCTGCTCGAGAGCGACCGTCTCGTAGAGCGCGAAGAGCCACATCGCGGTCGCGTTGATCGTCATCGAGGTATTGGTCGCGACGAGCGGGATCCCGTCGAAGAGCGCCCGCAGGTCGGCCAGGGTGCTCACCGGTACGCCGACCTTGCCGACCTCGCCCCGAGCCAGCTCGTCGTCGGGGTCGTAGCCGGTCTGGGTCGGCAGGTCGAAGGCCACCGACAGCCCGGTCTGCCCCATGGCGATGTTGCCCCGGTAGAGCGCGTTGGACTCGGCCGCCGAGGAGTGCCCGGCGTAGGTCCGCATCACCCACGGCTTGTCCCGCACGACACCGAATCTACTCGCCGGTAACTTAGCGCCGCGAACCGGGGTCGGTGGCGTCGGTCAGACGGCGGCGGCGTGCTGGTCCGCTGCGACGGTGTCCAGGGTGAGGACCCGGTGCAGCCGGGTCACCCGCAGGATCCGCCGCACCCTGGGCGGGGCGTCGCGCAGCACGAGCCGCCGGCCCTGCTGCTTGGCCCGGCGGTCCGCGCCGAGCAGCACGCCGAGCCCGGTCGCGTCGATCAGCTCGACCTGGGTGAGGTCGACCACCAGGTCGCCGGTCCCCGCGTCGACGGCCCGGTGCAGGGCAGCCCGCACGTCCTCGACGCTGCTCACGTCCAGCCGGCCGGTGAGCGCGACCTCGTACCCCGATGCCACCTCGACGACCATTCCGCCACCCCCTTGCCCACTATGACGCGCGAGGGCGGTCTCCGGTTGCCTGTCCGAACCGATTCGACCCCAGACATTCGGCCCCAGACATTCCGCCGGCCCGCCCCGCACGTGCCCCTGACCGTAAAGCCGCGACTTGCGGTTTTCTTGCCGCCACGCTGTGACCCGTGTGACTTGTGTGACTCGAAGGTGGGTCGGTCAGGCGTCGTAGGTGTAGAAGCCGCGACCCGACTTGCGGCCCAGGTCACCGGCGGCGACCATCCGGGACAGCGACTCGGGCGGGAAGAACTTCTCGTCGGCGGTGTCGGTGTAGATGTTCAGGCTGGCGTCGCGCAGGATGTCGACACCGGTGAGGTCGGTCGTGGCCAGCGGTCCCATCGCGTGGCCGAACCCCAGCCGGCACGCCGTGTCGATGTCCTCGGCCGTCGCCACGCCGCTCTCGACCAGGCGGACGGCCTCCATCGCCAGGGCGCAGATCAACCGGGTGGTGACGAACCCCGCGACGTCCCGGTTCACGACCACGCAGGTCTTCCCGACCCCCTCGGCGAAGGCTCGGGCGGCGTCGAGCGTCGCCTCGCTGGTCTTGTAGCCGCGCACCAGCTCGCACAGCGCCATCATCGGCACCGGAGAGAAGAAGTGCGTGCCCACCACCGCCTCGGGGCGGCCGGTCACCGCGGCGATGCGGGTGATCGGGATCGCACTCGTGTTGGTCGCCAGCACGGCTCCGTCGCGACAGATCCGGTCGAGCTCGCGGAAGATCTCCTGCTTGACCTCGATGCTCTCGAAGGCGGCCTCCAC
>DATBDW010000039.1:0-3818 GCA_036269735.1 Actinomycetes bacterium
GACCTGGAACGAGGGGTCGCGCGCGTAGTCGGGTCGCAGCATCTTCACCGCGACGGTGCGGCCGAGCCGGGTGTCGTGCCCGAGATGCACCTCGGCCATGCCGCCGCGACCGAGGAGCTCCCCGATCTCGTAACGGCCGCCCAGCTGCTGCGGCACCGACGTACTCACGCGCTCAGTCGCCCCTCTTCCCGTGTCCCTTGTCGTGTCCTGGCGGTCCGTGCTTGCCGGGTCCGGCCGGCTGAGGGGCGGACACGACCGTGACGGTCACGGTCGCCCCCGCGGGCACGGTGCCGGTGGGGCTGACGTCCTTCACGGTACCGACAACGCCGCCGCCCTCGGACAGGACGGGCTGCACCTTGAGACCGAGACCCGTCAGCTCGGTCACGACGTCCTGCTGCGGGCGCCCCAGGTAGTCGCGGCGGACGATGTCCAGCGTGCTCGGCTCGGCGGAGCCCGTGCTCGTCGCACCGCTGCGCGGAGTCCTGGCGTTGGTGGGGTCCGCCGTGCAGGCCCGCGCCACGAGGAGGACCAGCAGCACGGCGACGAGCAGCGCCACGACGTACGGCAGCCAGTGCGGCACCTGCGACGGCTCGGGCAGCCGGAAGCCCGGGTTCGTGTCCGGGTCGGACCGGGACGTCACGACCGTGGTCGTCTCGCCGGGTTCTGGCGTCACGTCGGGCAGCTCGGCCGGCGCGAGCACCCGGGTCGCATCCGCGCCGGCCGGGACCGTGGTGGCGGCCAGGGTCCGGCCGAGCGCGAGCGCCTCGGCCCCGAGCGCGCCCGCACTCGGCGGTCGTTGCGCCGGGTCCTTCGCGAGCATCCGCATCACGAGGTCGTGGACCGGCCGCGGGACGTCGTCGGGGAGCGCCGGCGGCTCCTGGCTGACCTGCGCGAGCGCGACGCTGACGGGGGTGTCGCCGTCGAACGGCCGCCGGCCGGTGAGGCACTCGTAGGCCACGATGCCGAGGGAGTAGATGTCGCTCGCCGGCGTGACCGGGCGGCCGCTGGCCTGCTCCGGGGAGATGTAGAAGGCGGTGCCCATGATGGCGCCGGTCTGGGTCAGCGGTACCGCGTTGGCCGCGCGGGCGATGCCGAAGTCGGTCACCTTGACGGAGCCGGTCGGCGTGACCAGGATGTTGCCCGGTTTCACGTCGCGGTGGATGACACCCGCCTCGTGCGCCGCCTGCAGCCCGAGCGCGGTCTGGCCGACGATGTCCAGCGTGCGCTCGGCCGAGAGCGAGCCTTCGCGGGAGAGCAACGCGGACAGTGGCTCGCCGGGGACGTACTCCATGACGAGGTACGGCGACCCGCCCTCGTCCGGGCTGCCCTCCCCGAAGTCGTAGACCGCGGCGACGCCGGCGTGCGAGAGGCCGGCGGTGTGCCGCGCCTCGTTGCGGAACCGGGCCAGGAACGTGGGGTCGTCGGCGTACTCGCGGCGAAGCACCTTCACGGCGACGTCGCGCCGCAGCACGGTGTCCTCGGCCCGCCACACCTCGCCCATGCCGCCGCCGGCGATCCGTTCGGTCAGCCGGTAGCGGTCGCCCAGCAGGCGCCCCACCTCGGCGGCGGTCACCGGGCGCTCACTTGGGCAGCACCGCCCGCATGACGTCGTTCGCGATCGGGCCGGCCACCTGGTTGCCGCTGATCTCCGCGGCGCCGCCGCCGTTCTCGACGATGACCGCGACCGCGACCTTCGGGTCGTTGGCCGGCGCGAAGGACACGAACCAGGCGTGCGGGCTGCGACCGCTGCCGGTCTGCGCGGTGCCGGTCTTGCCGGCCACCGAGACCCCAGGGATCTGGCCGTTGGTGCCGGTGCCCTGTTCCACGACCTTGACCATCATCCCGGTCAGGTCCGCCGCGGTCTGCGGGCTCACCGAAGCGCCGAGGGCGCGCGGCTTGGTGGTCTCGATGATCGACAGGTCGGGGCCGCGGACCTCCTCCTGCAGGTACGGCGCCATCAGCACGCCGCGGTTGGCGATCGCCGCGACGACCATCGCCATCTGCAGCGGCGTGGCGCGCACGTCGAACTGACCGATCGCCGACTGCGCCGTCTGCGGCAGGTTCGGGTCCTCCGGGAAGTGGCTCGCCACCGACCGGATCGGCACCTCGAAGGCCCGGTCGAAGCCGAACTTCTGCGCCTGCGCGCGCAGGGCGTCGTCGCCGAGCTCGAGCCCGAGCTTGCCGAACGCGACGTTGCAGGAGTTCTCCAGCGCGACGGTCAGCGTCGCGGTCCCGCTCGTGCACGGGCCGCCGTTCTCGTTGGGCAGGTCCGCGGTGGTCTGTGGCAGATCGAGCAGCGGGGAGTTGTCCACGTGCGAGTCCGGCGTGTAGCGACCGCTCTCCAGGGCGGCAGCGGCGGTCACCAGCTTGAACGTCGAGCCGGGCGGATAGGTCTGGCGCAGGGCCCGGTCCAGCATCGGGCGCGACGCCTTGTTCGACAGCCGGGCGTAGTTCGCCCTCACCTTCGCCGGATCGTGCCCCGAGATCAGGTTCGGGTCGTACGACGGCGAGCTGACCATCGCGAGGATGGCGCCCGTGCTCGGGTCCAGCGCCACCACCGCGCCGCGACGCCCGCGCAGGTCGTCGTAGGCGACCTTCTGCGCGGCGGCGTTGAGCGTCAGCGCCACGCTGCCGCCCTTGGGCTGTACCCCGGTGAGCAGGTCGACGATGCGGCGGACAAACAGGCTGTCGTCGGTGCCGGCCAGGATCGAGTTGGCCTCCTGCTCCATGCCGCTGGCGCCGTAGACGAGCGAGTAGAAGCCGGTGGCCGGCGCGTAGAGGGGGCCGTCGGCGTACTGCCGGAGGTACTTGAGCCGATCGTCCGTCGCGACGCTGCGCGCGACCGGCTTGGGGCCGACGAGGATCGGCCCGCGCTCGCGCGAGTACTCCTCGGCGATGAGGCGCGGGTTGTGGCTGTCGTTGTGCAACGCCTTGGCGCGCACCACCTGCAGGTAGTTGGCGTTGAGCAGCAACAGTGCGAAGAGCAACATGATGGCGACCGAGAGCCGGCGCAGCGGTGTGTTCACAGTCGCACGACCTGGGTCTTGGCGTCCTCGAGCGAGGGCGCGGGAGGCGGAGCGGGACGCCGGGCCGCGTCGCTGATGCGGGCGAGCAGCGCGATGAGCATCCAGTTCGCCACGAGCGACGAGCCGCCGTACGACAGGAACGGCATCGTGAGTCCGGTCAACGGGATCAGCCGGGTCACTCCCCCGACCACGACGAACACCTGGAGCGCCACGCTGAAGGCCAGGCCGGCAGCGAGCAGCTTGCCGAAGGAGTCACGGACGGCAATGGCGGTGCGCATGCCGCGCTGTACGACGATGGCGTACAGCAGCAGGATCGCCATGATGCCGGTCAGTCCGAGCTCCTCGCCGAAGGCGGCGACGATGAAGTCGGTCTGCGCGTAGGGCACGATGTCGGGCCGGCCGAGACCGAGTCCCTTGCCGAGCAACCCCCCGCTGCCCATGCCGAACAGGCCCTGGACGAGCTGGTAGCTGTCGCTGTCCATGTTGCTCGGTGTGAACGCGTGCAGCCAGATGTCGACTCGCTCCTGCACGTGACCGAACAGCGAATACGCCATGAAGGACCCGAAGGCGAAGAGCAGCACGCCGATCAGCAGCCAGGACAGTCGCTCGGTCGCGACGTAGAGCAGCGCGATGAAGACACCGAAGAACAGAAGCGAGGTGCCGAGGTCGCGCTCGAAGACGAGGACAGCAAGGCTCGCGGCCCAGGCGACGATGACCGGCCCGAGGTCGCGGGCGCGAGGCAGGTCGATGCCGGCGACCCGGCGGCTGGCGAGCGCGAGCACGTCGCGCTTG
>DATBDW010000040.1:0-6168 GCA_036269735.1 Actinomycetes bacterium
CTCGTCCATGAAGAGGACCCCGCGGTGCGCCAGCGACGCGATGCCGGGCCGGACGTGGGTCGAGCCACCGCCGACGACCGCGGCCACCGAGGCGGTGTGGTGCGGTGCTTGGAACGGCGGGCGCAGCACGAGGGGTCCCTCGTCGTCGAGCAGCCCGGCGACCGAGTGGACGGTCGTCACCTCGAGCGCGGCCGCCGGATCTAGTTCGGGCAGCAACCCGGGCAGTCGCTCCGCGAGCATCGTCTTGCCCGCTCCGGGCGGTCCGAGCATCAGCAGGTGGTGACCCCCGGCCGCGGCCACCTCGAGGAGGAACCGGGCGGTCCCCTGACCGAGGACGTCGGCCAGGTCGATCTCCGGCGCGCCCGGGCCGACCCGCTCGGGCTTGAGCGGGACCTCCTCGGCCGCCGTCTCGACCTCGGGCAGCTCCTCCTCGCGGGCTCGCGCGATCAGGCCGGCAAGGGTGCGCACGCCGGTGACCCGGATGCCCGGGACCAGCGCCGCCTCGGCGGCATTCCCGGCGGGGACGACTGCCGCGGTGACGCCCGCACGCGCTGCGGCCGCGACGGCCGGGAGCACACCGCGCACCGCCCGGACCCGCCCGTCCAGCCCGAGCTCGCCGAGCAGGACGGCATCGGCGAACGCTCCTTCGGGCACCACCTGCTGGGCGCCGAGCAGAGCGCCGGCGATGCAGAGGTCGAAGCTCGACCCCCGCTTGGGGAGGCTCGCCGGCGACAGGTTCACCGTGACGCGCTTGGTCACCGGCCAGTCCTGGCCGCTGTTGGTCATCGCTGCGCGCACCCGGTCGCGCGACTCGGTAAGGGACGCGTCGGGCAGCCCGACCAGCGTGTACGACGGCACGCCGATCCCGAGGTCGGCCTCCACCTCGACGAGGTACCCCTCCACCCCGACGAGCGCGACCCCCCGGGTCCGCGCGAGCGCCACTCAGGCCACCCCTCGCACGTGCTCGACAACAGCCGCACCTCGGGCCGGACGGAGCACGCCGACGAGGTCGATGCGGACCCCGACCGGGTGCACGTGCCGGTCCTCGATCCACGCCTCGGCTAGCCGGTGCAACCGGGCCGCCTTGTCGGGCGTCACAGCCTCCAGCGGGTGGCCGCGCCGGGTCGAGGACCGGGTCTTGACCTCGCACACGACGAGCAGGTCGCCGTCGCGGGCGACGATGTCGAGCTCGCCCAGAGGGCAGCGCCAGTTGCGGTCCAGCACCGACAGCCCGGCGGCCAGCAGGTGCGCCACGGCCACCCGCTCGCCGTACGCACCCAGCGCATCTTCCGCCCGCGTCCCCACCACCCCACCCGCCTCCTGCTCGTCCTCCGCCTGCGTTCGAGACTGCCGGGCCGCGGACGGCCGCCGGGCCGCCCGGCGCAAGTTGTGGACAAGTTGCCGTCCGACGCCGGGCTGTGGACGAACCGTCCTCGGGCACGATGTGCGGGTGTCCGACCCACGCCGTGATCGCGCCGCGCGCTCCATGCGCGCCGGGGCGCGGATCGCGCGGCGTGGGCGCACCGACGTCGAGCAACGGGTCGAACGGCTCACGCAGCGCTCGTTCCTGATCTGCCAGGTGTCGGTGGCCGCAGCCGTCGCCTGGTACCTCGCGCACGACGTGCTCGGCCACCCGCGACCCTTCTTCGCACCGGTGGCGGCGATCGTCAGCCTCGGCCTGTCCTACGGTCAGCGGCTGCGCCGGGTCGGCGAGGTGACGGTCGGTGTCGCCGTCGGCGTTGCGGTCGCCGACGCATTCGTCCGTGTTGCCGGCACCGGTGTCTGGCAGGTGGCCCTCGTGGTGGCCCTGTCGATGTCGGTCGCGGTGCTGCTGGACGGCGGCCCGCTCGTCGTCACCCAGGCCGCGGTGCAGTCGGTGACCGTGGCGACCCTGCTGCCGCTCCCGTCGGCCGGCTTCAGCCGGTGGCTGGACGCCGTGATCGGCGGTGCCGTCGCACTCGCCGCGGCGGCCGTCGCGCCACAGTCCCCGCTGCGCCGCCCGCGACTGGCCGCGGCCCGCGTGCTCGACGAGCTGTCCGCTGTCCTGGCCCAGGCGCACGACGCCGCGGCGGCGGCCGATGTCGACGCCGCCGAGGCGGCCCTGGCCCGGGCCCGCGGCACCGAGGGCGTTCTCGACGATTTGCGCTCGGCCGCCGCCGAGGGACTCGAGGTGGTGCGCTCCTCGCCGTTCCGGCGCCGCCACCGCGCCACCGTCGAGCGGGTCGCCGAGCTGGCGGAGCCGCTGGACCACGCGGTGCGCAACGCGCGGGTGCTCGTGCGCCGGCTGCTCGCGGCCGTCCGGTACGACGAGGCGCTCCCCCCGGCGTACCTCGCCCTCGTCGACGAGCTCGGCGGGATCTCCGGTGACCTCGCCGACACCCTCGAGGCACGGGGCCGGGTGGCCGACTGCCGCCCCGCCCTCGAGCGGCTGGGCCGCGAGTCGTCCCAGCTGCGTCCGGCCGGTTCGATGTCGGCGACGGTGGTGCTCGCGCAGGTCCGCTCGATGGTGGTCGACCTGCTCGAGCTCACCGGGCTCGACGAGGACCAGGCGCTGGCGCGGATCCCGCGACCGGCCGGCTGACGCCCTACTGCGGGGGCAGGTCCACCGAGAGCTCGCTGCGGGCGAGCTCCTCGACGTTGACGTCCTTGAAGGTGAGCACGCGGACATTCTTGACGAAGCGCGCCGGGCGGTACATGTCCCACACCCAGGCGTCGGCCATCGTCACCTCGAAGTAGACGTCGCCGCCGTCGGTGCTGCGCGGCGTCACGTCGACGGAGTTGGTCAGGTAGAACCGCCGCTCGGTCTCCACGACATAGCCGAAGAGCCCCACCACGTCGCGGTACTCGCGGTAGAGCTGGAGCTCCATCTCGGTCTCGTACTTCTCGAGGTCCTCGGCGCTCACCCGGCCAGCACCTCCTCGGCAGTCGTGACGTCGACGGCGATGTCGACGTCCACGACAGCATCCTCGTCCACCGCACCCTCCTCGAGGCGCAGCAGGGTCCGAGCGGGCACCCGCGCGTCGGCCCCGGCGCGCAGCACCCGCCGGGCCACGTTGACGTAGGAGAAGCGGTGCTCGGGGCACGGTCCGTGCGCGTCGAGGGCCGCGTTGTGCACCGGCGTCACGTAGCCCTTGTGCCCGAGGAAGTCGTACGCCGGCCACTGGTCGTGCAGCCCGGCCATGATCCGGTCCCGGGTCACCTTGGCCAGCACCGACGCCGCCGCGATGGAGGCGCTCACCCGGTCGCCCTTCCAGACCGCCAGGCCCGGCGACGGCAGGCCGCGCACCGGGAACCCGTCGGTCAGGACGTACGCCGGCGCGACGCTGAGCTGGTGCAAGGCCCGCCGCATGCCCTCGACGTTGCAGACGTGCAGCCCCAGCCGGTCCACCTCGCGCGCCGGGATCACCACGACCGCTGACGCGAGCGCCCGGGCCCGCACCTCCTCGTAGACGCGGTCCCGTGCGGCGGGTGTCAGCAGCTTGGAGTCGGCCAGCTCCGGGACCTGGCCGCGCCGCCCGGTGGGCAGGACGGCCGCGGCCACCACCAGCGGTCCGGCACACGCGCCGCGGCCCGCTTCGTCGGCGCCGGCCACCGGCGTCAGCCCGGCCCGCTCGAGCGCCATCTCGTAGGCGTAGAGCCCGCCTTCGCGGCGGACGACGAACCGGCGTGGCGCGGTCATCGCGACCAGAGCAGCTCGGCGGGGCGATCGGTCGCGGTCATCGGCACGAGGGTACGACGACCGGCCGGCCGGGGCCGGTCAGGGACCCGACGCCAGGCCGGACTGGTCGAACGTGGCCGGACGGTGCAGCAGGCGTGCCCGGTCCAGCGGCCAGACAACGGTGAACGCGCGACCGATGACGTCCTTCACCGGGACGAACCCGTGGCCCGGCTGCTGGCGATGGGCCCGGCTGTCCTCGGAGACCGACCGGTGGTCGCCCATCACCCAGAGCTCGCCGGCGGGAACGGTGAACGGCCCGAATTTCTCCTCGGACGGCTTGTCGCCCGGGTACAGGTACGGCTCGTCCAGCGGCACCCCGTTCACGGTCACCCGGCCCTGGGCGTCGCAGCAGGCCACCTCGTCGCCGCCCACCCCGATGACGCGCTTGATCAGATCCTCCTCGCCGGCCGCCGGTGCCAGCCCGACGAACACCAGGCCGTCCCGGATCAGGCCGATCAGGCCGCCGCGGCCCGGCTCGCTGCCTTCCAGCCAGCCGCCCGGGTCACGGAACACGACGACGTCGCCGCGGTGGATCTCGTCGGGCTTGTCGGCCAGCTTGTTGACCAGGACGCGGTCGTTGACGAGCAGCGTGTTCTCCATCGACCCGGAGGGGATGTAGAACGCCTGGACCAGGAAGGTCTTGATCAGCACCGAGATCACCAGGGCGGTGATCACGATGCCCGGGAGCTCGCGCAGGAAGGACTTGTGCTGCTTGCGGGCCCGGCGCTGGCTGCGGCCGCGGCGTGTTCCGCGGGAGCGGCTGCTCGTCGCTCGTCGGCCCGCGGGGCCCTCGACGGGCAAGGGCGGGGGGACGTGCGCGGCGGCAGGTGAGGGCTGGGTGGGCGGGACCTCGCCGGTGGCGCCCACAGGGCGCGGACCGTCGTCGGTCGTCATCTGGCCAGTCCTCCCGTACCCGCACGCGACGGCTGCCGCGTTGCGAAGCCTACGTCGCGAGTGACGCCGTCGGCCGCGGCGCGCGCCGTGGTCCCGACCCGGTGCCACGGCCACACGACGACGAGGACCCGCCCGATGAGGCGGCTCTCCGGGACGAAGCCACCACCGGGGTCGCCGAGGTGCGCCCGGGAGTCCAGTGACGTCGACCGGTGGTCGCCCATCACCCAGAGGTGCCCGGACGGGACGCGCACGTCGAACCGGACTCGTGACGGGACGTCACCGGCATACAGGTAGCGAGACTCGTCCAGCGGTACGCCGTTGACCGCGACCCGGCCCGCGGCGTCGCAGCAGGCGACCCGGTCCCCCGGCAGGCCGATGACGCGCTTGACGTAGTCGGTGGTGCCCCCGCGGTCCAGCGAGCCGAAGGCCTCCGTGCCGTCGAACACCACGACGTCGCCGCGGTGCACCCCGCGCCAGTGCAGGGACAGCCGGTCGACCAGGACACGGTCACCCGGGCGCAGCGTGTTCTCCATCGAGCCCGAGGGGATCGCGAACGGGGCCACGACGTAGGCACGCGCGAGCAGCGTCGCGGCGACCACCAGGACGACGAGGACAGCGAGATCGCGCAGGGCGCG
Source organism: Actinomycetes bacterium (assembly GCA_036269735.1). Classification (GTDB taxonomy): domain Bacteria; phylum Actinomycetota; class Actinomycetes; order JACCUZ01; family JACCUZ01; genus DATBDW01. The sequence continues at coordinate 5,248 of DATBDW010000040.1, forward strand.
GACGACCGATGGATAGGTCGCGTCGTCGGGGTCGTCCGTAGCGCCGGTGTCTTGGGGACGCAGCGAGGGGGCGTCTCCGGGGAGCTCGCCGGGCAGAGTGGTCAGCGTGCGACGGGGGTGTCGCGCCGCTCCTTGATCTTCGCGGCCTTCCCACGCAGGTCACGCAGGTAGTAGAGCTTCGCGCGGCGGACGTCGCCGCGGGTGACGACCTCGATCTTGTCGATGACCGGGGTGTGCACCGGGAAGGTGCGCTCGACACCGACGCCGAAGCTGACCTTGCGGACGGTGAACGTCTCGCGTACGCCCGAGCCCTGGCGACGGATCACGACGCCCTGGAAGACCTGGATGCGGGAGCGGGTCCCCTCGATGACCTTGACGTGCACCTTGAGAGTGTCCCCGGGCCGGAAGTCAGGGATGTCCGTCCGCTTCGAGGCGGCGTCGAGGGCGTCCAGCGTCTGCATCGGGGTCTCATCTCTCGTGGTGCCACAGGTCACCCACGGTGGTGGGGTGCAGTTGTGTCGGTCGGCGGCCGGTCCGTGGAGGTGCGCCCTCCCTGTGGCGGGGGCGCGTCGCGAACGGCCGCGACCTAGGAGTCTGCCACAGGCGGCGCGGAGGCGGCCAATCGACCGTCGGGGCCGGCTGACCAGCCCAGCCCGGCGAGCAACGCGAGGTCGTGGCGGTCCAGCCCGGCCGCGTCGAGGGCGGCCAGCAGGTCCGGGCGCCGGGATGCAGTGCGGCGCAGTGACTCGTCACGGCGCCAGCGCGCGATCCGGGCGTGGTCGCCGGAGAGCAGGATCGGCGGCACTTCGCGGCCCCGCCAGGTAGCCGGCTTGGTGTAGCCGGGCGACTCGAGCAGACCCCCGGACCCCAGTGCGTGCGACTCGTCGACGAGCGAGTCGGCGTTGCCGATGACGCCGGGCA
>DATBDW010000041.1:0-13619 GCA_036269735.1 Actinomycetes bacterium
GCACCCGTGTTGATGCCGACCTTGTCCGCACCGCAACGCAGCAGGCGATCCACGTCCTCGACCGTCCGCACTCCCCCGCCCACCGTCAGCGGGATGAACACCTGCTCGGCCGTCCGGCGCACCACGTCGTACGTCGTCTCCCGCCCCTGCGCGGACGCGCTCACGTCGAGGAACGTCAGCTCGTCGGCACCCTCGGCGTCGTAGACCTGCGCCATCTCGACCGGGTCCCCGGCGTCCCGCAGGTCGGCGAAGTTGACCCCCTTCACCACCCGGCCGGCGTCGACGTCCAGGCAGGGGATCACCCGTACGGCGAGACCACTCACCAGCTGGAGCCGCGCTTGTAGGCGGTCGCCTCCACCTCGACGAGCATCCGCGGGTCGATGAGCGCGACCACCTGGACCATCGAGGTGGCCGGCAGGATGTCTCCGAACGCCTCCCCGTGCGCCCGCCCGTACTCCTCCCAGCGGGTGATGTCGGTGACGTAGATCCGGGTGCGGACGACGTCGGACAGCTTGGAGTCGAGCTGGCCCAGCGCCCACTCGACGTTGCGGATCGCCTGCCGGGTCTGCTCGTAGGGGTCACCCTCGTGCACGACCTCGCCGTCGACGATGGACGTGCAGCCGGTCACCCAGACGTGGTCGCCGGCGGCGACGGCGCGCGAGTAACCGACGACCGACTCCCACGGCGCACCGCTGGAGATCTTCCGCGTCATGTGGATACCTCTCCCAGAGCTTCTTCGAGCGTGAACGCGCCTGCATAGAGCGCCTTGCCGACGATCGCACCTTCGACGCCGTCGGGCACGAGACCCGCGACGGCGCGCAGGTCGTGGAGGGAGGACACGCCACCGCTCGCCACCACGGGGCGGTCGGTGGCCGCGCACACCGACCGGAGCAGCTCGAGGTTGGGCCCCGTCATGGTCCCGTCACGACCGACGTCGGTGACGACGTAGCGGGCGCAGCCGTCGCGGTCCAGCCGCTCGAGGACCTCGAACAGCTCACCGCCCTCCTGCGTCCAGCCCCGGGCAGCCAGCGTGGTGCCGCGTACGTCGAGTCCCACGGCCAGCCGCTCGCCGTACCGGGCGATCGCGGCCGCGCACCACGCCGGGTCCTCCAGCGCCGCGGTACCGATGTTGACCCGCGCGCAGCCGGTGCCCAGTGCGGCATCGAGGGACTCGTCGTCGCGGATCCCGCCAGAAAGCTCGACGTCGACGTCGAGGCGCCCCACGACGTCGGCGAGCTGCGCGCGGTTGGACCCGCGACCGAACGCCGCGTCCAGGTCGACGAGGTGCACCCACTCGGCCCCCGCGTCCTGCCAGGCGAGTGCGGCCGTGAGCGGGTCGCCGTACGCCGTCTCGGTGCCGGCGGCTCCCTGCACCAGCCGCACCGCCTCGCCACCCGCGACGTCAACGGCAGGTAGCAGCACCAGGCGGGCGGTCACGGGCCGGACCGCCGGTCGAGCGCGAGGGTGACGAGCACCGGCAGGGCGAGCAGACCCAGAACCAAGGCGGTGGCCCGGATCCACGGGTCGGACGTCAGCAGCCAGACAGCTGACTGCACGCCGAGGAAGAGAATTGCGATGACCGCGTTCTCGGTGCGCCGGCGGCGCGCGAGGATCCCCTGCTGCCGCCGCCACCTGGTGCGCCGCGGGACCAGGCTGCGCGCGGACGCGGCTGTCGCACGCCGGCGGGCCGCGCGCGCATCGCGACGTTCGCGTCGGGCCCGTTGCGCGGCCGCGAGGCGCTCGCGCTCGTCGCGGCGTCGTGCGCGCTCCCGGCTCACGACGTTCTCACAGCGACTGCACCCAGGTTCGCAGCAGCGCGGCTCCGGCGTCGCCGGACTTCTCGGGGTGGAACTGGGTGGCGGTCAGCGGGCCGTCCTCGACGGCGGCCACGAACGGGGCACCGTGCTCCGACCAGGTCACCAGGGCATCCTCGGGACCCGTCCACCCGAGCGCGGCGTAGGAGTGCACGAAGTAGAACCGCTCGTCGCCCACGTCCGCGAACAGCCGCGAGTGCGCCGGCGCACGCACCGTGTTCCACCCCATGTGCGGCAGGATCGGCGCGGTCAGCCGCTGCACGGTGCCGGGCCACCGGCCGATCCCGGGCGTCCGCTGGCCGTGCTCGTTGCCGCAACCGAAGAGCACCTGCATGCCGACACAGATCCCGAGCACCGGTCGATCCGCGTCGAGGCGGCGCGCGATCAGCTCGGGGGCGCGCGCCGTTCGCAGTCCCGCCATGCACGCGGCGAACGCGCCGACGCCGGGCACGACCAGCCCGTCGGCGGTGGCCGCCACGTCGGCCTCGCCGGTGACCTCCACGGCGGCGCCGGCCCGCGCCAGGGCGCGCTCGGCCGAGCGCAGGTTGCCGGACCCGTGGTCGAGCACGACGACGCGGGGACCGGACACGCCTCCGAGGCTACGGGAGCCAAGGCCCGGAGCCAGGGTCCGACCGGACGGCGAGCGGCCGCGCAGTGCGAACAGGTCCGCGGGCGGGCTCAGAGCGGCTCGAAGATCTCGCGTGGCAGGGCCGGCGAGTCGGTGGCATCGTCGTCCGTGACCACGGCGGCGCCTACCGCGAACGCCCGCGCGTCGTCGGTGCCAACCACCCGCGCCGGCCGGGGGTCGCCGGCGCACCGACGCACCAGCCGGGCCGTCGGTAGGCGTCGATCCGACGCGACGAGCACCAGGTTGCCGAACCGGCGCCCGCGCCACACCCCGGCCTCGGCGACCACCGCGAGCTCGCGGAAGACGCTTCCGTACGTCGCCACCTGGCGCCGGGCATGAGCCAGGCTCCGACCGCCGCCGGAAGACCGCTGGGCCGGGCCGTCCGCGACGTTCACCGCCACCACACCATCCGAAGCCAGCAGGCGCCGCAGGAGATGCACCATCTCCACTGACGTGAGGTGCGCCGGTGTGCGGGCACCGTCGAACACGTCCAGGACCACGAGGTCCGCCGAGCCGGGTCGCATCCGGCCGATCGCCTCCCGCGCATCCGCGATCTGCACCGGCACCCGGAGGCCCCGGGGCAGCCGCGCGCTGTCGCGCATCGCCTCGATGATGGTGTCGTCCGCATCCACGGCGCGCTGCCGCGAACCGGGCCTGGTCACGGCGACGTACCGTGCCAGCGTCAGGGCACCGGCGCCCAGGTGGACGACGCGCATGGGCTCGCCGCTGGGCGCCAGCGCGTCGACGACGTGACCGAGCCACCGCATGTACTCGAACTCGAGATGGGTGGGGTCGTCGAGGTCGACGTGGGACTGTGCGACGCCGTCGACGCTGAGGTAGTAGCCGCGCGCGCGGTCGCCGTCGGAGGAGAGGACAGGTGTCAGAGCGACCCCTTCGTCGACGGCACGCCGGCCACCCTCGGGTCCAGCGCGACCGCGTCGCGCAGCGCTCGCGCCACCGCCTTGAACTGCGCCTCCACGAGGTGATGGGCGTTGCGCCCCGCGAGCACCCGCACGTGCAGGCAGACCTGCGCCGAAGCGGTGAACGACTCCCAGACGTGGCGGGTCAGAGTCGTGTCGTAGCTGCCGATCAGCTCGACCAGGTCGGGCTCCTCGTGCACGACGTACGGCCGGCCGGAGAGGTCGACCGCGGCCTGCACCAGCGTCTCGTCCAGCGGCACGGTGGCGTCACCGAACCTCCGGATGCCGGCCTTGTCACCGAGTGCCTCGCGCAGCGCCTGACCCAGTGCGAGCGCGGTGTCCTCGACGGTGTGGTGCGCGTCCACCTCGAGGTCGCCCGTGGTGCGCACGACGAGGTCGAACCCTCCGTGCCGGCCGAGCTGGGCGAGCATGTGGTCGAAGAACGGGACACCGGTGTCGACCTCGGTGCTGCCGGACCCGTCCAGCTCGAGCTCGACGAGCACCTGCGACTCCTTGGTCGCCCGTTCCACCTTCGCGAACCGCGTCACGCCGACATCCTTCCGTCATCGGGGTCGGGCGGGGTGGCATCGGCCAGGCCGGCGCGCAGGGCATCGAGGAACGCCGTGGTCTCGTCCTCGGTCCCGGCCGTCACCCGCAGCCAGCCGGGTACGCCGACGTCGCGCACCAGGACGCCTCGGTCGAGCAGCCCCTGCCAGGTCGCGTGCTGGTCCCCGAACTCCCCGAACAGCACGAAGTTGGCGTCCGAGTCGACGACCTCGAGCCCCATCGCCCGGATCTCGCGGACGAGACGGTCGCGCTGCTCTGCCACGGCGGCGACCGACCCGAGCAGCTCGTCCGCGCGCGCCAGCGCGGCGCGGGCGGCCGCCTGGGTCAGCACCGACAGGTGGTAGGGCAGCCGGACCAGCTGCACCGCCGACACGACGGCCGGGTCGGCGACGAGATAGCCCAGCCGCGCGGCGGCGAACGCGAACGCCTTGGACATCGTGCGAGTCACGACCAGCCGCGGCCGGCCGGGCAGCAGGCCCACCACCGACGGACGCGAGGAGAACTCGGCGTACGCCTCGTCGACGACCACCAGCCCCCGGGTCGCGGCGTAGACCGCCTCGACGACTTCGAGGTCGAGCGCGCTGCCGGTCGGGTTGTTCGGCGAGCACAGGAACACGATCTCCGGCGCATGCTCCCGCACCACGAGCGCCGCCTGCCCGGGCTCCAGCCGGAAGTCAGGCAGCCGCGGAGCGGGGATCCACTCGGTCCCGGTCCCCCGCGCGATCAGCTGGTGCATCGAGTACGTCGGCACGAACCCCAGCGCGGACCGCCCCGGGCCACCGAAGGCCTGCAGCAGCTGCTGGAGCACCTCGTTGGAGCCATTGGCCGCCCACACCATCTCGCCGGTGACCACCTCCCCTGTCGCCCGACTGAGGTAGCCAGCTAGGTCCGACCGCAGGGCCTCCGCCTCGCGGTCTGGGTAGCGGTTCATCTCCCGCGCAGCCCCACCTACGGCCGCTGCCAGCTCGGCGACCAGCTCGGCCGATGGTGGGTGCGGGTTCTCGTTCGTGTTGAGCCGCACGGGTACGTCGACCTGCGGCGCGCCGTAGGGCGTCGCGCCCCGCAGGTCGGGCCGCAGCAGCCGGTCGATCTCCTCCACGGTGTCCGCCACCGCTAGCGCGGGATCCGGGCGCGGACGGCGTCGACGTGCGCCGCGAGGTCCTCCGCGCCGCCGAGGGCATCGACCAGCGGAGCCACGTCGGCCAGCGCGGGCCGGTCGTACTCGATGACGTGCACGCTGCGCAGGAACGACTGCACCGAGAGGCCACCGGTGTGCCGGGCGGTACCGCCCGTGGGCAGCACGTGGTTGGACCCGGCGAGGTAGTCGCCGAGCGACACCGGCGACCACGGCCCGACGAACACGGCACCCGCGTTGGTCACCCGGTCCGCCCACGAACGTGCGTCACGGGTCATGACCTCCAGGTGCTCGGCGGCCCACTCGTCGACCACGGCGAGCCCCTGCTCAAGGTCGTTGACGAGGACGTACGCCGACTGCGAGGCCAGTGCGGTCTCGACTCGCTCCCGGTGGCGGGTCGCGGGCACCTGCAGCGCGAGCTCGGCGTCCACCTTGTCCAGCAGAGCCTCGTCGGTCGTGACGAGCAGGCACGACGCGTGCGCATCGTGCTCAGCCTGCGCCACGAGGTCGGCGGCGACGAACCCCGGGTCGGCGGTGTCGTCGGCGAGGATGCCGATCTCGGTCGGACCGGCCTCGGAGTCGATGCCGACGACACCGCGCAGCAGCCGCTTGGCCGAGGCGACGTAGACGTTGCCCGGTCCCATCACGAGGTCGGTCGGGCCGCACGCCTCGGTCCCGTAGGCGAACATCGCCACCGCCTGGGCACCGCCGACGGCGTACACCTCGTCGATGCCCAGCAGCGCGCAGGCGGCCAGGACGGCCGGGTGCGGGAGCCCGTCGTTGTCGCGCTGCGGCGGGCTGGCGACCGCCAGCGACTGCACGCCGGCGACCTGGGCGGGCACGACGTCCATCACGACCGAGGACGGGTAGGCGACCAGCCCGCCGGGCACGTAGAGCCCGACCCGACGGACCGGGACCCACCGCTCGGTGACCCGGCCGCCAGGAGCAACCTCGACCTCGGTGTCCTCGCGGCGCTGCGCCTCGTGCACCGTGCGGGTCCGCCGCGCTGCCTCTTCCAGCGCCCGGCGCACCGCGGGATCCAGCGCCTCCAGGGCCACGCTCAGCGCCTGCTCGGGCACCCTCGCCGACGCGACATCGACCCCGTCGAGCCGCTGGGTCCACTCGCGCACCGCCGCGTCACCGCGGCGGCGTACGTCCTCGCAGATCGGCCGCACCACGTCCAACGCGACCTCGACGTCGAGTGCCGCGCGAGGGAGGACGTCGCGGTACGACGACGGAGCGGCCCCGCGCAGGTCGAGGCGCCGGGGGGTGACCACCGGCAGAGTCTACGAACGCTGACCGAGGCGTGGACGCTGCCGTCCGGTGACCGGACCGCGTCGAGCGTGGCGCCGGTCGGTGCCGTCATAGCATCGCGCCGTGGGGAGCCACTGATGCCCCGGCGCAGCGGATCGACCGGCGGCGGTACGCCGGCGGTGGTGGCGCTGGCCTCGGCCGGGGCGCCGTACACGCTGCACCCCTACGGGCACTCCCCCGATGCACCGTCGTACGGGGCCGAAGCGGCCGACGCCCTGGGCCTGTCGCCGGACGAGGTGGTCAAGACGCTCGTGGTCCGGGTCGACGGGCGCCTCGTCAGTGCCGCCGTCCCGGTGAGCGGCAACCTCGACCTCAAGGCGCTCGCCATCGCCGCCGGTGGCAAGAAGGCCGCCATGGCCGAGCCGGCCGACGCCGAGCGGGCCACCGGGTACGTGGTCGGCGGCATCAGCCTGCTGGGGCAGCGCACCCGGATGCCGCTGTTCGTCGACGACAGCGTCCTGGCGCTCGACGCGGTCTACCTGTCCGCGGGCCGGCGCGGCCTGCAGGTGCGGGTGGCGCCCGCGGACCTGGTGCGCGTCAGTGGGGCGCGGACGGCGCCGCTGGGTCGCCCTGCGTGACCGGACTCCCGCCGGCCCCGACCTGTTCGCCATCGACGCCGGCCCAGTCGGCTGCCGGCGCCCCCGTCTCGGCTCCGGCGGCCACCGCGAAGTAGGTGATCACCGCCGCCATCGGCCAGGTCAGCAGCACGCCGTACGCCGACACGTCCAGCGGCGAGCTGAGCCGACCACCGACTGGGAGCTCACGTGCGGCCGGCACGAGGTCACCGGGCCCGAGCTGGTGACCGGTGCGCCAGGCCACGACAGACCCGAGCACGCCACCCACGGCCAGCGCCAGCAGCGGGCCCACCCGGCCGGGACGCGTGGCGAGATAGACGACGAGGGCCACGGCGATGCCCGCGGCGACGCCGAGGATCGCGAGCCACCCGTCGGCGGCCACGGCGGACTCGTTGGACTCCCCGACCCGGTAGAGCCCGTCGGCGCGCTTCACGATCGGCACGAGCGGCGCTACCAGCCACCAGAAGATCCCGACCGGGATCCCGGCGACCGCGGAGCCGACGACGACCAGAGCCGCCGACCGGAGCTCCCGGGTCATGCCTGTCGGGGAGCTCATCGAGCGGCTCGTCGGCAACTCAGCGCGCCACCAGCCGGAACCGGTAGCTGGCCGTCCCCGAGTGATCGCTCGACACGGTGATCCCCACACCCTTCACGTGGCTCAGGTTCTCATCCACGTCCGAACCGCCGAACAGCGAGGTGACCAGGGTCGCGGGATCGACCCAGATTGCGATGTGCGCGGAGGCCAGGTCGGGCAGCGCGTCGCGGAAGTCTGGGCTCGAGCCGAGGTCGCCGCCCGCGGCGAGACGGGACGCCTCACCTTGGGTCGAGGCCACGATGAGATCACCGCCCGCCTCCCGGCGTACCACCGGGAGTTCCGCGCCGGAGGACTTCGCGGCGGCCTCGAGCTTGTCCAGGACTCCCTCGGCAGCCGTCACGTCGGTGCTGATCCTGGCGCCGCCCTGGATCCGCGCGGAACCCTGGCCCGAGTCCACGGCCAGCAGCGCGTTGCTCCCGAACAGGGTGGCAATGTCGTCGGGGACGGCGATCCCGTACTCGCTGCGCAGCAGGGCCGCGGACTGGTCGAGCTGGCCGGCCTGGTTACCGAGGGCCTTGCGCATCGAGGCCCACGCCTTCGGGACGAGCTTGTCTCCGTCGCTGATTCCGAGGGCAGCGACCGTCGAGGCTGGCAGCGTGTCCATGCCTTGCGCCGGGTGCGTCGCCCACCCGCCGGTGCCGACGCCGGTGGCGCGACCCACGATCTCGAAGGCGTCCGAGCTGTCGAACCGCGCGACCACCGTGGATCGACCGGCCTGCCCGCTGGCTCCCGAGAGCACACCGAGGTCCACGCCGGACCCGAGGCCCGACGTGGCTGCGGCCTTGAAGGCGGCGGACATGTCGACCCAGGCGGTCGCGATGCCGTCGTCAGCGACCGCGGCCAGGTCGGAGGAGAAGGTGGCATCACCCGAGAGCGGCGACGAGTCGGCCCGCTTCGCCAGGTCGGCGACGACGCCGGGTACGTCGGTCAGCAGCGCGTAGTCGCCCGAGAACGCCCATTGCGACCCCGCTGCCGGCCCGTTCGCGTCGGCCAGGCGGCGCAGCCCGGCGTCGGCCGCGTCCTGGTCGGTGACCTGCAGCGCCAGGACCACGAGTGGGGTGGAGGACGCCCCCGTCGGCGGGTAGACACCGACGCCGAGGCGCTTGCCGAGCCAGGGCTCGACCTGGGAGTCGTAGTCCACTCCTGACCAGCCGGCGTCCTGCGCGAACGCGTCGAAGAACACCTTGCGGGCGTCGCCGTCGGCCGGGACCTTGTCCCGCAGTGCCGGGAAGGTGCGCAGGAACCGGAAGGCGTCGATCTTCTGCGCCGCCGACGGATCGAGGTCGAGCGAGACGTAGGCGAACGCGCCGGTGGGCAGCGCGTCGTCCGGCTGGCTGCCGCCGCCGCTGAGGGCGCCCACGGCGTACGTCACACCGCCGACGAGGGCGAGGACCAGCACGGCGATCCCGCCGACGAGCGCCCACGGTGCGCGGCGCGGCGAACGCTCCGGCGGCTCCGCGGCCAGCACGTCGGGGCTGCCCGACCAGCCGCCGTACGCCGGGAACGCGCTCGGCGTCGGCTCGGCGGGCCGCGGTGCGGCGGGCTGGTCGTCGCTCATGGGTCCCCCACGTGTGGTCCGGCCTGTCGGCCGGATGCTTCGACAGTATCGGCGCGATGGGCCGTGGCCCTTGAGATCGCGAGTGGCTCGGCCGGTCCAATCAGCGACTGGCGTCCGGCAGCACGGTGTGGGTGACGACCGTGGGAGACGCCGTCGGCTGCTGCTCCGCGCGAGGTGTCGGGACGGCGTGCGCGACCTCCGCGACCTCGGCGCCCTCGGTGGTCGGCCGACCCGACCAGGCCGGGACCAGGCGTGACCCGCACGCGCGGTGCGAGCCCCACGCGACGCCACACAGGATCAGCAGGTCCCCGATCGAGAACACGTTGGCGAGCGGGACCCACGCAGGGGTCGCGAAGACGTCCCCGAGGAACGCGAGGTGTGGGTGCGCCAGGACCCCCGAGTTGACGAACTCGTGCGGGTCGAGGTGCAGTCCCGCGCGCTGGAGGGCGGCGCGCGAGGCCGGCAGCTGGCCGCCGTTCAGCGCGATGGCCAGGGCGTTGCTCGCGGCGCCGACCGCGATGACGAGGATGCCCGGGACCCGCCGGTTCACCGCGACGAACCAGCCGGCCGCGGCGTACGTCGCGAGGTGGACCGATGCCAGGACGGTGCGGTTCTCCCCCGGGATCACCGAGAGAACGACGACCTGGGCGACCAGGGCGATCAGGACCACCCAGCTGCCCCGGAACCGCAGGTCGCCGAGCCGCCTCAGGTCCCCGCCGACGAGGACGGGCGACAGGACGGCAAGCACGCCGAGCAGGGGGATGATCACGCCAGCTCCCCCAGCTTCTCGACGAGATGGAGGCTGGCGGCCCGACGTCGCTCGTTCAGCCACGCCTCCATGGCCGGGGCGGACAGCGGCGCGGAGTGGTAGAAGCCCTGGACCCGGTCGCAGCCGAGCTGCCGCAGCGTCTCGAACGTGCCCCGGTCCTCGACACCCTCCGCTGTCACGGTGAGGCCGAGGCTGTGACCCAGCTCGATCGTCGAGCGCACGATGATGGCGCTGTTGTCGTCCAGGCCCATCTGCATGACGAACGACTTGTCGATCTTGAGCTCGTCGATCTCGATCCGGCGCAGGTAGGACAGCGAGGAGTAGCCGGTGCCGTAGTCGTCGACGGCCAGGCTGATCCCCGTGGCGCGCATCCGGCCGAGCACCTCGAGCGCCCGCTTCGGGTCGGCCATGATCGTGCTCTCGGTGACCTCGATGGTCAGCCGCGACGCCGGGACGCCGTGCAGCCGCAGAACGTCGGCGACGAACTCCGGCAGGTCGAGGTCCGTGAGCAGTCGGGCCGAGACGTTCACGGCCATCGAGATGTCGTGACCGAGGTCGTGCCAACGGCGCAGCGTCACGACGGCCTGCTCGATGCCCCATCGGGAGAGCCGGCTGATCAGGCCGCTGTTCTCGGCCAGCGGGATGAAGACGTCCGGGTTCACCAATCCGTGCCGCGGGTGCAGCCAGCGTGACAGGGCCTCGACGGAGAGCACGTCACCGGTTCGCGCGCAGATCTGGGGCTGGAAGGCGAGCACGAACTCGTCGTTGTCCACCGCGCCGTGCAAGTCGCCGAGCAGCGAGAGCCGCTCGATCGAGTAGCCGTCGATCTCCGGCCGGTAGCTCTGCACCTCGCCGCGGTTGGACTTGGCCCGGTACAGCGCGATGTCGGCCCGCTTGAGGAGGGTCTCGAACGAGTCGGCGTCCTGAGGTGCGATGGCGATGCCGATGCTCGCCTGCACGCCGAGCCGCACGCTGTCCACGACCACGGGCTCGCGCAGCCGGCCGATGAGGTCGGCCGCGATGCGACCGGCGTCCACCGGTCCCTCGACGTCGGTGAGCAGCACGGCGAACTCGTCACCACCCAGGCGGGCGACGGTGACGTCGTTTCCGGAGTCGGCGCCGTCGAGGCCCGCCAGCCGGTTGGCCACCTCGCGGATCACCTGGTCGCCGACCTGGTGACCCATCGTGTCGTTGATCTCCTTGAAGTGGTCCAGGTCGATGAGCAGGACGGCGACCGGGTGCGTTGAGTCGGCGCCGGCCAGCGCCTTGTGCGCCCGGCGACGCAGCAGCTCACGGTTGGGCAACCCGGTCAGCGCGTCGTGCAGGGCCTCGTGCTGGCGCTTGAGCGACATCTGGGCGTTGCTGTGCACGCCGAGGATCGGCAGCATCAGCAGCGGGAGCATGAACACCGAGAAGCTGCCGACATGAGCGGCAACCGGCGCCAGGCCGAGCAGGATGCTGGAGGTCGCCAGCTGGAAGCGGACGTCCTCGCCGAGGACCCCCAGCACCGGCGTACCGGAGTCGAGTGCTACGACGGTCGCGACCAGGCCGTTGTTGACGGCGAAGTAGACCGCGCTGGCGACCAGGGCGGCGGGGATGTCGTGCGCCGACAGAGGCGTGTTGAGCGCGAAGATGTTGTGGCCGGTGATCAGGCAGAAGGTTGCCCGTGTCGCCGAGAGCGTCAGCAGGTACTGGCCGATGTTGAAGACCATGACCCGCCGAGGCATCCCGCTGAGCCGGTCGCTCACCGCGACGGCGATCGCCTGCACCAGCAGCGCCAACCCCAGCGGGCCGACGAGGACCAGCGCAGTCGCAAACGTCGACGACACGGTCAGCTGGTCGGTGGTGTCGTCCCCGCGCGGCACCGGGATGGGGCGCAGCTCGCCGACGAAGAGCATCAGGGCCAGCACGTAGCACTGGGGCGCGAGGCCGGCCCAGTCGTGGGTGACCTGCTCGCCGAGGGTGAGGACGAAGCAGGCGAGCCCGCAGACCAGGGTGAGGCCGATCAGGGCGTACAGGTACGGCGAACGCCGCGAGCCCGTGGCCGCCGGAGCAGCCACGGGCTCGGCGACCATGGGAGTCAGGCCCCCCACTTGCGGCCTGCACCGACAACGCTGACGACGGCGATCACGGTCCCCGCAGAGGCCATCGCCCGGATGATGAGCCCGGAGGTGATGTTCTTCATCAGAAGCCCCACTTCGTGCCGGCGCCGACCACAGCGACGAGCGAGCCGAAGCTGCCCAGCGCCGCCATCAGGCGGTACAGATTTGAGCGCGTCATGTCCCCTCCAGATTCACGTTAGGTGTGCGAGCCATTACCCTTCGTAACAGCGGCCTTGACCATCCCATGACCCAACGGAACTGACCAGATCCGCTCCGTAGCGATCACCCGGACGGAGTAGGCGGCGATGCCCGATCTGGCCCGCCGTGTCGGGTGATGTCCGGCCGAACGGCCGAGGGGCCGCCCAGCCGGACGTCGGAGCCGGGCTCGCGCCCCTCAGCCCAGGCAGGCGGGGCCGAGCAAGGCCTTGAGGTCCCCCATCAGCGCCGGGGAGGGGTTCACCCGCAGGCCGTCGTCCAGCCGCAGCACCGTGGTCCGCGAGGCCGCCTGCAGGCGCAGGTGCACCTCGGTGGCCCCCGGGTGGGTCGCCAGCACGTCCTTCAGCCGCTCGACGACCGGCGGGGTGCACCGCGTCACCGGGAGGGTGATCACCACCGGACCGCGCGGACCCTCGGAGAGGTCCGGGACGTTGAGCTCCATCGCGATGAGCTTCGGGACCTCGTCGCGGCGGTCGATCCGGCCCCGGACGACGACGACCGCGTCCTCGGCCAGCGACGTCGCGTACAGCTGGTAGGTCTGCGGGAAGAACATCACCTCGATGGCGCCCTCGAGGTCCTCCACCGTGGCGATCGCCCAGACGTCACCTTTCTTGGTGACCTTGCGCTGCAGGCCCGAGACCAGGCCGCCGATGGTCACGGGCGAGCCGTCGGCTCGCTCGTCGGACCCGGTCAGTGCGGCGATGGCGCAGTCTGCGGCGGCCGCGATCACGTGCTCCACCCCGAAGAGCGGGTGGTCGGACACGTACAGGCCGAGCATCTCGCGCTCGTACGCCAGCAGGGTGGCCTTGTCCCACTCGCCGACCGGCTCCTGGAAGTCGAGGGTGACGTCGCTGGTGTCGGCGTCGGCGAGGGCACCGAACAGCGAGTCCTGGCCCATCGCCTCGTTGCGCTTGATCTCGATGATCGCGTCGATCGCCTCGGCGTGGACGGTGACCAGGCCGCGTCGTGAGTGGCCGAGGGAGTCGAAGGCGCCGGCCTTGATCAGAGACTCGACGGTGCGCTTGTTGCACACCGGCGCCGGGACCTTGTTGAGGAAGTCCTTGAAGTCGGCGAACCGGCCCTTCTCGGCCCGGGCGGTCTCGATCGCGGCCACGACGTTGTCACCGACGTTGCGGATGGCCGCGAGCCCGAACCGGATGTCGGTGCCGCGCGGCGTGTAGTCCGCGGAGGACTCGTTGACGTCCGGCGGCAGCACCTTGATGCCCATCCGCCGGCACTCGTTGAGGTAGAGCGCCGACTTGTCCTTGTCGTCGCGGATGGACGTCAGGAGGGCGGCCATGTACTCGGCCTCGTAGTTGGTCTTGAGGTACGCCGTCCAGTACGACACCAGGCCGTAGCCGGCGGTGTGCGACTTGTTGAACGCGTAGTCGGAGAACGGGACGAGGATGTCCCACAGCGTCTTGAT
>DATBDW010000042.1:0-11379 GCA_036269735.1 Actinomycetes bacterium
CACGACACGGCCCGGCGCATCGTGTTGGCCAAGCGAGCCTTCAACCTGCGCGAGGGCTGGCTGCCCGAGGACGACTGGCTGCCGCCACGACTGCTCGAGGAGACCCTCGAGATGGCGTCCGGCCGCACCGCGGCGCTCACGGCCGAGCGCTTGCGGGCCATGGTCGACGGCTACTGGTCGGCCCGTGGCCTCGACGAGCACGGCCGGCCGTCCGACGCAGTCGGCGAGGTAGTGGACATGCCGGCGTACGACACGTGAGGGTGACCACGTGACGACCACGGCTGACGCGCCCGCCGGGACCGCGACCGTCGCCGTCGCCATCGACGGGCAGGCGGTGTCGGTGCCCGCGGGCACCACGATCTGGACGGCAGCCCGCGACGCCGGCATCGACATCCCGGTGCTCTGCCACGACGAGCGGATGGACCCGGTCGGCGTCTGCCGGATGTGCGTGGTCGACGTCGGTGGCCGGGTGCTCGCCGCGTCGTGCGTGCGGCCGTGCGAGGACGGCATGTCCGTCACGACCACGTCGGAGGAGATCGACCGCAGCAGGGCGACGCTGACCGAGCTGCTGCTCGCCGACCAGCCACCCCGGGCGGCCGACCCGAAGCAGACCACGACGGGCGACAACCTGCTGCTCGCGCTGGCCGACCGCTACGGCGTCGCCACCGGCGAGCTGCCCGCGGGACCGGGCCGCGGCACCGACCTCTCGAACCCCGTGATCGCCGTGGACCACGACGCCTGCATCCTGTGCGACCGCTGCGTGCGCGCCTGCGACGACCTGCAGGGCAACGACGTCATCGGGCGGTCCGGCAAGGGCCACTCGACCCGGATCTCCTTCGACCTGAACGACCCGATGGGCGCGTCGTCATGCGTCACCTGCGGCGAGTGCGTGGCAGCCTGCCCCACGGGCGCGCTGACGAACAAGCCGATCCACGACGTGCCCATCCGGTCACGGACCGAGCTGGATGCGGTCGACAGCGTCTGCCCCTACTGCGGAGTTGGCTGCGCCATCACCTACTACGTCGACCGCGAGCGCGGCGCGATCGCGTACGCCGAGGGCCGCGACCAACCAGGCTCGCAGGGCCGGCTGTGCGTCAAGGGCCGCTACGGCTGGGACTACGCGGCCTCCCCGCAACGGCTCACCGTCCCACTGATCCGCCTCGAGTCGTCGTACCCCAAGGGGCCGCTCTCGGGTGACGTGCGGGGCGACCAGGACCCGTCCGCCGGACGCGGGCGCCGGCGCCGCAAGCCCGGCGGTCTGGTGCCGTACGACGAGGTGCTGCCGCACTTCCGGGAGGCCACCTGGGACGAGGCGCTCGACCTGATTGCTCGTCGGCTGCGCGAGGCCCACGACCGGCTGGGTCCGGACGGGATCGCGGGGTTCGGGTCGGCCAAGTGCTCCAACGAGGAGGCCTACCTCTTCCAGAAGCTGATCCGCACCGCGTTCACGACCAACAACGTGGACCACTGCACCCGGCTGTGCCACGCATCCAGCGTCGCTGCGTTGTTCGAGGGCATCGGCTCGGGCGCGGTCTCCACGACGTACGGCGACGTGGCCAACGCCGACGTCATCATCATCACCGGCAGCAACGCGACGGCGAACCACCCGGTCGCGTCGTCGTTCTTCAAGCAGGCCAGGCGCAACGGCACCACGGTCATCTACATCGACCCGCGGGCCGACAAGCTCGCCGACCACGCCGACATCTTCTGCCAGCTCAAGCCCGGCACCGACGTCGCGTTCTACAACGCGGTCATGCAGGAGGTGATCCGGCTGGGTCTCGTCGACGAGGAGTACGTCGCCGAGCGCACCAGCAACTACGAGGCCCTGGCCAGGACCGTGGCCGACTACTCGCCCGAGCGGGGTGAGCAGATCACCGGTGTGCCCGCTGACGTGATCCGGCAGGTCGCCCGCACCTGGGGCGAGGCGTCGGCCGGGATCATCTTCTGGGGCATGGGCATCTCTCAGCACACGACAGGCACAGACAACGCCCGCTGCCTGATCGCCCTGTGCGCGATCACCGGCAACGTGGGCAAGCCCGGCTCCGGACTGCACCCGCTGCGCGGCCAGAACAACGTGCAGGGCGCGTCCGACTCGGGGCTCATCCCGATGTACCTCCCGGACTACCAGTCGGTCGACAAGGCGGAGGTGTCCGAGCGCTTCTCGAGCGCGTGGGGCGCCGCTCTGAGCCCGGAACGCGGGCTGACGGTCACCGAGATCGTGCACTCGGTGCTCGAAGGTCGCCACGACGGGCGGCCGGGCGTCGCGGCGATGTACATGATGGGCGAGAACCCGTTCATGTCCGACCCCAACACGAACCTGGTCCGGAAGGCCTTGTCGGCGCTGGACTTCCTCGTGGTCCAGGACATCTTCGTCACCGAGACGGCCGAGTTCGCCGACGTGATCCTGCCGGCGTCGTCGTACCTCGAGAAGGACGGCACCTACACGAACACGGACCGTCGGGTGCAGCGCGGCCGCAAGGTGCTCGACGCCCCTGGGGACGCCCGCGAGGACTGGTGGATCACCCAGGAGCTCGCGCGCCGTCTCGGGCTGGCCTGGTCCTACACCTCGCCGCGCGAGGTGTTCGACGAGATGGTCGGGCTGATGCCCAGCTACCGCAACCTGTCCTGGGACGTGCTCGGCCCGATGGGCAAGCTCTATCCCAACGACGACCCCGAGCACTCCGACGGCACCGTCGTGATGTTCGACGAGCGCTTCAACACCGGCGACGGTCTCGCTCACCTGGTGCCCGCCGAGTGGCTGCCGGCCAAGGAGCTGCCCGACGCCGACTACCCCTTCGTCCTGAACACCGGCCGGCTGCTCGAGCACTGGCACACCGGCTCGATGACCCGCCGGTCGTTCGCACTCGACACGATCGCACCACGGGCCGAGGTCTACGTGCACCCCGCCGACGCCCACGACCTCGGGCTGGTCGACGGCGGGTTCGCGGTGGTCACCTCACGGCGCGGCCGGATCGAGCTGAACGTGCGCGTGTCGCACCGCGAGGCGCGCGGCAACGTGTTCGTGCCGTTTCACTTCCGCGAGGCGGCGGCCAACCTGCTGACCATCGACGAGATCGACCCGGTCGGGAAGATCCCGGAGTTCAAGTTCTGCGCGGTGCGGGTCGAACCGGCGGAGACGAGGGCATGACCCCCGCGCGCAGCCGCGCGCCCGGCGCCGAGGCCCGGGCGGGGCGGTTCCCCGGCCCCAGCCTGATCCCGGCGCTGCACGCGATCCAGGAGCGGCTCGGCTGGCTGCCGCGCGAGGAGCTCGAGTCGCTGGCCCGCGATGCCCGCCGGCCGCTGTACGAGATCCAGGGACTGGTCTCGTTCTACCCGCACTTCCGCACCGAGCCACCGCCTGCAGTTGCCCTGCACCTGTGTCACGACCTCTCCTGCTGGCTGCAGGACGGCGGCGCCGGGGTCGCGGCCCTGCACGAGCGGTACGACGGCGACGCCGACGTCGAGGTGCGCGAGGTGTCCTGCCTGGGGCGCTGCGAGATCGCCCCCGCCGTGGCGGTCGACGACCGGCCGGCCCGCACCGGTGCCGCCGTCGCCGTAGTCGATTCGGCCCGGGGCGGGAACCACGACGAGGTCAGGCTGGCCGGGCCGACACGCTGGCCCAACGACCCCTACGACGACGGTGCGCCGCGCTACCAGGTGCTGCGCGACCTGCTCACCGGTCGGCGCACCGCGGACGAGGTCACCGCCGCGCTGACCGAGTCGGGCCTGCGCGGCATGGGCGGTGCCGGGTTCCCGACCGGGCGGAAGTGGTCCCTCGTCGCCGGCCAGCCCGCTGGCACCCGTTACGCGGTGTGCAACGCCGACGAGTCCGAGCCGGGCACGTTCAAGGACCGCCAGATCCTTGCCGACCAGCCGCACCTCGTGCTGGAGGGACTGCTGCTCGGGATGGCGGTCGTCGGTGCCGAGGAGGGCTGGGTCTTCGTCCGGCACGAGTACGGACCGGAGACCGAGGTCCTGCGCGCCGAGCTCGAGCGTCTGCGGGCCGACGGGCTGCTCGGTGACGACGTCCTCGGAGCGGGGCGACGGCTCTCGGTGGAGGTGTTCGTGTCGCCCGGCGGCTACATCCTCGGCGAGGAGACGGCGCTGCTCGAGTGCCTCGAGGGCCACCGGGGCGAGCCGCGCAACAAGCCGCCGTTCCCCGGCGTACACGGCCTGTGGGGGCAGCCCACCCTCATCAACTCGGTCGAGACGTTCGCCGATGTGCCGGTCATCGTCAGCCGCGGCGCACAGTGGTGGCGGGACCAGGGCGACGGCGACTCCGTCGGGCTGAAGTTCTTCGCCGTTTCCGGGCACGTCGAGCGGTCCGGCGTCTACTGCGTGCCGATGGGGACGTCGGTGCGCACCCTGCTCGACCTCGCGGGCGGCGTGTCCGGTGGGCGACCGCTGGCCGCCGTACAGCCCGGCGGCGCCTCGTCGAACTTCCTGGGGCCCGACGGGCTGGACGCCCGGCTGGATTTCGACACGCTTGCCGAGGCAGGCAGCATGCTCGGCTCGGGTGCCCTGGTGGTCATGGCGGAGGGCACCGACCTGCTGGCCGCGGCGACCAACACGCTGCGGTTCTTCCGCGACGAGTCGTGCGGCAAGTGCGTGCCATGTCGGGTCGGCTCTGCCAAGGCGCACACCCTGCTGGTCTCGGCCGCCGAGGCGGGCGGGCTCCACGACGCCGGCGAGGCGCAGGTGCTCGAGCTCGAGCGAACGCTGCGCACCACCTCGATCTGCGGCCTCGGCCAGGTGGCCCTCGGCCCCGTGGCCAGCGTGCTGGGCCTGCAGCGTGGCGGCACGGTCGCCCGGCCACAGCCGCGGGCCTGACCGGTGCCCACGCCGCAGCGCACGGGTGGGGGCCGCGAGTTCTTCACCACGGTGACCGTCGGCGCGGCTCTGCAGCTGCTGGCGGATCTCGAGGCGACGCCGGGGGAGACGGTGCCGCTGGCCGAGGCCCTGGGACGCACGCCGGTCGCCACCGTGACCGCACCGGCCGCCTTGCCGGGCTTCGCGCGGTCGACCGTCGACGGCTTCGCGGTCCGGGCCGCAGACACCTTCGGCGCGTCCGACGGGTTGCCCACCTACCTCGACCTGGTCGGAGAGGTCGCGATGGGGCGACCCTCCACGGTCGCCGTCCGGGTGGGTACGGCGGTCGCGGTGCCGACCGGCGGAGTCCTGCCCGACGGGGCCGACGCCGTCGTGATGGTCGAGCACACCCAGGCGACCATGTCCGGCACCGTCGAGGTCGCCCGCCCGGTCGCGCCGGGTGACGGGACCGTTGCCGCCGACGAGGACGTGGCCGCAGGTGCGGGACTGGTGCCCGCCGGTCGTCCGGTGCGCGCCGCGGACCTGGGCCTGCTCGCGGCCGCCGGCATGGTGCAGCTCGTCGTGCACCGCCGTCCCCGGGTGGCCGTCGTTTCCACCGGCGACGAGGTGGTGCCGCCCGACACAGTCACCCTGGCTCCCGGCCAGGTCCGCGACGCGACCGCCTCCGCCCTGGGTGGGCTGGTCGCCGACGCCGGCGGGGTCGCCGTGCCGTTCGGCATCGTGGCCGACGACGGCCCTGCTCTCGAAGAGGTGCTGCGCGCGGCGGTCGCCGCATGCGACCTCGTCCTGGTCTCGGCCGGGTCGTCGGTGGGCGCGCGCGACGTCACCGCCGACGTCGTGGCCCGCCTCGGGCAGCCGGGCATCCTCTGCCACGGGCTCGCGATCCGGCCGGGGAAGCCGACGATCCTGGCCGACTGCGGCGGCGTACCCGTCGTGGGGCTGCCCGGCAACCCGCTCTCCGCCCTCGTCGTGTTCCGGCTGCTCGGCGTACCGCTGGTACGCCGGCTCGCGGGCACGACCTGCCCGCCGCCCGAGCCGGTGCTGGCCGCGACCCTCGACCGGCAGGTGCCCTCGCAGGCCGGACGCCTCGACGTCGTCCAGGTACGCGTCACCCGATCGGTCGACGGTGCCGTGGCCACGCCGTTGTTCGGCGCGTCCGCCCTGCTCTCGGTCCTGACCTCGTCCGACGGGTGGCTGGCCGTCGACGAGGACGCCACCGGGCTGCCCGCCGGCGCACCGGTCGACGTGACGCTGTACCGGTGAGCGACCACGAGGCGAGCAGCCCCTTCGTGCGGGACGTCCCCGCCGCCGAAGCGACCGCGGCGTGGGCAACGGCCCGGCGCGCGGCCGGCTGCCCGGAGCGCGTCGAGGCCGTCACCGTCACCGTGACCGAGGCACTCGGCCGGGTCACCGCAGGGCCGGTGTGGGCCCGGCGGTCGTCGCCGGACTACGACGCCGCGGCGATGGACGGCATCGCGGTGACAGCGACGGACACCTACGGCGCGAGCGAGAGCCGGCCGCTGCTGCTGACGGCCGAGCAGTTCGTCGTCGTCGACACCGGCGACCCGATGCCCGACGGGCGCGACGCCGTCGTCATGCGCGAGCACGTGCACCACACCGCGGAAGGCGCCGAGCTCCGGTCGGCCGTCGCACCGTGGACGCACGTGCGGTCGATCGGCGAGGACGTCGCCGCCACCGAGCTGCTGCTGCCCGCAGGGCACCGGCTGCGGCCGTACGACCTCGCCGCCGCCGCGGCTGCCGGCGTACCGGACCTGCGAGTACGCCGGGCACCGCGAGTCACCGTGGTCCCCACCGGCGACGAGATCCGCCCCGTGGGTCAGCCGCTGAGTCCCGGCGAGATCCCCGAGACGAACTCGGTGATGCTCGCCGGACAGGCCGTGCTGTGCGGTGCCGACGTGCGGGTCACCGGCGTCGTACCCGACGCGCCCGCCGAGCTGGCCGCGGCCATCCACGCGGCTGCGGCCGTCAGCGACCTCGTCATCGTGCTGGCCGGCTCCAGTGCCGGGCGCGACGACTGGACGGCCAGCGTGGTCGCGACCGAGGGCGTGCTCGCCGTCCACGGTGTCGCCGTGCGGCCCGGGCACCCCGTCGTGCTCGGCGTCGTCGACCAGACCCCGGTGCTCGGGGCTCCGGGGTTCCCGGTCTCGGCGGCCCTGACCTTCGACATCTTCGCCGCGCCGCTGCTGGCCTCGATCGAGGGCACTTCACCGGTCCGGCGACCCACGGTGGCCGCCCGGCTGGCCCGCAAGCTGGCGTCCGTCGTCGGCGCCGACGACTGGGTGCGCGTCCGGCTCGGCCTCGTCTCAGGACAGGTCGTGGCCACCCCGCTGCCGCGCGGCGCCGGCGTGCTCACCTCGCTCGTCCGCGCGGACGGTCTGCTGGTGGTCCCGGCCGGCGTCGAGGGACACCACGGGGGCGAGCAGGTCGAGGTCGAGCTGTTGCGCGGCCTCGAGGAGGTGCGGTCTGCCGTGGTCGCGATCGGGTCGCACGACCTCGTGCTCGACCTCGCGGCCTCCGCGCTGCGCCAGCGGGATCCGACCCGGTCGCTCGTCTCCTCCAACGTCGGTTCGCTCGGCGGGCTGGTCGCGGTGCGCGACGGTCTGTGCCACCTGGCGGGCTCGCACCTGCTGGACCCGGCGACGGGCACGTACACGCTGCCGTACCTCGACCGGGTCCTCGGCCCGGGCGAGGGCGTCGTGATCCGGCTCGTGCACCGCCAGCAGGGACTGCTGGTGGCACGTGGCAACCCGCTGGGGCTCGGCGGGATCGGCGACCTGACCCGGACGGGCGTGCGCTACGTCAACCGCCAGCGCGGCGCGGGCACCCGGGTGCTGCTCGACCACGAGCTGGCCCGGATCGGGCTGTCGGCGGATGCGGTCGCCGGCTACGCGCGAGAGGAGAGCACCCACCTGGCTGTGGCTGCGGCGGTCGCGTCCGGCCGGGCCGACGCAGGCCTCGGGATCCTCGCTGCCGCTCGCGCCTTCGGGCTCGACTTCGTGCCCGTCACCGAGGAGCCCTACGACCTGGTCACCACCAACGCCGTGCTCGCCACCGGTGTGCTCGACCCGCTGCTCGAGCTGATGGCGGACCCGCTGTTCCGGTCCTCGGTCGAGGCGCTCGGGGGCTACTCCACCGCGGAGACCGGCCGCCGGATCCGGTAGGAACGTGGGATGACCATCCCGTTCCCCGAGCCGACCCAGCCAGCCGGGTCGCGCACCGACGTACTCGTGCGCTATCTCGACTACTACCGCGCCGTGGTCCTCGCGAAGGTCGACGGGCTGACCGAGCCGCAGCTGCGGGGCAGCATCCTGCCGTCGGGCTGGTCGCCGCTCGAGCTCGTCAAGCACCTGACCTACGTCGAGCTGCGCTGGCTCGAGTGGGGTTTCGAGGGCGCACCGGTCGCGGACCCGTGGGGCGACCACGAGGGGGAGCGCTGGCACGTCGGCGACGACGAGGCCACCGCGGACCTGCTCGCCGGGCTGGAGGCTCGCGGGCGGATCACGGCCACGATCGCCCGCCGGCACCCACTCGACGAGGTGGGAGCACCAGGGGAGCGTTGGGACGGGGCACCCCCCGCGACGTTGGAGCGCTGCCTGCTCCACGTGATGCAGGAGTACGCCCGCCACCTGGGGCACCTCGACGTCGTACGCGAGCTGCTGGACGGCGTCATCGGCGAGTCCTGAGGGCGCCGACTAGGCTCGTGACCGGTACGCCGGCAGGTCGGCGTACCGGCGGAAGGGGACTGCGTGCCGGCTGAGCAGGCGTCCAGCGACCGCGTGCTGACCGTGCCCAACGCGCTGAGCGCGCTGCGGCTGGTGCTCGTGCCGGTGTTCTTCTGGCTGGTCATCGACGAGCACGACGGCTGGGCCGTCCTGCTGCTCGCACTGAGCGGGTTCACCGACTACCTCGACGGCAAGCTGGCCCGCGCCTGGGGCCAGACCTCGCGGCTGGGCACGTTGCTCGATCCCGCGGCCGACCGGCTCTACATCCTGGCCACCCTCATCGGGCTGACCTACCGCAACGTCATCCCGCTGTGGCTCACCCTGCTACTCGTCGGCCGCGACCTCGTGCTCGCTGCGACGCTGCCGGTGCTGCGCCGGCACGGCTATGGGCCGCTGCCGGTCCACTACCTCGGGAAGGCAGCCACCTTCTGCCTGCTGTCCGGGTTCCCCCTGCTGCTGCTGGGGGAGTGGGACAACGACGTCGGGTCGGTGGCGCACGCCCTCGGCTGGGCGTTCGCGATCTGGGGGACCGCGCTGTACTGGTGGGCGGCCGTCCTCTACCTGGTGCAGGTACGGACCCTCCTGCGCCACGAGCCGGAGGGGGTGGCCGCATGAAAGCCGTCGTGATGGCCGGGGGAGAAGGCACCCGACTGCGGCCGATGACGGTGAGCATGCCCAAGCCGCTGCTCCCGATCGTCAACAAGCCGATCATGGAGCACGTGCTGCGGCTGCTGGCCCGGCACGGGTTCGACGAGACCGTCGTGACCGTGCAGTTCCTCGCCAGCGTCGTACGCAACTACTTCGGCGACGGCGAAGACCTCGGCATGCGGCTGCACTACGCCACCGAGGAGACACCTCTCGGCACGGCGGGCAGCGTGAAGAACGCGGAGCACCTGCTGCGCGACGACACCTTCCTCGTCATCTCCGGCGACGCGCTGACCGACTTCGACCTCAGCGACCTGGTGAAGTTCCACCACGACAAGGGCGCCCTCGTCACGGTCTGCCTGACGCGGGTCCCAGACCCGCTCGAGTTCGGCATCACCATCGTCGACGAGGAGCACCGGGTGCAGCGGTTCCTCGAGAAGCCGACCTGGGGGCAGGTGTTCTCCGACACCGTCAACACCGGCATCTACGTGATGGAGCCCGAGGTCTTCGACCACGTCGCCGTCGGCGAGCAGGTCGACTGGGCTGGTGACGTCTTCCCGCGGCTGCTCGAGGCGGGCCTGCCGGTCTACGGCTATGTCGCCGAGGGCTACTGGGAGGACGTCGGCACCCACGAGTCCTACATGCGCGCGCAGGCCGACGTGCTCACCGGTCAGGTCGACATCGACCTCGACGCGTTCGAGGTGTCCACGGGAGTCTGGGTCGCCGAGGGCGCGGACATCCACCCCGAGGCCGTGCTGCGCGGCCCCCTCTTCGTCGGCGACTACGCAAAGGTCGAGGCCGGCGTCGAGCTGCGCGAGTTCACGGTGCTGGGCAGCAACGTCATCGTGAAGTCCGGAGCGTTCCTGCACCGCGCCGTCGTCCACGACAACGTCTTCGTCGGCCCGCAGACCAACCTGCGCGCCTGCGTGATCGGCAAGAACAGCGACATCATGCGCGGCGCCCGCCTCGAAGAGGGTGTCGTCATCGGCGACGAGTGCGTCATCGAGGAGGAGGCGATCGTCTCGGCGGGGGTTCGGGTCTATCCCTACAAGAACGTCGAGGCCGGCACTGTCGTCAGCTCCGACCTCATCTTCGAGACGCGCTCGCAACGCCGCCTGTTCGGCCCGCGCGGGGTGAGCGGGATCGTCAACGTGGAGATCACGCCGGAACTGGTGGTGCGTCTCGCGAGCGCGTGGGCGAGCACTCTGAAGAAGGGGTCGACCGTCACCACGTCGCGTGACGTGTCGCGGGCAGCGCGCGCTCTCAAGCGCGCCGTCATCGCGGCCCTGACGTCCAGCGCGATCGACGTGGTCGACCTCGAGGTGGTGCCGGTGCCGGTCGCCCGGCTGGTCACCTCGCAGGGCAGTGCCGGCGGCGTCGTCATCCGCACCACCCCGGGCCAGCCCGAGAGCGTGGACATCTCGTTCCTCGACCGCCACGGTGCCGACCTGACCCAGGCCGGCCAGCGCCGGCTGGAGCGCACGTTCTCGCGCGGGGAGTTCCGCAGGGCGTTCCCGGGCGAGATCGGCGACCTGAGCTTCCCTCCTCGCGTGATGGAGGGGTACGCCCTCGAGCTGCTCCGGCAGGTCGACACCACGGGGGTCGCCGAGCGCGGACTCAAGGTTGTCGTGGACACCGGCGGCGGGACGGCGACGCTCGTCCTCCCGACACTGCTGGGCCGGCTCGGTCTCGACGTCCTCACCGTCAACAACGGGCTGGACGAGGGCTCGCCGACGGAGACGGCCGCGGACCGGGCCGAGTCGATGGGCCGCCTCGGCCGTCTGGTGGCCTCGAGCAAGGCCGCCTTCGGCGTGCACTTCGACCCGGTCGGCGAGCGGATCGCCCTGGTGGACGAGCGCGGCTCGATCATCTCCGACGAGCGCGCCCTGCTGGTGGTGCTCGACCTGGTCGCGGCCGAGTCGGCGCGAGGCACGGTGGCGCTCCCCGTGACGACGACCCGGGTCGCCGAGAAGGTGGCCGCCTTCCACGGCGTGGACATCCGCTGGGTCGCGACCAGCGCCGCTGCCGTCACCGAGGCCGTGTCCAGACCCGGCGTGGTGTTCGGCGGCGACGGGCGCGGCGGCTTCGTCGTACCGAAGTTCTCCACGACGTACGACGGCATCGCGGCCTTCGTGCAGCTCGTCGGCCTGGTCGCGCGGAC
>DATBDW010000043.1:0-22824 GCA_036269735.1 Actinomycetes bacterium
GCCGAACACACTGAGTCATGAGGTCTTCGCGGAGCGTTTCTGCTCCTGCTTGAAGGCGCGCACCTTCAGCAGGCTGTCGCCGTCGACGACGTCGGCCACCGATCGGTAGGACCCCGCCTCCGCATACGCCCCGGCGGCGGCCTCCCAGCCCTCGGGCCGGACGCCGCGCTGCTTGCCGAGCAGGGCCAGGAAGATCCGGGCCTTGGCGTCCCCGAAGCCCGGGAGGGCCTTGAGGCGCGCCAGCAGCTCGGCTCCCGACGACGCGGTCGTCCACAGGGTCGAGGCGTCGTCGCCGTACTCCGAGACGACGATCGCCGCGAGCGACTGGATCCGGCCCGCCATGCTGCCGGGGTATCGGTGCACCGCGGGAGGTGTCGCGCACATCGCGGCGAACGCCTCGGGGTCCTGGGCCGCGATGTCGGCGGGATCGAGATGGTCGACCCCGAGCCGCTGGGCGATCACGGCGGGCCCGGCGAAGGCCCGTTCCATCGGGAACTGCTGGTCGAGCAGCATGCCGACCAGCAGGCTGAACGAGTCGCGCTCCAGCAGCGCGTCGGCTGCTGGTTCGCCGGTGATGTGTACGGACACGGCGCCTAGTCCTCCTCGGCCTTCACGGCGAGCACCGGGCAGGGCGCATCGAGCAGGATGCGCTGCGCGTTGGAGCCCAGGATGAGCTTTCCCACAGGGGTACGCCGACGCAGCCCGATGACGATGAAGTCGGCCCCGACCTCGGCGGCGACGGCAATGAGGTCGTCGGCCGGGTCGTGACCGCGGACCAGCTGGCGCACCTCGTTCTCGATGCCGTCCGCATCAAGCCGGGCCCGCACCTCGGCGAGCTCGCGCTCGTGGTCGATGTTGTCGTCGTCGTCGAACCCCGGGCCGCGCGCCGAGTTGATGACCACCAGCCGGGTCGAGCGCAGGCGGGCCTCTTCGGCGGCCCGGCGCAGCGCCGCGCGACCTTCGGCCCGAGGGACGTAACCCACCACGATCGCCATCAGGCCTCCTCGTCGGACGACACCCGAAACGTGACGGACGTTACTCGATCCGCGCTCGACGCCACTCAAGTGTCACGCCCCCGTGTCGATGCCGGAACGTGACGACTCCCCGCCTCGTCGACGAACTCGACCGCGCCCGCCGGACCCGCGCCCTGGTCGAGGAGCTGATCGCCGACCCGGCCCAGCTGGGGCCGGACTTCACACCGATCCGCCGCCTCGACGACGACAGGCTCGTGGGCTGGAAGGCCACCGGCCGCGGCCGCCCCGGCACCGAGCTCGCCGACACCCTGGCCCTGCTCGACGAGGCGGCCAGCCTGGGCCTCGTCGAGCGCCTCGACTGGGCGTTCCGTGCCCTGGTCTTCGAACGAGCCCTCGAGGCCGGCGTACGCCAGACCATGCACCTCACCCCAGAGCCGCAGACCTACCTCGGCGCCTGTCCCCCGCGCCTCGCCGTCGCGATCGCCCGCGGGCGCCGCGAGCTCGACGTCGCCGCCGAGGTGCACGCGGACGGCATCGCTGACCTGCCCCTGCTCGAGCGGGCCGTCGCCGAGATGCGCGGCTGGGGCTGGACCGTGGTCCTGGCCGACGTCGCCGACGAGCCCCACGGGCAGGCGGCGCTCGCGAAGATCCGGCCTGACGTCGTGCAGGTCGACCTCGCCCGGCCCGGAGGCACCGCCACCCCGGCGGTCGGCCGGTTCCTGGCCGAGGCCTTCGACGGCGGCGCCACCGTGATGGCGCTGGGCGTGGACAGCCCGGCCCGGCGGGCCGCGGCCGCGACGGTCGGGGCGACTCTCGGCCGTGGCCTCCTGCTCGGCACCCCTGGGCCGCTGCCGATCTGAGCCGTCGCACCGGCGACCTAGCGTGGCCCTCGTGACGACCGACTGGGTGCAGTGGCACGAGCCGTACGCCGATCCCGCCTCGTCGCTCTCGCGGCGGCGCGCCGTGGTGCAGGACGTCGTCGGACAGTGGCTGCACAACCGACACGAAGGACCCGGACGGGTGCTGAGCATGTGCGCGGGCGACGGGCGCGACGTGCTCGAGGTCCTGGCCGGCCGACCCGAGGACGCGAGCCTGCTCGATGTCGTCCTCGTCGAGCTCGACCCCCGGTTGGCGGCCGCGGCGACTGCGCTCGCGCTCGACGCCGGACTCGACCGGGTCGAGGTGCGCATCACCGATGCCGGCACCACCGACTCCTACGTCGATGCGACCCCCGCCGACCTCGTGCTCGCCTGCGGCATCTTCGGCAACATCAGCGACGACGACGTGCACCGGACGGTCGCGATGCTGCCCGGGCTGTGCGCCGAGGAGGCACTCGTCGTGTGGACCCGCGGCCGGGACGACACCGATCCCACACCACAGGTCCGGCGCTGGTTCGCCGAGCACGGGTTCGCCGAGCGGGAGTGGCACGCACCCGACGACGCCGGCTACTCGGTCGGGGTGCACCAGCTGGTCGGCGCGCCGACGCCGATCGAGCCCGGCCGCCGGCTGTTCACCTTCCTGCGCTGACCGCCGGCCATCGCGCCCACCGGAGAGCGCTCGTTTGCGACCTGAGTCACCGACACGCCGGGGCACAGCACGGCGTGTCTGTGAACCACGTCGCAAACGATCTTCGTTCGGGGGCGCGCCGTCGCCTCAGCGGGCCAGGCGGTGCGCCAGCCAGGCCAGCGAGAGCGGATAGCGGTAGTCGATCGCGGCGTGGGTCGCCGGGAAGATCTCGAAGAAGACGTTCTCGTCGCCCACACCGATCCGGGTCAGCTCGGCGCGGAACGCCTGCGCGCCCAGGTCGAGGTGGTAGTCGTCCTCGTCGCCCGCATCGATCCACATCGCGCGCAGGCCGCGCAACGCGTCGGCGTACCGCTCGACCATCCGGACCGGGTCCCAGGCGAGCCACCGCGCCCACTGCGCCTCGTCGACCACCCCGGTGCGCGGGTCGAACGGCAGGACCGGCCGGCCGTCCTCGCCCGGCGAGAACGCGGCCGAGCAACCGAGCACCGTGATCAGCGACTCGTCCTCCTTGCGGGACAGCGCCGGGCGGGACCGGAAGTCGTCCCACCACCGCCAGATGTCACCGTCGTAGCCGCGCAGGTGTCGCACCGCGTCGGCGAAGTCGGGCAGGTAGCAGTGCTCGTACAAGGTGTCGCCCGCGTGCGTCGCCAGGGCGCCGAACAGGTCCGGGCGCAGCATCGGCGTGATCATCGCACCGAACCCGCCGCTGGACTTGCCCATGATCGCCCGCGACTCGCGGTCCGCGATCGTCCGGTACCGCGCGTCCACCCACGGCACGACCTCGTCGCACAGGTAGGAGTGGTAGCGCCCGGTGCCCGCCGAGTCGACGAACTGGGACCCGCCGTACGTCGTCCATGCGTCCACGTAGACCACGACGCACGGTGGCGCCGTGCCATCCGCGAACACCTGGTCAGCGGTCTCGGTGAAGGGCTGCCGGAACGGCGTGCGGTTGGCCCACATCTGCACGTGGCCGGTATAGCCCTGGATCACGTACACGGCGGGATAGCGCGCCGCCGCGTCGCCGTCGTAGCCCGGCGGGGTGTAGACCCACAGCGGACGCTGGGCCGGATCACCGAGCCGGTTGTCCCGCAGCAGCTGCGAGTCGATGACGTGCTCGTCGATGCGACCCGCGAGGTCGCCGTGCCACGGCAGCATGCCGGCAGTCAACCAGCCCCGTGCGCAGCGAGCAGCAGGGCCATCTCGATCTCCACCGTGGTCGGGTCCAGGTCGTAGGGGAACGACCCGCCGGTCTCGCTGAACCCGTAGCGCCGGTAGAAGGCGTGCGCCCGTTCGTTGTGCTCGTGCACGTAGAGGTGCAGCCGGCTCAGCCGCGCCTCGCCGCGGGCCCAGTCGACCGTGGCATCGAGCATCCGGGCCGCGAGACCGCTCCCCCGGTACGCCGGTGTGAGGTAGACGCTGACCACGTGGCCCTGGCCGGGCGCGTCCACGAAGCACGCGAGGTAGCCGAGGAAACGGTGCGACGCGGACACCTCCGTGACCGCGAGGCCGATGTTGTCCTTGCCGGCGGAGCCCCTGCGGGCCAGGAAGCGCCAGTGGTCCTCGTCACGTGCGCTCGCGTCGGCGAGCGTCTCGAGGTAGGCCACCGGCGAGTCGGCGAGCATCTCCAGCCGGACGTCGCGAAGCAGGGTCCAGTCGTCCTCGACCACCCGGCGGATGGGCAGCCCGGCGATGTCGGGTCCTGTCCCGTCTGCGCCAGGCACGCGAGCACCCTGCCATACGGTCGGGGGGTGCGCGGGTCGACGTACCGCTTGCCAGGCCTCGTGGTCACCGACCACGAGGTCGCGGTGCCGCTCGACCATGCCGACCCCGGCGGCGAGCAGATCACCGTCTACGCCCGCGAGGTGGTCGCACCACGCAAGCGCGACCAGGACCTGCCCTGGCTGCTGTTCCTGCAGGGCGGTCCCGGTGCCCGCTCGCCGCGGCCCACCGGGCGCACCGGCTGGCTTGGCCGCGCCCTCGCCGGTCACCGGGTCCTGCTCCTCGACCAGCGAGGCACCGGCCGGTCGACGCCGGCGACGCGGCAGACCCTCGCGGGCCGCGGCAGTCCCGCGGAGCAGGCGCGCTACCTCACCCACTTCCGGGCCGGCCAGATCGTGCGGGACGCCGAGGTGCTGCGCCGGACCCTTGTCGGTCCCGACCGGCCATGGAGCGTGCTGGGTCAGAGCTTCGGCGGGTTCGTCGCGCTGGCCTACCTCTCGGTCGCAGCCGAAGGGCTCTCGTCGGTCATGGTCGCCGGCGGCCTCCCGCCGCTGGACCGCCCGCCCGAGGACGTCTACCGGGCGACGTTCGCCCGGGTCCACCAGCGGTACGAGCAGCTGGTCGATCGCTATCCCCACGACGGGGACCGGCTGGACGCGGTGGCCGACCACGTCGCGGCGTACGACGTGCGGCTGCCGGGTGGTGACCGGCTGACCGTCGCACGACTGCGCTCGCTAGGCATGGGCCTGGGCTACCGGGACGGCTTGGAGCGAGTCCACTACCTCCTCGAAGGGGCATGGACAGGCTCCGCGGGTGACGAGCTGGCCGACGACTTCCTCGCGGCCGTCGAGACCGCTACCTCGTTCGTCGACCGCCCGCTGTATGCGTTGCTCCACGAGTCCATCTACTGCCAGGGCTTCGCGTCGCGGTGGGCCGCACAACGGGTGATGGACGCACTGCCGGAGTTCCACCCGAGCGCGCGACCGCTGCTCCCCACCGGCGAGATGGTGGTGCCCGACCTCGTTCGCGGAGACCGGGCCGTCGCGCCGCTGGCCGACACCGCGGACATCCTCGCGGCCCACGACGGCTGGCCCGCGCTCTACGACCTCGACGTGCTCGCTGCCAACACCGTGCCGGTGGCGGCCGTCGTCTACCACGAGGACATGTACGTGGAGCACGCGTTCTCGATGGAGACCGCCGCTCGAGTGGGGGCACTGCGGACCTGGACGACCTCGGCGCTGGGACACGACGGCCTGCGCAGCGACGACCGGGTGCTCGACCGGTTGCTGACGATGACCAGGATGGAGACGTGACGACGGGGCAGGTGGCGTTCGTGCTCGGAGGCGGCGGCCTGCTGGGCGCCGGCGAGGTCGGCATGCTCGAGGCGCTGCTGGAGGCGGGGATCCGTCCCGACCTCGTGCTCGGCACGTCGGTGGGCGCTGTGAACGGAGCAGCCGTCGCGGCGGACCCCACGCGGGGTGCGGTGGACGAGCTGCGGTCGCTGTGGCTCGGCCTCGCCACGAGCGACCTGTACGCCGGTGGTGCCTTGCGCCGGGTGGGGCACCTGGCCCGGACCCGCACCCACGTCCACCCGAACGAGCCGCTGCGCCGGATGCTCACCGAGCATCTCGGCGACGTCGACATCGAGGACCTCGCGGTGCCGTTCCAGTGCGTCGCGGCCGCCATCGAACGCGCCGCGGAACACTGGTTCACGTCCGGACCCCTCGTGGACGCGGTGCTCGCCAGCTGCGCGGTCCCCGGAGTCCTCCCCCCGGTGCGGATCGGCGACGAGACCTTCCTCGACGGCGGCCTGGTCAACTCGATCCCGGTGGAGCGGGCGTTTCTGCTCGGCGCCCGCTCCGTCTATGTCCTTCAGGTCGGCCGCGTCGACCGGCCGCTCAAGGCCCCCACCAGGCCGTGGGAGGTCGCCGCGGTGGCCTTCGAGATCTCGCGCCGGCACCGCTTCGCCCGGGACATGGCGGCGCTGCCGGACGACGCGACCGTGCACGTGCTGCCCACCGGTGCGGAGGAGCCGCCGCGGTACGGCGACCTCTCGTCGCTGCGCTACCGCGACTTCCGGGCGGTCGAGCGGCGGATCGGCGAGGCCTACCGGGCGACCGCCGCCTACCTGGAGCACCACCCGGAACAGGCCCGCTGATGCTGCCGCCCGCCCCGGTCCGGCGGCTCGTCCTGGCCCCCGCGGTCGTGCTGCTCGCGGTGCTCGCCGTCACCGGGCTGCCCGTGCTGCTCCTCGTCGGCGTACTGCTGTCCACCTTCCTGCCCGGCCGGTGGCGCGCCCTGCGCTTGCTGTGGATCGCCTTGCTCTACCTCGTCCTGGAGGCCAGCGCGGTGGTCGTGCTCGGCTGCCTCTGGCTCGCGAGCGGCTTCGGCTGGCGGCTCTCCTCGCCGCGGTTCCAGCGAGCCCACTACGTGCTGGTCCGGTGGTTCCTGCAGATCCTGTTCTGGGAGTGCCAGCGGGTCCTGCACGTGCGGGTCGAGGTCGACGGACCACCTCCGACGTCGTACGACGGCAAGCCGCTGCTCATCCTCAGTCGCCACGCCGGCCCGGGCGACTCGTTCCTCGTCGTGCACGCGCTGCTGAACTGGTACGACCGTGAACCGCGCATCGTCCTGAAGGACACCATGCAGTGGGATCCGGCCGTCGACGTGGTCCTCAACCGCCTGCCCAACCTGTTCATCCGGCCCGATCCGGGCCGCGACGGCGACCGCGTCGAGCGCCAGGTGGGCGGGCTCAGCCGCAACCTCGACGAGAACGACGCGTTCGTGATCTTCCCCGAGGGCGGCAACTTCACCGAGCACCGCCGTAAGCGCGCCATCGAACGACTCAGGCGTGGGGGCCACATCGACGAGGCCCTGAAGGCCGAGCGGCTGCGGCACGTGATGGCCCCGCGGCCGGGTGGCGTGCTCGCGGCCCTGACCAATGCCCAGGACGGCGACGTCGTCTTCGTCGCGCACACCGGCGTGGAGCAGATGGTCACGGTGCTCGACATCTGGCGCGAGCTGCCGATGGACCGCAGCATCGAGATGCGCTGGTGGCAGGTGCCTTCCGCCGAGGTACCGGTCGGCGAGGAGGACCGCGTCGACTGGCTGTTCACGTGGTGGGCGCGGATCGACGACTGGATCGACGAGCAGCAGGCGGAGCTCGGTCTGGTCCCGCCCCGATGACCCGGTTCCCTGCCTACGGCTGAGTTCCGGAGGCCCGGGCGACCAGGCGGTCGACCAGCGGGCGCAGCCGTTCGGGTACGGCGGTCTCGGCGAAGTCCAGTCGGTGCGCGGCGCCGTCATCGTCCTCGACCGAGAGCGAGTAGTGGAACCGGTCCGGCGCCGGTCGGCCGGGGTCGGCCCCGGCCAGGCCCGCGAGGTCCAGGGTGGTCAGCGCCTCGGCGTACCACGAGGCATCGGGGTCGGTGCTGGTGTCCACGGCCGCCCGGACCGTGCGGCCGGCGAAACCACCGCTGCGCACCAGCTCGATGCGTGCCATTCGAACCTCCGCTACCCGGTGACCCCGACGGCGCCCCATGCCGTCCGGACAGCCTGCTCCTCGGTACTGCCGAACCGCGCCGCCGCTGCCTGGACCGTCGCGGCGGCGAAGGCGGCGAAGTCCGCGTCCGCCGCGAGGTCGCCGGACACCAGGGTGTCGTACCAGACCCGTCCGGCGACCTCCCAGGCCGGACCCCCTAGGGCGGTGGCAACGAGGTAGAACGCGTGGTTGGGGATCCCCGAGTTGATGTGGACGCCGCCCTCGTCGTCGGTGGTCGTGACGAAGTCGCGCATGTGTGCCGGCTGCGGGTCCTTGCCGAGCACCGGGTCGTCGTAGGCCGTTCCAGGCGCCTTCATCGACCGCAGCGCCACTCCGTGCACCGCGTCCGTCAGCAGGCCGGCGCCGATCAGCCAATCCGCGTCGCCGGCGTCCTGGCCGAGCTGGTGCTGCTTCACCAGCGAGCCGAACACGTCGGACAGGGACTCGTTCAGGGCGCCGGGCTGGTTGGCATAGGTGAGGGCGGCGGTG
The DNA here is from genome assembly GCA_036269735.1 of Actinomycetes bacterium. Classification (GTDB taxonomy): domain Bacteria; phylum Actinomycetota; class Actinomycetes; order JACCUZ01; family JACCUZ01; genus DATBDW01. The sequence goes on from DATBDW010000043.1 coordinate 8,251, forward strand.
TTCTCGGTGACTCCGTGGGTGAGCTCGTGCCCGATGACGTCCACGGCGATCGTGAACCGGTTGAAGAGCTCGCCGTCGCCGTCACCGAAGACCATCCGCTCGCCGTTCCAGAACGCGTTGTCGTAGTCGCTGCCGTAGTGCACCGTGGCCGGCAGGGGCAGCCCCTTGTCGTCGAGCGATCGCCGGTCGTAGGCCTGCAGGTAGAACACGTAGGTCGATCCGAGGCCGTCGTAGGCCTCGTCGACCGCCGCGTCACCCGACACCGGAGCACCCTCGGCGCGCACCGTGCGACCAGGCAAGGTCGCCTCGTTGTCCGCCGTGCTGATGGTGCGCTGCGGCGAGTCGGCGGGGGGAGCGGTCGGTCGGGCGGGGGTCAGTCGGCTGGTCCGGTGCACGGCGTCCAGCACGAGGGACCGGCTCGCGCGAGCCTGTTGGGCCGGGCTGCCGTTGCGGGCGATGCTCTCCAGCAGGTACGGCGGGACGATGCACCGCAGGGTCGGACGAATCGCTCGGAACGGGCTCATCCCGACAGGGTGCCATCGGGGCGGGACACCCGGTAGCCGCTGCCCGGGCGCGGTGGGGCAGGCTCGTCGGGTGACCGGCAACCCCTCCGGGCGACCCGACCACCGGGGTGACGGTGACGGATGGGTCGTGTGCCAGGAGGGTCACAGGCACTGGGGACTCTTCGGCGCGGCCGGCCTGCTGCTGACGCGCAACGCCCCGTCCGGCCAGGAGGTCCTGCTCCAGCACCGTGCGAGGTGGAGCCACCACGGCGGGACCTGGGGGCTCCTGGGAGGCGCACGCCACCGCATCGAGTCGCCCGTGACGGCAGCGCTGCGGGAGGCGGCCGAGGAAGGTGGCCTGGCCGCCGACACCGTGCGGGTGCACGGCCGGTACGACGACGACCACGGCGGCTGGTCCTACGTGACCGTCCTCGCCACGACCGGACATGCGACGACCGCGACACCCACCAGCCCCGAGAGCATCGCCGTCGGGTGGGTCCCCACCGACGAGGTCGAACGGCACGACCTTCACCCGGGGTTCGCGGCGAGCTGGCCGGGACTGCGCACTGCCCTGCGACCGGTCACGGTCGTCGTGGACGCGGCCAACGTCGTCGGGTCACGGCCGGACGGGTGGTGGCGGGACCGGACGGGTGCCGCCCGGCGCCTGCTCAGGCGGTGCGCGGTGCTCGCGCGGGACGGCCTGGCCGCGACCGACGTACCCCATGGTCTGGCCGGCCCGCTCGACCACTGCTGGCCCACGGTCGTCGTCGTGGTCGAGGGTGCCGCACGGGCGGCTGCCCACGATGCGCCGGACTCGGTGCGCGTCGTCAGCGCCCCGGCCTCCGGCGACGACACGATCGTTGATGTCGGCCGGGTCGCGGCTGCCGAGGGCCCGACGGTCGTGGTCACGGCGGACCGCGAGCTGCGTGCACGGGTGTCCGCGGTCGGCGCGACCACGGCCGGTCCGCGCTGGCTGACCGGCCTGCTCGACGGACGGCCCGTCGACGACACCTAACCTGGGCCTGTGTCGACCGGTGCCGAGCTCGTCGTCCTGCTGGTCATGCTGGTCGGCGTGGTCGGCGTCCTCGTGCCGTTCCTCCCGGGCCTCCTCCTGGTCTGGGCCGCGGGCATCGCGTGGGTGTGGTTCGACGGTCACGGTCCCGCCCACCTCGTGGTGGGCGTGGTCCTCACGGGCCTGCTCGCCGTCGGCATCGTCGCGAAGTACGTGCTGCCCGCCAGGTCCGCCAGCGGTGCCGGAGCACCCACGAGCACCCTGGTCGTCGGCGCGGCGGGTGCGGTGGTGGGCTTCTTCGTCATCCCCGTCGTCGGGCTCGTGGTCGGCGGGGTGGCAGCGGTCTACCTGGCCGAGCTCGCGCGACTGCAGGATTTCGCCCTCGCCTGGCGCTCGACGTGGGCCGTCCTGCGCGGCATCGGGATCGGCATGCTCGTGGAGCTGACCGCCGCCTTGCTGATGGTGGGCGTCTGGAGCCTGGGCGTCCTCGTCACGTGACCCGCACAACCCCGCCGCGCGCTGGTCAGTCGCGGTAGGCGTCGGCCACGCCGGCAGCGGCGTCACCGATCCGGTGCACGCGCATGGCATTCGTCGAACCGGGGATGCCGGGCGGCGACCCGGCGACGATGACCACCAGGTCAGCCCGGCTGACCCGGCCGGCACCGAGCAGGGCCTGGTCGACCTGGCGCACCATGTCGTCGGTGTGCTTGACGGAGGGCGTGAGGAAGGTCTCGACACCCCACACCAGGGAGAGCTGGCTGCGCACGGCCTGCTCCGGGGTGAAGGCGAGCAGCGGGATGGGTGAGCGCAGCCGCGACATCCGCCGGGCCGAGTCGCCGCTCTGCGTGAATGCGACCAGGTAGCGCGCGCCGAGCATCTCCCCGACCTCGGCCGCTGCGCGCGTGATGGCGCCGCCCTTCGTGCGCGGGAGCCCCTCGAGCCGCGGGATGCTCGCGAGGGCGTTGTCCTCCATCTTGGTGATGATCCGCGCCATCGTCTGTACGGCGACGATCGGGAACTTCCCGACGCTCGTCTCCCCCGACAGCATCAGGGCGTCGGCGCCGTCGAGCACCGCGTTGGCTACGTCGGACGCCTCGGCACGCGTCGGCCGGGACGCCTCGATCATCGACTCCAGCATCTGGGTGGCGACGATCACCGGCTTGGCGGCCCGGCGGGCGAGGCGGATCGCCTGCGTCTGCACCAGCGGCACGTCCTCGAGCGGCAGCTCGACGCCGAGATCGCCGCGGGCCACCATGATCCCGTCGAACGCCTCGACGATCTCGGCCAGGTTGTCGACCGCCTGCGGCTTCTCGATCTTGGCGAGCAACGGCAGGTGGACGCCCTCCGCGTCCATGATCGCGCGTACGTCGTCCGCGTCCGCGGCACTACGTACGAAGGACAGCGCGATCAGGTCGGCCTGCAGATGCAGCGCCCAGCGCAGGTCCTCCTTGTCCTTCTCGGAAAGGGCCGGGACGCTGACCGCGACACCGGGCAGGTTGATGCCCTTGTGGTCGGACACCCGGCCGCCCTCCACGACCTTCGTGACGACGCGCGAGCCGTCGACACGGACGCACTCGAGGGCGACCTTGCCGTCGTCGATGAGGAGCCGGTCACCAGGCGACACGTCGCCGGGTAGGCCGTCGTAGGTCGTGCCCACCGTCGTCTCGTCGCCCGGGACGTCCTCGGTGGTGATGACGAACTCCGCCCCGTTGCGCAACGTGACGGGACCGGAGGCGAAGGTGCCGACCCGGATCTTGGGGCCTTGCAGGTCCACGAGTACGGCGACACCGTGTCCGGACGCGTCGGAGGCGCGCCGGACGTTGAGGTAGGCCTTCTCGTGGTCGGCGTAGTCGCCGTGGGAGAGGTTCAGGCGAGCGACGTCCATCCCGGCCGCGACCAGCGCGTCGATCTGGGACTCGGAGGACGTAGCCGGACCCAGGGTGCAGACGATCTTGGCGCGGCGCACCCCCCGAGCCTAGGGCTCGGGAGGTGCGGGGCCGAGATCCGGTCCGAGTGCCGGTCGCCCGGCACCCGAGGGCTCAGCCCACGGCGTCGAGGGCGTCGGTGATGCCCTCGCCGTAGTAGCCGTTGTCGGCGTCCGACCCGACGCACCGGGCCACGCCGGTCGGGCAGGCATGGTCGTCAGCCTGGGCCCGCAGCATGTCGATCAGCTGCGCAGGAGTGGCGTCCGGGTGGGCGGACTTGAGCAGTGCCAGCACACCGGCAGCGTGCGGCGAGGCCATCGACGTACCGCTCATCAGGGCGTACCTACCGCCGGGGACCGTCGAGAGGACCGCCGACCCGGGAGCGGCGACATCGATGACGCCCAGCCCGATGTTCGAGAAGCTCGACAGCGCCGACGTCCTCGTGATCGAGGACACGGTCGCGACACCGGGCAGCTCGGTCGGGAGGTCCTTGCAGTCGTTGTTGATGGTGCGGTTGACGATGCCGGACGGCGGCTGGTCGTCAGGGCTGTCCTTGTCGGTCGTCTTGTTGCCGAGGTCGAGAGCGCTGTTGCCTGCCGCGGCCGCACTGACGACACCGTGCTGCTCGGAGAACTCCACCGCGCGAGCAACTGCCTCCATGCCGGCCGCCTGGTCGGGCTGGTCGGCGCACCAGAACTCCCACGGGTCGATGAAGTAGCTGTTGTTCGTGACGTCCATGTGGTGCAGGGCCGCCCACATGAAGCCGCAGATCGCGTACTCCGGGTAGATGAACCCGTCGTCGTTGACGACCTTCACGGACGCGATCCGGACGTTCGGCGCGACACCGACGATGCCGATCCCGTTGCGAGCCGCGGCGATGGTGCCCGCGGTGTGGGTGCCGTGAGCGCTCGTTGTCGGCAGGTAGCTGGTCGGGTCCGTGTCCGGCCGCCCGGCGTCGATGCAGCTGACCGAGTCCGCGGCGTCGATGTTCGGGGCGAGGTCGGGATGCGTCACGTCGATGCCGCTGTCCAGGTCCCCGACGAGCACGTCCCGCGAGCCGTCGGTCACGGCGTGCGCCTGGTCGGCCTTGATCAGCTGCATGTCCCACTGCTCGCCCTCACGCGGGTCAGCGGCCGGCGCTGCCGCGGTGACATCGCCGGCGGCCAGTCCGTCGACCGTCGGCTGATCCGCGATCTTGCTGTGCCAGCTCTCACCTGGGCTCGCGCCGTTCCCGGGAGCCTCGACGCCCGGCGTCCCCTCGGTCACGGCCACGGTGCGGGTGGCGCCGACGGACTCGACGGCCTGGCCCTCGGCCAGGCGGACGACGTCGGTCCGGAACGCGGCTCGCGTCGAGTGTGCGATCACGACGCCGATCTCCGGCCAGGACTGCACGACGGTGCCTCCGGCAGCGCGCACGGCGCGCTCGGCCAGCAGCGTCTGACCCGGGTTCCGGGCCTTGGCGTTGACGACGTAGCTCATCAGCAGCCCGTCGGGCGTCAGGACGGGTACCGGGGTCGATGCGGCCTCCTCGGCCGACGACGCGACTCCCGCGCCGCCGACGAGCGAGGTGGCGAGCAGGGCAGCCGAGGCGAGGGCGACGCCGAGCCGTCGGCTGGTAGGACGTGGTGGCATCTGGTTGCTCCCTGGATCAAGGGCGGTTCGGGCATAAGGGATGAATAGCCCGAATCACCGGGACCCTAGGGCGTCGGGACGTCCGGGTCCAGACCCGACACCGGCTGACGACCGGCCCGGAACAAGGCCCGCCGACGGCCGCAGCGCGGTCAGACGGTGACCGGCCGCGCGGTCGGGTCGATGGGGCGCGGCAGGGTCGACCGTCCGCCACGCAGCCACCCGTCGACCCCAGCCGCCGCCGCACGGCCCTCAGCGATCGCCCAGACGATCAGCGACTGGCCTCGCCCGGCGTCGCCGGCGACGAACACCCCCGGCACCGAGGTCATGAAGGTCTCGTCGCGGGCCACGTTGCCGCGCGGGTCGAGATCCACACCGAGGTCGTCGAGCAGCCCGGCCCGCGCCGGCCCGGTGAATCCCATGGCCAGCAGGACGAGCTCCGCGGGGATCCTGCGCTCGGTCCCCGCTACCGGCCGGAACCCCCCGCTCGAGGTCTCCACCTCGACCAGCTCGAGCTCGCGCACAGCTCCGTCATCGTCGCCGAGGAACCGGGACGTGCTGACGGCGTAGACCCGCTCCCCGCCCTCCTCGTGCGCGCTGGTCGTGCGGTAGATCAGTGGCCAGGTCGGCCAGGGGTTGCCGGGCCCGCGCTCGTCCCCCGGCCGCGGAAGGATCTCGAGCTGGGTCACCGACGCCGCCCCTTGCCGGTGCGCGGTGCCGAGGCAGTCGGCACCGGTGTCCCCGCCGCCGATGATGACCACGTGCTTGCCCGTCGCGCCCACGGGCACCTGTGACCCCGGGTCCAGCGCGGCCCGGTTCGCGTGCGGCAGGTACTCCATCGCCTGCAAGACGCCGGTCAGCTCGCGGCCCGGGACCGACAGGTCACGCGGGTCGGTCGCACCGAGCGCCAGGACGACCGCGTCGTACCTGTGCCGGAGATCTGCGGCGGACATGTCGCGTCCCACCTCGACGTCCGTCTTGAACCGCGTGCCCTCGGCGGTCATCTGCGCGAGCCGCCGGTCGAGCTGGCGCTTCTCCATCTTGAACTCGGGGATCCCGTAGCGGAGCAGTCCGCCCACGGCGTCGGCCCGTTCGAGTACGACGACCGTGTGCCCTGCCCGGGTCAGCTGCTGCGCAGCGGCGAGGCCGGCCGGACCGGACCCGACGACGGCGACCGTCTTGCCGGAGACCCGCTCGGGCGGTTGTGGCGCGATCCATCCTTCGTCCCAGGCCCGGTCCACGATGGACACCTCGACCTGCTTGATGGTGACCGGCTCGGAGCTGATGCCCAGGACGCACGATCCCTCGCAGGGTGCGGGGCAGAGCCGCCCGGTGAACTCCGGGAAGTTGTTCGTCGCGTGCAGCCGCTCGATCGCGGTCCGCCAGTCGTCGCGGCGCGCGAGGTCGTTCCACTCCGGGATGAGGTTGCCCAAGGGGCAGCCGTCGTGGCAGAACGGGATCCCGCAGTCCATGCAGCGCGCCGCCTGCCTTGTCAGCTGACCGGCGTCCTGCTGCTCATAGACCTCCTTCCAGTCCATGATCCGTACGTCGACGGGACGGCGCGTCGGCAGCTCGCGGTCCGGCGTCATGAGGAACCCTCGGGGGTCAGCCACGGGAGGCCTCCATGATCGCGTCGAGGGTCTGCTGGCTGTCCTCGGCGAACCCGGCGTCCAGTGCCCGCGACCGGGCGGCCAGCACGGCCTTGTAGTCGCGGGGCATGACCTTGGTGAACCGGGCCGAGGACACGGCCCAGTCATCGAGCAGCGCGGTCGCGACCGTCGACCCAGTGTGGTCGGCGTGCCGGGCCACGAGCACGCCGAGCAGGTCGGCGTCCTCGCCGTCGAGCGGCTCGAGGTCGACCATGCCCCGGTTGACGCGCGCCTCGTGCAGATCGAGGACGTACGCCGTGCCGCCGGACATCCCCGCAGCGAAGTTGCGTCCGACCGGGCCCAGCACCACGACCTGACCGCCTGTCATGTACTCGCACCCATGGTCGCCGACGCCCTCGACGACCGCGGTGGCTCCGGAGTTGCGCACCGCGAAGCGCTCCCCGACCAGACCGCGCACGAAGGCCTCGCCATCGGTCGCGCCGTAGAGCAGCACGTTGCCCGCGATGACGTTGCGCTCCGCAACCAGGGACGCATTGTTGGCCGGCCGGACCGAGATGCGTCCGCCGGAGAGGCCCTTGCCGAGGTAGTCGTTGGCATCCCCGACCAGACGCAGCGTGACGCCGTGCGGCAGGAACGCGCCGAACGACTGGCCGGCCGAACCGGTCAGCGTGATGTCGATGGTGCCGTCCGGCAGCCCCAGCCCGCCGTAGCGACGGGTCACCTCGGCGCCAAGCATCGTCCCGACCGTCCGGTTGACGTTGCGCACCGCCACGTCGAGCTGCACCGGCTGGGCGTTCTCGAGCGCGTCCGCGGACCGGGCGATCAGCTCGTTGTCGAGCGCCTTCTCCAGGCCGTGGTCCTGGACCGTTGTACGACGGCGGGGTGTCCCCTCCGGGAGGTCGGGCACGTTCAGCACCGGCGCGAGGTCCAGTCCGAAGGCCTTCCAGTGCGCGACGGCCTGTGACGTGTCCAGGGTCTCGACCTGGCCGATGGCCTCGTCCAGGCTCCGGAACCCGAGAGCCGCGAGGTGCTCGCGCACCTCTTCGGCGATGTAGGTGAAGAACGCCTCGACGAACTCCGGCTTGCCCGTGAACCTCTTGCGCAGCTCGGGGTTCTGCGTGGCGACCCCGACCGGGCAGGTGTCGAGGTGGCAGACGCGCATCATGACGCAGCCGCTCACCACGAGCGGCGCGGTGGCGAAGCCGAACTCCTCCGCGCCGAGCAGCGCCGCCACGACGACATCGCGCCCGGTCTTGAGCTGACCGTCGGTCTGCACGACGATCCGGTCCCGAAGCCCATTTCTCAGCAGCGTCTGCTGAGTCTCGGCGAGACCCAGCTCCCACGGCGTGCCTGCGTGCTTCAGGCTCGTCAACGGCGCCGCACCGGTGCCCCCGTCGTGGCCCGAGATCAGCACCACGTCGGCATGCGCCTTGCTCACGCCGGCTGCGACCGTCCCGACGCCGACCTCGGCGACCAGCTTCACGTGCACCCGGGCCCGGTCGTTGGCGTTCTTGAGGTCGTGGATCAGCTGCGCCAGGTCCTCGATCGAGTAGATGTCGTGGTGCGGGGGCGGCGAGATGAGACCGACGCCCGGAGTGGAGTGCCGGGTGCGGGCGATCCACGGGTAGACCTTCTGGCCCGGCAGCTGGCCGCCCTCGCCGGGCTTGGCGCCCTGCGCCATCTTGATCTGCAGGTCGTCGGCGTTGACGAGGTACTCGCTGGTCACGCCGAACCGGCCGCTCGCGACCTGTTTGACCGCCGACCGGCGCAGGTCACCGTTGCTGTCGGGAGTGAAACGGTCGCTGTCCTCGCCGCCCTCCCCCGTGTTCGACTTCCCGCCCAGGCGGTTCATCGCGATCGCGAGTGTCTCGTGGGCCTCCTGCGAGATGGACCCGTAGGACATCGCGCCCGTCGAGAACCGTCGGACGATCGCCTCGACCGGCTCGACCTCTTCCAACGGCAGCGGCACGCGGCCGGTCGCGGACGCGTCCTTGAACCGGAGCAGGCCGCGCAGCGTCATCAGGCGCTCGGACTGCTCGTCGACCGCCGCCGTGTACTGCTTGAACACGTCATAGCGCCGGGCCCGGGTGGCGTGCTGGAGACGGAAGACCGTCTCGGGGTTGAACAGGTGCAGCTCACCCTCGCGCCGCCACTGGTACTCGCCGCCGACGTCGAGCGTCCGGTGCGCCGGAGCCAGATCACCACCGCGGGGGTACGCGACGGCGTGCCGTCGGGCGACCTCCTGGGCGAGCACCTCCAGCCCGATGCCGCCGAGCTTGGACGATGTGCCGGTGAAGTATCGCTCCACGAAACGCTGGTCGAGACCGACTGCCTCGAAGACCTGCGCCCCGTGGTAGCTCGCGACGGTCGAGATGCCCATCTTCGACATGACCTTGAGCACGCCCTTGCCGAGCGCCTTGATCAGGTTGCGCACAGCCACGTCCGCGGGGACGTCGACCAGACCGCGGGTGGCGAGATCCTCCACGGTCTCCATCGCGAGGTAGGGGTTCACGGCCGAGGCGCCGTAGCCGACGAGCAGGGCGACGTGATGCACCTCGCGGACGTCCCCGGCTTCCACGACGAGGCCGACCTGGGTCCGTGTCTTCTCGCGGATCAAATGGTGGTGCACCGCGCTGGTGAGGAGCAGAGACGGGATCGGTGCCCACTCGGAGTCCGAGTCGCGGTCGGAGAGGACGATCAGTCGCGCGCCCGCCTCGACGGCCTCGCTCACCTCGGTGAAGATGTCCTCGAGCACCGACTGCAGCGCCGGTCCTCCGCCGGAGACCGGGTACAGACCCCGGATCCGGTACGCCGCGAAGCCCGGCAGGTCTCCGTCCCGGTTGATCTGCTGGATCTTCGCCAGCTCGTCGTTGTCGATGACCGGGAAGTCGAGCACGACCTGGCGGCAGTGCGCCGGCGTGGCGGTGAAGAGGTTCTGGTCCGGGCCGATCGCCGTCCCCAGACTCGTCACCAGCTCCTCGCGGATGGCGTCCAGCGGCGGATTGGTGACCTGAGCGAACAGCTGGCTGAAGTAGTCGAAGAGCAACCGAGGCCGCTCGGACAGGACGGCGAGCGGCGTGTCGGTGCCCATCGACCCGATCGGCTCAGCGGCGCTGGCGGCCATCGGCGCCAGCAGCACCCGCAGCTCCTCCTCGGTGTAGCCGAAGGTCTGCTGCCGCCGGGTGACGCTGGCGTGGGTGTGCAGGACGTGCTCGCGCTCCGGGAGGTCGGCGAGCCGGATCTGACCGGCGTGCAGCCACTCGTCGTACGGCGCCTCCGCGGCCAGCTCCGCCTTGATCTCGGCGTCGTCGACGATGCGGCCACGCTCGGTGTCGACGAGGAACATCCGGCCGGGCTGCAGCCGGCCCTTGCGCACCACGGTCGCCGGGTCGAGGTCGAGCACGCCGACCTCGCTCGCCAGCACGACCAGGCCGTCCTGGGTCACCCAGTAACGGCCCGGGCGCAGGCCGTTGCGGTCCAGGACGGCACCGATCAGGCTCCCGTCGGTGAAGGTGATGCAGGCCGGCCCGTCCCACGGCTCCATCAGGGCCGCGTGGAACTCGTAGAAGGCACGCCGGGCCGGATCCATCTCGGCGTGGTTCTCCCACGCCTCCGGGATCATCATCAGGACTGCATGCGGCAGCGAGCGACCTCCGAGGTGCAGCAGCTCGACCACCTCGTCGAAGGTGGCTGAGTCACTGGCGCCCGGTGTGCAGATGGGCAGCAGGCGGGACAGGTCACCTGGGATGACATCGCTGGAGAGCTGGCTCTCGCGCGCGGCCATCCAGTTACGGTTCCCCTTGACGGTGTTGATCTCGCCGTTGTGCGCGATGAGTCGGTAGGGGTGCGCCAGCGGCCAGGACGGGAACGTGTTGGTGCTGAACCGCGAGTGCACCAGTGCGAGCTCGGTCACGTAGCGGCGGTCGGACAGGTCCGGGAAGAAGGGCTCGAGCTGCGCGGTGGTCAGCATCCCCTTGTAGAGCAGCGTGCGACACGACAGCGACGCGACGTAGGTCCCGGCCTCGCGCTCGATCCGCTTGCGCAGGCAGAACGCCATCCGCTCGAGGCCGAGCCCCGACACCCGCCGCGCCGCCGCCGAGACGAACAGCTGGCGGAAGCGGGGCATGACACTCGCCGCCGTGGCACCGACGAGGGACGCGGAGACCGGCACGTCCCGCCAGCCGAGCACGGTGAGTCCCTCCTCGCCGGCGAGGGTCTCGATGCTGGCCCGGGCCGCCCGCTCCGCGTCGTCGTCATCGGGGAGGAACGCAGTGCCGACGGCGTAGGCACCCCTGTCGGGCAGCGCGAACGGCGTGACCGCCCGCAGGAACTCGTCGGGCACCTGGGTGAGGATTCCTGCGCCGTCACCGGAGCCGGGCTCGGCGCCGGACGCGCCGCGGTGGTCGAGGTTGCGCAATGCGGTGAGGGCCTGGTCGACGATGGTGTGGCTGGCGATGCCGCTCAGCGTGGCGACGAAGGCGACCCCGCAGGCATCGTGCTCGTACGCCGGGTCGTAGAGACCTTGCTGGCTGGCGGTCGAGTCCGTGGGCAACACAGCGTCCCCTTCCTCGTCGATGTGGGTCCCGGGCCCGTGGCGGGCAAGCCGGGGTGCATCGACCGAGGGACGTCATCGGCCCTGCGGTACGCCGGTCAGCATAGCGGCGCAGGCGTCCAGGGCGTGGACCATGTTTCCGGCATGTGAAACGAGTCGCGGCCGGGCGCGAGCCCGGAGGGGTCAGCCGTGCCCGACGCCGTGGTTGACCTTCCCCTGACCGAGACCGGCCGGCGTCGCGGGCGCGGTGCCGTGCAGCTTGGTCGGCGCCGGCGCGGCGCACTCAGGTGAGGCCGGACGCTCCGACGAGAGCGCCGACGCCGTAGGTCACAGCCGCGGCGACGGCGCCGACCAGGGTCTGGCGCCCCCCGCCGTACCACCAGGGGCGTGGGGTGAGCCGGGTGACGAAGGCCCCGCAGAGGAAGAGGCCGCCCCCCGTGAGGACGAGCGCGGGCCACAGCGACGTCGCGCCGAAGAGGTAGGGCAGCACCGGCAGGAAGGCGCCCACGGCGAACGAGGCGAAGGACGAGCCGGCGGCGAGGCGGGCCGAGGGCAGATCGTCCTCGCTGATCCCCAGTTCCTCGCGCACGTGCACGTCCAGCACCTGGTCCGGGTCCCGGGAGAGCTGCCGGGCCACCTCGCGCGCCAGGTCGGGGTCGAGGCCCTTGGCGACGTACATCTGGGCCAGCTCGCGCTCCTCGCCGGCCGGGTTGCGCTTGAGCTCGGCCCGCTCCAGCTCGATCTCCGCGAGCGCTTGCTCGGACTGGGAGCGGACCGAGATGAACTCGCCCGCCGCCATCGAGAAGGCACCCGCCGCGAGCCCGGCCAAGCCGGCGAGCAGGACCGCGTTGCTGTCGTTGGTCCCGCCGGTGACCCCCGCGATCAGGGCGAAGTTGGAGACCAGACCGTCCGAGGCGCCGAAGACCGCCGGGCGCAGCCAGCCACCGGTGACGTCGGAGTGCTCGTGCTGGATGCGCTGCGACTCCCGTTCGGCCCGCTCGCGGGCCGAACGGGCCGCCGCGTCCTCGCCGGTGACTTCCGGGGTGCTCACGCGGTGATCTCCGTGGTGGTGTCGACGTCCGGTCCCGGCTCGGTCGGCCCCGACCGGTCGTGCCGGAGCGCCTCGAGCTCCTCGGGCGTCTCGCGGCCGGGATGCCGGCGGGCGCTGAGGACGAAGAACACCACCGCACCGGTCAGGACGAGCACGCTGGTCCAGTCGTTGAGTCGCAGCCCGAGCACCCGGTGCGCCGGGTCGATCCGCAGGGCCTCGATCCAGCCGCGCCCGATGGTGTAGGCCACGACGTACAGCGCGAAGGCCCGACCGTGCCCGAGCCGGAACCGCCGGTCGGCCCAGATCACCAGCGCAGCGACCCCGAGATCCCAGAGCAGCTCGTACAGGAACGTCGGGTGGTACGTCGACACATCTGCGTAGCGGGCCGTTCGGTGCGCGGCGTCGATGTGCAGGGCCCACGGCAGGTCGGTCGGCCGGCCGTAGAGCTCCTGGTTGAAGTAGTTGCCGAGCCGGCCGATCGCCTGGGCCAGGGCGAGACCGGGCGCCAGTGCGTCGGCGAACGCCGGCAGCGGGATCCCGCGCCGACGGCACCCGATCCAGGCGCCGACCCCGCCGAGGGTGATGGCCCCCCAGATGCCGAGGCCGCCGCGCCAGATGAACAGGGCGTGGACCGGGTCGCCACCCGCACCGAAGTAGGCGTCGGGCGAGGTGATGACGTGGTAGAGCCGGCCACCGATGATGCCGAACGGGACCATCCAGGTGGCGATCTCGGTGACGTCACCCGGCCGGCCGCCACGGGCGGTCCACCGCCGCTCCCCCAGCCAGACCGCCGCGACGATCCCGGCGATGATGCACAACGCGTAGGCGCGCACCGGCAACGGGCCCAGGTGCCAGACACCCTGGCCGGGGCTCGGGATCGAGAGAGGGATCACGGGGAACGACATCGGTTGGCGCCAGGCTATCCGGGGGACCCAGACTGCGCTGAAGCGGCCGCAGGGCCCGCGAGCCGCGCCAGGTCCGAGCGCAGGTCGGCGACGGTGGTCACGTCGGACCAGACGACGGCGGCCTTCCCGTGCACGAAGCCGGTCGTGTAGGTGCCGTGCTGGACCGTGTAGTTGCCGCTCTGCGTGCCGTCCGGCTTCTCGTAGCTGATGTAGAGGGACCGGGCCGCCTTCGCGACGGTGTCCACCGGCGCCACCAGTCCCTCGAAGGAGGGGTTGAACCGGTCGAGGTACTCGCGCATGACCGCCGGCGTGTCCCGCTGCGGGTCGGTGCTCACGAAGACCATGTGAGTCTTGGCGCGGACCGCGGGCCGGGACTCGCGCAGCGCGGCTGCGATGTCTGCGAGGACCACGTTGCAGATGTCGGGACAGTGCGTGTAGCCGAAGAAGACCAGGGTGACCGGGGTCGTCGCCTCGCCGGCCAGGGTCACGCTGTGTTGGTGGGTGTCGGTGAACCGGTCGGCCGGCAGCGGGTAGCCGTGCGGCACCGGGGTCCCGTGCCAACCGGTGGTCCCGTTCAGGCCGGGCGTCGAGCTGACGGTGGTGCCACTGGCGCACGCGCTCAGCAGCATCGCGCCGACTGCGATCACCGTTCCGGCGAGCAGCCGGACGGGTCGGCGCGATCGGCGGGCGGCGGTCATCGGCCGCGCCGTACGCCGTCGGCGAGCTCCGCCGCGAGCTTCTCGACCGCCGCGACACCGTCCTCGGGGGTGGCCGCGTCGAGCATGGCTCGCACGAACGCCGAGCCGACGATGACGCCGTCGGCGAACCCGGCGACCTCGGCGGCCTGGTCACCGGTCGAGACACCCAGGCCCACGCAGACCGGCAGGTCGGTCTGGGCGCGCACCCGGCGTACCAGTGCCTCGGCCGCATCGCCGACCCGGTCGCGGGCCCCGGTGACGCCCATCGTCGACGCGGCGTAGACGAAACCTCGGCAGTGCTCGGCGGTCCACCGGATCCGCACGTCCGTGGACGACGGAGCCACGAGGAACACCCGGTCCAGCCCCGCGGCGTCGGTGGCACCGAGCCAGTCGGAGGGTGCCGTGGCCGCCTCGTCGGGGGTGAGGTCGGGCGTGATGGTGCCCGCGCCCCCAGCGGCGGCGAGGCCCTCGGCGAAGCGCGTGGTCCCGTAGCGCTCGAGGGGGTTCCAGTAGGTCATGACCAGCGTCGGCGCCCCCGTCACGGCCACCGCTCGCACGGTCTCGAGGACATCGGTGGTGGTGGTGCCGGTGGTCAGCGCCTGCTCCACCGCCCGCTGGATGGTGGGACCGTCCATCAGCGGGTCGGAGTAGGGCAGGCCGACCTCGACCACGTCCACCCCACCACGGAC
>DATBDW010000044.1:0-18380 GCA_036269735.1 Actinomycetes bacterium
CGTACCCGCCGACGCCGAGATCCTCAAGGAGGAGATCTTCGGGCCGGTCGCGCCGATCGTCACCTTCACCACCGAGGACGAGGCGGTGCGGATGGCCAACGACACCGAGTTCGGCCTGGTCGCCTACCTCTACACCGGCGATCTGGCGCGCGGGCTGCGGGTCAGCGAGGCGCTCGAGTCGGGCATGGTCGGCCTCAACCGCGGGCTGGTCTCCGACCCCGCCGCGCCGTTCGGCGGCGTCAAGCAGTCGGGCATCGGGCGCGAGGGCGGCCACGAGGGCCTCCTCGACTACACCGAGTCCAAGTACATCGCCGTCGCCTGGTAGCCGCTCCCGCACTTGTCAGCCGCTGAACGATCTTTAGGTCGTCCACGCGCTGACAGGTCCGGGGTGCGGGTCAAAGACCAGCTTTGTCCAGGGCTGCCATCAGCGAGGGACGGCGACGGTACGTGTCGCGCAGCGCGCCGAGGTAGTCGGCGAACACCTCCTCCTCGCCGGCCAGCGCCCTCAGGTCGCGCACGATGGTGAGCCGTTTCGCGATGGACGCATAGACCTTGCTGTCGGGGTGGACCAGGTCCTTCTCCAGGTTGGCCTGGTAGAGCGCTGCCGCGTCAGCCGGGCGGGCGTCGCGGCTGGCCTTCGCCAGCCGCTCCCACTGGTGCCCGGCGCCGAACTCGTGGGCCGCGTCCCAGGCCCCGTCGAGGTCGTTGTGGGCCAGGGCGATCTCGACGAGGTACGCACCGTTGCCGAACGGAGGGACTGCCCGCTCGCGCAGCGCCTGGATGGCCCAAGCCCGCTCGGCCGCCGCGCGGTGGAGACGGCGAGCGAGCCGGACGAGCGCCGCCAGGCTCTTCGCTCCGGGCATCTCGAGGACCTTGCGGCGCAGCACCTCCACGGCATCGTCCGGGCGACCGGCCGCCAGGTAGGTGGCCGCGACGTCGTCTGGATCCAGCCAGGTGCCACCCCGTGGACCGAAGTGTCCGGACACGCGGCCGGCCGAGACGGCGGCGTCCATCCAGCCGATCACCTCGTCGTGCCGACCGTGCTGCCGGAGCCGGTCGACGATCTCGCCGTACCTCGTGTACTCGCCACTACTGAGGATCTCGATCGCGCGGTCGACGTCGCCGTCGTGGTCGGCGAGCTCGAGGAGCATCAGGTCGGCCTCGTGCCGCTTCCATCCGTCTTCACCCTCGAACCGGTCGGCCAGCTTCTGCACGGCGGAGCGGTAGGTCGTCATGGCCTTGTCGTCGAACGCTGCGACGAAGTCGACGAGCGTCGCCTGTGGCCAGCCGGGTGACTCGTCCCGGAACTTCACCAGCCAGCGAGCCAGTTTGCGGCCGTCGGGGTTGCCCTCCCGGCAGGCCCGCGCGTAGAGGTCCAACGCTCGCTGGCTGGCCCCGCCGAGGATCCCCGCCGAGTCGTCGGCATGTTCGGTGATGCGACGCAGCCTGGTCACCGCGATCCGGAGGGCCGGTGCGGCGAGGTCGGCGCCGCCGTCTGTACCCAGGGTGCGTTCGAGCTCATCGAGGACCGATTCGGCGTCGGCGGCCACGTCAAAGGATCGGCGGTAGTCGATGAAACCGCGGACCTCGAGCACGTCGCGTACCAGCGCCGACAGGATCTCGGCTGCCGCCGTACCGTTGCCGGCGGCGAGCTCGGCGCGCAGCAACAGCGACTCGGCGACCTGCAGGTGCTCCTCGGCGAGTTGGGCCAGCACAGTGCGGAGGCTCGGCGCATCGAGGTCCTCGAGATAGCCCTGTACCGACGCGACCTGCTTCGGCGGGACATCGGCCGGTCGCCTGCCGAGTACGGCGAGGCCGACGGCGACGAGGTGCTTGCAGAACTCCCCTCGGGCGTTGTACGGGCAGGTGCAGACTCCCCGCACGTCGTACGCCGACCAGTCCAGCTCGACCTGGTAGACGCTCTGCCCCTGCACGCTGGCTCGCGCGCTTTCTCCGCTCTCGACGGGGCCACGGACGTTGGCGACGCAGTCCTCGCCGCGCTCGAAGATCAGCTCACCGGCGGCGTCCAACAGCCCGGCCTCGGACAGGCCGACGCCTCGGTCCTTCGCTTTCACGCGTCCCATCCTGCCTGGTAGGCAAGTCCTATGACGGAGACCTACCCGACGATCCTGCAGACGGTGCTGGACTGCGCGGACCCGCGCGCGACCGCCGAGTTCTACCGGAAGATGTTCGGCCTGCGCTACCGGTCCGGCGACGAGCGGCCGCCGGAGGGCCAGCCCGACGAGCGCGGTGAGGACTGGGTGGTGCTGCTGATGCCGACCGGCGAGCGGTCGCTGGCGTTCGGCAAGGCCGACGACCTGGCCGAGACCACCTGGCCGGAACCCGGCGTACCGCAGCAGATGCACCTGGACACCTCGGTGCCGTCGGTCGAGGAGCTGGAGCGCCATCACGAGCGGGCGCTCGCTCTGGGCGCCCGGCTGCGCTTCGACCGCACCGCCGACCCGGACGAACCGCTGCGGGTGTACGCCGACCCGGCCGGCCACCTGTTCTGCATCTTCGTCGCCTAGCCCGGCCGAGTTGTCAGCCGCAGGACGACCGCGGGGTCGTTGAGCGGCTGACAAGTCTGCGGATGGGTTGCGGGTCACAGCTCGGCGGCGATGGTGCGGACCAGGTCGGCGGCGGGCATCGGGCGCAGCCGCTGCCAGCCGGTGCCGGCCCACAGGTGCAGCCGGTGCGCGTCGCCGGCCGCGGCCGCCGCGGTGCGCAGCGGCCGGGTCACGTGGTGCACCTCCGGGTACGCCGACGGGGCGTCCGCGTCATGCGCGCGCACGAAGTCGTTGACCAGCGCGCGAGCCGGTCGCCCGGTGAACGCGCGCGTCATCGTCGTCGCGCCGAACCGCGGGTCCTGCAACGCAGCGAGGTGCGTCGCCGTCGTCGCGGCCTCGGGGCAGCCGAGGAACGCGGTGCCCATCGCGGCCCACGTCGCGCCGTGTCCGAGCCCGGCGCGCGCGTCGGCGCCGTCCATCAGGCCGCCGGCCGCGACGAGCGGCAGGTCGGTGGTCGCCCGCACGAGGTCGAGCAGGTCGAGCAGCGGTACGCCGGGCGCGACGCCGCCGTCGTCGGTCGGTACGTCGGCGAAGGTGCCTCGGTGCGCGCCGGCCTCCTCACCCTGCACCCACAGCGCGTCCGGCCCGACCTCGGCCGCGACCCGCGCCTCGTCGGGGGACGTCACGGTGAGCACCACCAGCGAGCCGGCGTCCTGCAAGACACCGACGACGTCTCGCGGCGGGCAGCCGAAGGTCAGGCTCACCAGCGGTACGCCGGCGACGACGGCCAGCTTTGCCGCGACCTCGTCGTCGTCCCACCGCGCCTCGCCCGCATCGACGCCCAGCGTCGCGGCGTCGGCGGCCAGCGTGTCGCGGTAGGTCGTCACAGCATCGGGGTCGCGCGTCGGTGACCCGGCCAGGAAGACGTTCACGCCGAACGGGCGGGTGCTGCGCCGGCGTACCTCGTCGACCTCGGCCCGCACGGCGTCGAACGTCTTGTAGCCCGCGCCGAGGAAGCCCAGCCCGCCTGCCTCGCCGACCGCGACCACCAGATCGGGGGTGGACGGGCCGCCGGCCATCGGGGCGGCGACCAGCGGGACCGGCAACTCGGGCAGCACGCTGACCAGGGTAGGTCGGCGCGCCGGGTACCCTCATATCGCCTAGAACCGGGCGGTCCCGTCCGATACTCGAGGGGATGGCGCACTCGGCACGCAGCAGACGGGCGTGCCGCCGCGCACCTGCACCACCACGTGGGGAGAACCACCAAGTGACATCGGGGGAACCCGTCGTACGCCGATCCGTCCACCGTCCGCAGCGTCACCGCACCGCCGCCTCCGCCGTGGCCGGCGCCCTCGCGCTGACCCTCGCGGTCACCGTGCTCGCGGGGCTGCCGAGCGGCGCCTCCGCCGCGAACGCCCTGACCGGCACCGCGACCATCAACGTCGCGGCCGCCGCCTCTCAGTGCGCCATGGGCCTCGGCCGGCCGCAGAAGGGCAGCGTCGAAAAGGCGGCCGCGCTGATGGCCGGGCACGCCGACCTCGGCGAGTACGGCTCCTTCCACCTGGCGGCTAACCCGTCGTGGAAGCCGGTCAGCACGCTGGACAGCAGCGGCAAGGGCTACATGCACGCGCTGCACTACCTGCTGCCGCTGCTCCGTGTCGGCGTACGCCATCACGACACCGCGATGATCGACCGGTTCTACTTCCTCGTGCACGACTGGTTCAACGACAACAAGCCCGGCGGCACGTGGTCGCGCTACGCGTGGGGGCCGCCGATCTACGAGGGTTTCCGGTCGCTCGTGCTGGTCTGCGCCGCGGCCGGGCCGCGCGGCAACGCGCCGTGGCTGATGAAGGCGCTGAAGCAGAACGGCGAGATGGCCGCGAGCTCGGCCCGCTACGAGGGCATCAACAATGCGTCGCTGCACCAGCAGATGGGGCTCTACGCGATCGGCGCCACCATCGGGCGGCCGGCCTGGCGCAGGCTCGCCGTGGCGCGCATCGACGCCCTCGCGGTACGACTCATCCACACCGATGGGTCCGACGAGGAAGGCGCGATCACCTACGCGGTCAACGACTACCGGTGGTTCCTCGAGGCCGCCGAGCGGATGCGTCGCGCCGGTGACCCGGCTCCGGCGTGGCTCTCGCGGGTCGCCGCGATGCCCGGGTTCATCGCCCAGGCCACCCGACCCGACGGGCGTCTCGAGGCGCTCGGCGACTCCAGCCCGAACCTGCTCTCGCCGCCCACCCGCTGGGCCGGCACGGCGGCCGAGTGGTCGGCGACCAACGGCGCGGCCGGTGTGGCTCCCTCGGCGACGTTCGCGGCGTACGCCGGCGGCTACGTGTTCGGCCGCTCCGGCTGGGGCAGCGCCCCACGTCCGTACTCCGACGAGACCTTCTACAGCCTGCGGGCGGGCACCACGAGCAGCATCCCGCACGCACACGACGACTCGGGCTCGCTGACCCTCTACTCGCACGGCTCCGAGCTGCTCTTCGACACCGGCCAGTGGGAGTACCTCTACGGCACGACCCGCCAGTTCATCGTGTCTCGGGCCGCGCACAACGTCGTGCTCGTCAACGGCGTGCGGCGCAGCGACCCGCGCCCGGCGCTGACCACGACGCAGGCGCCCGACCTCGACATGTCCACCGTCGTCGACACCGGCTACGAAGGCGTCACCCTGACCCGAACCGTCGCCTACGACCGCGCGGACGACGTCGTGCTCGTGTGGGACCGGCTCGCGGCACCCGAGGTCGTCACCGCCAGCCAGCAGTGGGGCCTCGGCCGCGACCGCACGATCGACCTCCAGCAGGACACCGCGCACACGACCGGTCCCGGCGCCAACGTCTCGATGTTCTTCACCGCCGGCGGTGCCCCGCTCGACGTCAAGAACGGCGCGAAGTCACCGATGCGCGGCTGGAACAGCGAGGCGTACGGCGAGATCGCGCCCGCGCCGTCGCTGCGAGCCACCCAGCGTGGCTCCCAGCTGTCGTGGCTCACGGTGATCGCGCCGCGCGCCGACGGCGTACCGGGCTCGGCGTACTCCGCGACGTCGTCGGTCAGCAGCACCGCCGCGTCGGTGCTGGTCACGACGCCGACCGGCAGCGCCACCGTCAACCTCGACGGGACGACCGGCTCGCGGACGCTCCCGACAGCCGTGACGCCGGCCGCCTTCGTGACCGCGCCGATCGTGCTCGCGGGGAGCTCCTCGAAGATCCGCGGCACCGGCCTCACCCCGTCGGCACCCGTCACGCTGGAGTCGCTCGCGACCGGCGCGACCGACTGGGTCCCCGTCGCGGCCGGCAATGCCAGTCCGTCCGGCACCGTCGTACTGCCGGCCACGGTGGCGGCGACCGCGGACTACCGGCTGGTGTCCGGCCTCGCGGCGACCGCGCCGGTGCATGTCACCGCCGCGGTCGCACCACAACCGCCGACCGGGGTCACTGCAACACCGTCCGGCCGCGGGCAGGTCACGGTGACCTGGCTCCCGCCGGTCGACACCGGCGGTGCGCCGCTCACCCATTACGCGGTGCGCGTCGACGGCAAGCGCGTCGTGGCGCAGGCGGGTGCGACCAGCGCCGTCGTGTCCGGCCTCGTGGCAGGCCCGGCAGTGGCGACGGTGCGCGCGTTCAACGCGGTGGCCCAGTCGACGTGGACGCCGGTGGCGCTGGGGGTGCCGGCGTACCCGTCGGTGAGCGGGCCTTCGACGGCCCGCAAGGGCTCGACGGTGCGGCTGACCCTCGCCGGGCTGCTGCCGTACCAGCCGGCCACGCTGCGGGTGACCACGGTGAAGTCGGGCAAGACGGTGACCCGGACGGTCACGCCGAAGCCGGCCACCGGCGGCGCGGTCGTGTCGCTGACGGTGCGCTCCACGGTGCGGGTCATCGCGGAGAGCGGCGGGCTGCGCTCCGCGGTGCACCGCATCGGCGTACCGACGCCGAAGCACCACTGACCCGCCAGTCGCAAGCCCCACGTCCGCCCGGCGATCACGTAAACGTGATCGCCGGGCGGCTTGCGCGGGTTGCAGCGCGTGCAAGGCGACGGCAGGGCCTGTGAAGCGGGGTGCGCGACGGCGCTCCCCGGCGTCGGTGCGGCGCGCGACACTTGCTCCTGTGACGCGCTGGGTGCTGCACGTCGACCTCGACCAGTTCCTGGCCGCGGTCGAGATGCTGCGCTACCCGGAGCTGGCAGGGCGCAGCGTCATCGTGGGCGGTGACGGCGACCCGACCAAGCGCGGCGTGGTCAGTACGGCGTCCTACGAGGCACGGGCCCTGGGCGTCGGATCGGGTACACCGCTGCGCACCGCGCTGAAGCGGATCCCCGACGCGGTGTTCCTGCCCGTCGACAAGGAGCACTACGAGGCCGTGTCGGCCGTCGTGATGGCCACCCTGCGCACCATCACCGACCAGGTCGAGGTGCTCGGCTGGGACGAGGCGTTCCTCGGCATCGAGATCCCGGATGAACGGCGAGAAGGGAGCGAGGAACGAGCGGACGACGGGCGCGCCTTCGCTGTTGCCGGCGACCCCGAGGCGGTCGCTCACGAGGTGGCCCGCCGGGTGCTCGAGGTGACCGGGCTGCACTGCTCGGTCGGCATCGGGCGCAACCGGCTGCAGGCCAAGATCGCCACCGGCTACGGCAAGCCGGCCGGCGTCTTTCGCATCACCGGAGCGACCTGGTTCGACCTGCTCGGCGAGCAGCCGACGACCTCGCTCTGGGGCATCGGCGCCAAGACGGCCGCCAAGCTGACCGAGCTCGGGATCAGTACCGTGCGCGGCCTCGCCGGAACGGACGTCGACGTCCTCGCCGCGCGGTTCGGGCCGGCCACCGGTCCGTGGCTGCAGCGCCTCGCGACGGGCCGGGACAGCGCAGCCGTGAGCAGCTCGCCGTACCTGCGTCGTTCGCTCGGCCGCGAGGTCACCTTCCAGCAGGACCTCGCCGACTGGACGGTGGTGCGCGCCGAGGTCGCCTCGCTCGCGACGCGGGTCGCCGGCGAGGTCGCCGAGGAGGGCCGCGACGCGCTGCGCGTCGTGGTCAAGGTGCGCTGGGTGCCGTTCTTCACCGAGACCCACGGCCGGGCACTCGCGTCGCCGACGGCCGACGCCGCGGCGATCGAGGCCGCCGCGATCGAGGCGCTGGACATGTTCGACGACCGGCGCCCGGTGCGGCTGCTCGGCGTGCGCGCCGAGCTGGTCCGCTAGCCCCGCTCCATCGCGGCGACGACCGCGTCGGGTGTGAGGGGCAGGTCGCGGACACGTAGGCCGACGGCGGCCGCCAGCGCGTTGGCGATCGCCGCGGCAGTCGGCCCCTGCGCGACCTCGCCCGCGCCGACCGACGGCAGGTCGGGACGGTCCAGGACGACGACGTCGATCGGCGGCACCTCGGAGAACCGCAGGATCGGGTAGGTCTCCCAGTCGACGCTGGTGACCCGGCAGCGGTCGAAGCGCACGCGCTCCTTGAGGGTCCAGCTGGCCGACTGGACGGCGCCGCCCTCGATCTGGTTGCGCACGCCGTCCTCCTGAACGACCCGGCCGACGTCGACCGCGAGCGTCAGCCGGCGCAGCCGGATGTCGCTGACCGCCTCGACCTCGGCGACCACCGCGCACCAGCCCGCCTTCTTGTACTGCGCTACCGCAACGCCCCACCCGACGTCGCCGCCCCCGCGCGGCCGTCCGGCCCAGCCGGCACGTTCGACTGCGGCCTCGAGCACCGCGCGGCCGCGCGGGTCGGAGAGGTGGTGCAGCCGGTAGTCGAGCGGGTCGGCGCCGGCCAGCTCGGCGAGCTCGTCGACGAACGACTCGATCGCGAACGTGTTCGCGAACGCGCCCAGCGAGCGCAGTGAGGACGATCGCAGCGCGACCCGGTCGAGGCGGTGGCCGCGGATCCGGCGTACCGGCATGTCGTACGCCGGCACCGCACCCCGCGCGCTGCCAGCGCCGCGTTCCGGTCGCGGGTCGACCGGGGCCGGCAAGGGGTGACCGCCCTCGACGTGCGCCGCGGCCAGCAAACCGGGCGTGCCGGCGTACCCGGGGCGCGAGGTGTGGCCCTGGCTCCAGATGTCGCAGTCCCAGCTCGCGATGCGCCCGTCGTTGTCGAGACCGGCCACGATGCGCACCAGCTGGGCCGAGCCGAACGGCGACCAGCTGAGCTCGTCGCGGCGCGACCAGCGCACCTGCACCGGCCGGCCCGGGACGGCGCGCGCGAGCAGCACCGCGTCAAAGGCGGCGTCGTCGGCACCGTTGTGGCCGTAGCACCCGGCGCTCTCTACGTGCTCGACCACGACGGCAGGCACATCGAGGTCGAGGGCCTGCGCGATCGCGTTGCGCAGCGCGAACACGCCCTGGGTGTGGCTCCACACGTGCAGGGACTCGCCGTCCCAGCGGGCGGCGCCGACGCTCGGGGCGATCGACGCGTGCGCGAGAAACGGCTTGCTGTAGGTCGCCTCGTGGCTGCGCGCGGCGGTGACGGTCGACGGGTCACCGGTCTCGTCGACGGTGAACGTGGTCGACGGCCCACCCTGCAGGTACGCCGGCAGGTCGTCCTCGTCGGGCAGCGTGTCCGGCTCGTCCCACGCAGAGCGCGTGCGCAGGTGCTCTGCCGCGCCCTCGGCGCGCTGCTCGTCGTCGGCGACAACACCGAGGAACGACCCGTCGCGCACTACGGCAACGACGCCGGGCAACGCCTGCGCGCCCTCGACATCGGCACGGACGAGGGTCGCGGCCGCCGAGGGCGGCCGGACGACGCGGCCCCACAGCTGGCCGGGCAGCACGAGGTCAGCCAGGTAGCGGGGCCGGCCAGTCACCTTGTCGGGCAGGTCGAGGCGGGCCACCGTGGTCTCGGGACCGGGCCCGCGCATCGTCGGCGACGCGTCGACGGGGGTGTCGAGGTCGACGTGGCCGGCCAGCTCGGCGTACGTCGTCGTGGTCGTCGCACCCGGGGCGCTGAGCACACTTCGCTCGACCACGACGTCGGCCGGGTGGACGCCGAGTCGGTGGGCGGCTTCGGCGACGAACAGCGCACGGGCGGTCGCGGCCGCACGGCGCAGCGTCGCACCTGCGGTAGCCACCGACATGCTGCCGGCCGTGATCCCCTCGTCGGGCCCGTCGTCGGTGTGCGGAGCGACGACCCGAACACTGGCCGGGTCGACGCCGAGCTCGCCGGCGGCGATCGCGGCGAACGCGGTGAGGATGCCCTGGCCCAACTCGGCCTTGCCGCTGCGGACGGTGACGGCGCCGTCACCCGCGACGTGCAGCCAGGTCGACACCGGCGACACGATGGGTGTGTCGGCGCCCGGGGTCATTCGGCGGCCTCGGCGGCGCGCAGGACAGCCGCGACCATCCGGCGCTGTGCTCCGCACCGGCACAGGTTGCGGTCAAGCGCGGCGACGACCTGGCCCTCGTCGGGGTGCGGGGTGTCACGTAGCAGCGCCGCCGCGCTGACGAGTACGCCGGACACACAGAACCCGCACTGCGCGGCCTGCTCGTCGAGGAACGCCTGCTGCACCGGGTGCAGCGCGCCGCCGTCGGCGAGGCCAGCGACGGTGACGACGTCCTTGCCGTCGGCCGCCCAGATCGGGGTGTCGCAGGACGGCGTGGGGTTGCCGTCGATGAGCACGAAGCAAGCACCGCACAGGCCGACACCGCAGCCGAACCGGGCGCCCGGCTTGCCGAGCTCGTGGCGCAGCACGTGCAGCAGCGGAGTGTCGCGCGCCGTGGTGACGTCGTACCGCTCGCCGTCGACCGTCAGGGAGAACGTTTCCCCGGTCATCTCCGGGCCACCTCAGCCTCCCGTGACGACGTTGTGCGCCAGCGACACTGCCGACGCGGCGACCAGCAGTAGCGTGACCCGCTGGAACGTCGTGCGCGACAGCCGGGTCGACGCCCATGAGCCGATCGGCTGGAAGGCCGCGATCGGCAGCAGGATCAGAAGGCTCTCGACCAGCCAGGTGCCGGTATAGAGACCCACGACCGCGAGCGTCACGGCCTGCACGACGGCGCTGATGCCGAAGAGCGCCGCCAACGAGAAGATGAACGCCCTGGGCGGCAGCTGGAAGCCGTGCACGTACGTCGTGAGCAGTGGGCCCGAGATGCCGGTGGAACCCTGCAGGACGCCGCCCATCAGCCCCACTGGCGGCGACGTCACCCGGGTCAGCCGCGGTGGCAAGTGGAACCCCGGGTGCACGAGCACCACGACGACGTACGCGACGATCACGACGACGAGCACGGCCGACAGCGCGCGCCCGTCGAGCGACTTCAGGGCGACCGTGCCCAGGATCGCACCGACGACGCCGAGCCAGACGAGGCTCGGCAGGTCGCGGGTACGCGGGTACTCCACGCGGTGGTGGTAGGCGAGCCAGCCGTTGGAGGCGATGCCCGGGATCGCCATGATGACCACGGCGTGCTCGACGCCGATGAACGGCGCCATCACCGGGATCGCCAACTGCGGAAGCCCGCCACCGGTCGCGCCCTTGATGAACGCGCCCACCGCGATGGCGACGACGATGATGACGACGTCCCAGGCGCTCGTGCCCGCGGACGTAGCCGCCGCGACGGCTCCGGTCATCGAGCGCCTCGCGGCGCGGGGGTCACGCGCTGGTGTTCGCGGGCTGCCCGGTGGGGCTCTTGGCCCAGTAGTCGTCGCGGGCCTTGCTGGCGACGAGGTCGGCGGCGTTCTCGAAACCCGGTGCCATCGATGCCGACGTACCTGCGAGGACCTGGTGGTGCTCGATGTCGAGCATCCGCAGCCAGGACTGCTGGCCGAAGGTGAGGCCGACGAAGCAGCCGAGCTCGACCAGCTCGGCCTCGGTGAAGTGCGCGTTCATCCGCTCCCAGAACGCGTCGTCGGTGTCCAGCCGCCAGCAGATCGCCTCAGTGTAGGCGAGCGCAGCCTTCTGGCGCTCGTCGTAGCGCTCGCTGGACTCGAAGTTGAGCAGCTCGTCGTACTGCTGCTCGAGCAGGCCGGCGGTGGTCGCCTTGATCGAACGCTGGTTGCCGCAGAACTCGCACTTCACGGTGCGGGACACGTAGACCCGGGCCAGCTCCTTGACGCTGTGGTCGAGGACGCCGCTGTGGAAGATCGCCTTCCACGAGTCGGCGAACGCCCAGAACGCGTTGGGCGCGTGCGCACGGACCGCCGACGACTCCGGGCGCGGGGTGCCCTCCCGGGCGCAGCGGGCCATCTCCTCCTGCATGTGCTCGTCCATCGACTCGACGGGGACGTAGCTGATCCGCGGTGTCATGTGGCCCTCCGGCGAGCGTGTGCAATCGATTGCGGAGATCTTACCGTGCGCGCCCGGGCAGGCGGAAGGCGGCCTGCGCCGTGGCCCCGCCACGTCGCGCTGGGTGGGCGCCGTGGCGGTGCCTGGCGGGCCTTGCAGGCCCGCCAAGGGCGGCTGGTTGGCCACGTATGCGTGGTCAACCGCGGCGAGGGCGGGGTCGTGCCGCGTCGGGCGGGGCGAAGACCTCGGGGTGCTGGGCCAGCTCGATCCGCGTCCGGCGGATGTGGCCGGCGAGGTAGCGCTCGGCGTCCTCGGGGTCGCGGCGGGACAGCGCGTCCAGGATCAGCCGGTGCTCGTGGTCGACGACCTCGCGCCGGTGCGGCCGGCCGTCCAGGCTCATGAAGGCCCGCCGGTAGGGCTGGGTGGAGTTCCACAGCCGGACGACGCTGCCGGCGAGCTGCTCGCTGGCGCACCCGGCGTACGAGCCGAGGTGGAAGGCCCGGTCGAGCACAAGGAACTCGACAAGGTCGTCGTCGGCCATGATCCGCTCGTGGATGTCGGCCAGCCCGGCGACGTCGGCGTCGGTGAGGTGGGGCAGCGACTCGGTGAGCGCGAGCGGCTCGAGGCGCTCGCGCATCCGGTAGAGCACGTCGAGCTCCGCCGGGTCGAGGCGCGGGACTCTGGCGCCCTTGTTGGCGGCGTGCTCGGTGAGGCCCTCGGCCTCCAGGATCCGCAGCGCCTCGCGCACCGGCAGCCGGCTGGTGCCCAGCTGATCGGCGACCTCCTCCTGGCGGATCCGCTCGCCGGGGCTGATGTCGCCGCGCAGGATCGCGTCGCGCAGGTACGCCGCGATCCGCTCGCTCGCGGCCGCCGGAGGGTCGGCGGGCGATGCCGTCGCGGCGGTCACGGGCTCAGGATGCCGCGCCGACGGTGTCGCCGCCGTCGCCCGCGGCGGTGTGCTCGGCCCAGGCCTCGGCGGTGCCGCCGGCCCGGTCGAACGCCTTGCGGCCGGGGTAGGACACGAGCTCGAACTGCATGCCCCACGGCGCGAGGAAGTAGACCCAGCGCTGGCCCTCGGACGGTCCCCTGCTGACCGTGGGGTCGCCGAGGACGGTGAGCCCCTGCGCGTGGAGGAATGCGACCGCGGCGTCCATGTCGTCGACGTACAACGCGACGTGGTGTCCCCCGATGTCGCTGTTGCGCGGCTGGACGGTGCGCTGGTCGGGTGTCTCGTACTGGAACACCTCGAAGATCGCCTGCCCGCCGAGCCGGAAGAAGTGCAGCCGGCGCATCACGGCGCTCGGCTCGACGTCGAGGTGCTCGGACATCCAGTCGTCGCCTGGCCCGTCGTGGATGAACGGCCCCAGCGAGTAGAGGTACTCGCAGCCCAGCACGTCGACGAGGAACTTCCGGGCCAGCTCGAGGTCGGGCACCGTGAAGCCGATGTGGTCGACCCCGGCGAGGCCGGGAAGGGTGTGGGGCACGCTGCGGCTCCTGCCTCGAATCGGATCCAAACACCGTATCGGGGCGCTCCGATCAGCCACAAGGGCTTGCGATGGGATCCAATCTGATGCCAGGCTGGTGGGTCACGCCCACCGGACCGGAGAGTCATGTGCGAGCCCCATGAGTGAGCACCGCCCCCTCGAACCGACCGCGCCCTGGGTCGAGGTCGTGGCCACCGAGGCCGACTGGGACGCCGCCGACCCGGCGCTGCTGACCTCGATGTTCGGCCTCCTCGTGCTGATCCGGACCTTTGAGGAGCTCGTGCTCACGCTGGCCGGTGAGGGCCTGGTTCACGGCCCGGCCCACTCCAGCATCGGCCAGGAGGGGGGCGCGGTCGGCTCGGTGCTGGCTCTGACGAGCGAGGACACGGTGAACGGCTCGCACCGCGGCCACCACCAGTTCCTCGCGAAGGTGCTGCACCACGTCGCGCCCAAGGGCATCGACCCGAGCGCACCGGTCGATGACGAGGTGCGCTCGGTGCTGCTGCGTACCCTCGCCGAGATCTGCGGGCTGGACCGCGGGTGGAGCCACGGCCGGGGTGGCTCGATGCATCTGCAGTGGCACGAGGCCGGAGCGATCGGCACCAACGCGATCGTCGGAGGGGGAGTGCCGCTGGCCGCGGGCTCGGCCTGGGCGCACCGGCAGGCCGGCACCGACGCCGTCGCGGTGACCTACTTCGGCGACGGCGCCATCAACATCGGCTCCACCCTCGAGACCTTCAACCTGGCGTCGGCCTGGAAGCTGCCGCTCTGCTTCTTCGTCGAGAACAACCGGTACGCCGTGTCCACCACGGTCGACGAGGCCACCGGCGAGCCGCGGCTCTCCGGCCGCGGGCCCGGCTTCGGCATCGCGTCGTGGCGGGTCGACGGGATGGACCCCCTCGCGGTGCACCTCGCGATGCGGGAAGCCGTCACGCACCTGCGCGCGGGCAAGGGGCCGGCGGTCGTCGAGGCAGAGGTCTACCGCTACTTCCACCAGAACGGCCCGTTCCCCGGCAGCGCGTTCCGCTACCGCACGAAGGAGGAAGAGGCACAGTGGCGGGCGCGCGACCCGATCGACCAGGTCGCTCTCAACCTGGCACGCCGCGAGATCCTCGACGGCGCGGTGCTCGACGGGTTCGTCGCATCGGCCAAGGCGCTGATGGCCGAGCTCGCCGACGTCCTGCTGGAGCCGGTGGCCGGCGGCAAGCCCGGTCAGCGGCAGATCAAGGCAGCCGAGTGGCCCGACCCGGCGTACGTCGACGTCGGTGTGCGCTCAGACCCGCGCGAGCTGGACGGGGCGCCGTACACCGACATCGATACCTTCACCGGCGAGGTCGCCGAGACGAAGTTCATCGATGCCGTCGCCGGTGTCATGCGCCGGCGGATGGACACCGACGAGCGCGTCGTCGTGATGGGTGAGGACGTGCACCGCCTCAGCGGCGGCACCAATGGAGCGACCAAAGGCCTGGCGGAGGCGTTCCCGGGTCGGGTCCTCGGCACGCCGATCAGCGAGAACGCGTTCACCGGGCTCGGTGGCGGGGTCGCACTGGACGGGCGGTTCCGGCCCGTCGTCGAGCTGATGTACGCCGACTTCATGTGGGTCGCCGCCGACCAGATCTTCAACCAGATCGGCAAGGCCCGGCACATGTTCGGCGGCGAGGGCGCGGTGCCGTTCGTCTTGCGCAGCAAGGTCGCGATGGGCACCGGCTACGGCTCGCAGCACTCGATGGACCCGGCCGGCGTCTTCGCGACCGCCCCGGGGTGGCGGATCGTGGCGCCGTCGACGCCGTTCGACTACGTCGGGCTGATGAACACGGCTTTGCGCCTCGAGGACCCGGTGGTCGTGCTCGAGCACGTCGACCTCTACGCGGCCACGGGCGACGGGCCGGTCGACGACTTCGACTACTGCCTGCCGGTGGGCAAGGCCGCGGTACGCCGGGTCGGCGCCGACGTCACCGTGCTCACCTACCTCGCGATGACGTCCTACACGTTGCAGGCTGTCGAGGAGGTCGGAACCGTCGACGCCGAGGTCATCGACCTGCGCTGGCTGGACCGGGCCAGCATCGACTGGGACACGATCGGCGAGAGCATCCGCAAGACCAACCGGGTTCTCATTGCCGAGCAGGGCCCGCGTGGCACGTCGTACGGCGGCTGGCTGGCCGACGAGATCCAGCGCCGGTACTTCGACTGGCTCGACCACCCGGTCGAGCGGGTCACCGGCGGCGAGGCGTCGCCGAGCATCAGCAAGGTACTCGAGCGGGCGGCCATCGCGCAGGCGGCTGAGGTCGCCGAGGCGCTGACCCGGATCGCGCAGGCCTGAGCCATGCCCGAGCTGCTGCTGATGCCGGAGATCGCGACCGGGACGACCGAGGCCGTGCTTTCGAGCTGGTCGGTTGCCGAGAACGCGACGGTGAGCGCCCACGATGTCGTCGCCGTGGTGGAGACGGCGAAGGCGGTCGTCGACGTGGAGGCCGAGGCCGACGGCGTGATGGTGCGCCTGCTCGTGGCACCCGGCGCCGAGGTTGCCACCGGTTCGCCCATCGCGCTGGTCGCGGGGCCGGGGGAGCAGGTCGGCGACGTCGACGCGGCATTGCGCGACCTCGGGGTGTCGGCTGAGTCGGTGCCCTCCCCGTCGTCCAGCAGCGGGTCGCCCGCGGTCGACGGCCTGGAGGTGCCCGAGGCAGCGACCACCCAGGACCCGTCGCCGGTGTCGCCGCCGAACGGGGTGGCCGTGTCCGAGGCACCGGCTGCTCCTGCAACCTCCAGTGCCGCGCCTGAGTCGCGGAACGGGCACGGCGCGCGGGTGTTCAGCAGCCCGATCGCCCGGCGGCTGGCCCGCGAGGCGGGGCTCTCGGTGGAGCAGATCCACGGCACCGGGCCGGGGGGCCGGATCGTGCGCCGCGACGTCGAGCGCGCGGTGGCCGAGGGCGCCGACACGACGGCACCGACCACTGGGCCCGCTCGACCCGTCGCGTCACCGGCGGACGCCGCGAGGCAGCCGGCCGGCGACCCGGCGTACACCGAGATCCCGCACACCCGGCTGCGCCGGCTGATCGCGGCCCGGCTGACCGAGAGTGTGCAGACGGCGCCGCACTTCTACCTGCGTGCGTCGGTCCGGGCCGATCGACTGCTCGCGCTGCGTGCCGAGCTCAACGCCGGCGCAGCGTCCGAGGCGAACGTGACGGTCAACGACCTGGTGGTCAAGGCCGTCGGCGCCGCGCACGTGCGGGTGCCCGAGCTCAACGTGACGTGGACGCAGGAGGCGGTGCGGTTCTACGCATCGGTCGATGTCGCAGTGGCGGTCGCGACCGAGGGTGGGCTGGTGACGCCGGTGGTGCGCGGCGTGCCGGACCTGTCGGTGACGGCGGTGGCCCGCTCTGTGCGCGACCTCGCCGAGCGGGCCCGGTCGGGCCGTCTGCAGCAGCACGAGCTGGAGGGCGGGACGATCAGCGTGACGAACCTCGGGATGTACGGCACCGAGGAGTTCGCCGCGATCATCAGCCCGCCGCAGGCGTCGATCCTCGCCGTCGGCGCCGCCCGCGAGGAACCGGTGGTCGTCGACGGGCGCCTCGAGGTCGGCACGGTCATGCGGTTGACGCTGTCGGTCGACCACCGCCCGGTCGACGGCGTCACCGCGGCCCGCTGGCTGGCCGTGCTCGTCGACCTCCTCGAGCATCCCGCCCGCGTGCTGGCCTGAGCTGCGTACCGCGGGACCTGCCGGATCGCGGCGGCCCTACCGCGGCGCGCTGTGCCGAACCGTGGTGAACACGCCTCGGTCAGCCGCAAATGATCACGGAACCGTGATCATTTGCGGCTTGGGGCGACGGAGGGTCAGAGGTCGCCGAGGCGGGCGCGCAGGCCGTCGAGCTCGGTGAGCAGCATCGCGGGGACCTTGTCCGAGCCGATGGTCTCGAACCAGTCCTGGATCTGGGGGATCTCGGCGCGCCACTCCTCGTCATCGACGCGGAGCACCTTCTCGAGCTGATCCGGGGTCAGGTCCAGGCCCTCGACGTCGAGCGACTCCGGAGTCGGCACCAGCCCGATCGCCGTCTCAACGGCCGACGCGCGGCCCTCGATGCGCTCGATGGCCCACTTGAGCACGCGGCCGTTCTCGCCGTACCCCGGCCACAGGAAGCTGCCGTCGTCGTCGCGGCGGAACCAGTTGACGTAGAAGATCCGCGGCAGCTTGATGGCGTCGGCTCGCTTGCCCATGGCGACCCAGTGGCCGAAGTAGTCGCCGGCGTTGTAGCCGATGAACGGCAGCATCGCCATCGGGTCGCGGCGCACGACGCCGACCTCACCTGTCGCGGCGGCGGTCGTCTCGGACGAGAGCGTCGCGCCCATGAACACGCCGTGCACCCAGTCGCGCGCCTCGTAGACCAGCGGGATGGTCGTCTTGCGTCGGCCACCGAAGAAGATCGCCGAGATGGGCACGCCCTTCGGGTCGTTGTACTCCGGCGCGATGATCGGGCACTGCATGATCGGTGTGCAGAACCGCGAGTTCGGGTGCGACGACGGCTCGTCGGAGTCCGGCGTCCAGTCCCGGCCCTTCCAGTCGGTGAGGTGCGCTGGCGGCTCCTCGGTCATGCCCTCCCACCAGATGTCGCCGTCGTCGGTGAGCGCGACGTTGGTGAACATCGAGTTGCCCTTGGCGATGGTGCGCATCGCGTTGGGGTTGGTGTGCCAACCCGTGCCGGGAGCGACGCCGAACAGGCCGTACTCCGGGTTCAGCGCGTAGAGCCGGCCGTCCTCGCCGAAGCGCATCCAGGCGATGTCGTCGCCGAGCGTCTCGACCTTCCAGCCCTCGATCGTCGGCTCGAGCATCGCCAGGTTCGTCTTGCCGCAGGCGCTCGGGAACGCCGCCGCGATGTAGTAGACCTGCTGCTCGGGCGAGGTGAGCTTGAGGATGAGCATGTGCTCGGCGAGCCAGCCCTCGTCGCGGCCCATCACCGAGGCGATCCGTAGCGAGAAGCACTTCTTGCCGAGCAGGGCGTTGCCGCCGTAGCCGGAGCCGAAGCTCCAGATCATCCGCTCCTCGGGGAACTGGGTGATGTACTTCGTGTCGTTGCACGGCCACGCCACGTCCTGCTGGCGCGGCTCGAGCGGTGCACCGACCGAGTGCAGGCACGGGACGAACGTCGCGTCGGCGCCCATCCGCTCGAGGACCTTCGCGCCCATCCG
>DATBDW010000045.1:0-4483 GCA_036269735.1 Actinomycetes bacterium
ACGACCCGGAAGCGCTGGCACCCGGCACCGAGGCCGATGGCCGCCCCGCCATCTTCCTCGGCGACATCGGCGACAACGATCGACGGCGTCCGGACGTGTCGGTGTTCCGGTTCGCCGAGCCGACCCGGCTGGCCGACCAGACGGTGCCCGCCACGTGGTACCGGTTCACCTACCCCGACGGCCCGCACGACGCCGAGGCCTTGCTGGTCGGACCGACCGGCCGCATCCTGATCGCGACCAAGGCCCTGTCCGGCGCCGGGCTCTACCGGGCGCCCGGCCACCTGGTCACGCAGGACCAGGGCACCAACCGGCTCACCCGGGTCGCCGACGTCCCATCGATCGTCACCGACGGCGCGTACCTGCCCGACGGCCGCTTCGTCCTGCGCACCTACATCGCGGTCTACGTCTACGACCGGCCCGGCCACGAGATCGCCCGGGCCGAGCTGCCGCCTCAGCCGCAGGGGGAGTCGGTGGCGGCCGGCGCCGACCGGCTGCTCATCGGCAGCGAGGGCATGCACTCGCAGGTGCTCGCCGTGCCGGTGCCGACGGGCGACAGCCCGTCCCCGTCGCCGCCGACCACCCCCACGGCGACCCACCCGCCGTCGGCCACCGCCGAACCGCGCGAACCCTCGTCGAGCGGTACGCCGGGCTGGGTCCTCGCCGGCCTCGTCGGCCTCGTCGTGCTCGCCGGCGCCGCAGCACTCGCCGTCACCCGCCGCCGCCGTACCCGGTGATGATCGTTTGCGACATCCGTCACGCGACACGCCGGTGGAGCACCGGCGTGTCGGGGACTCATGTCGCAAACGAGGACGTCTGTGGGCGCCGGGAGGGCGGGGTCAGGTGGTGGGGGGTGACGTCGGGTCGGGTTCGATCCGGTAGCCGTAACCGCGCAACGTGGTGATCTCAGGGAGCTCCGCGGGCGGGTCGACGCCGCGGCCCGCATCGGCCAGCCGGCGGCGCAGCGCGGCGATGTGCACGTCGAGGGTCTTCGTGGACCCGAACCAGTTCTCGTCCCACACGTCGGCCATCAGCGTCTCGCGGCTGACGGCGACACCGGGGGAGGACACCAGCCGGGCCAGCAGGTCGAACTCCTTCGTGCGGAGTCCCAGCTCGGCACCGCGCACGGTGGCCCGGCGCGCGCCCGGGTCGACGAGCAGGTCACCGGAGACGAACGGCTGGCTGTCCGGCTGCACCTGCACCGCGCGCCGGCGCAGGTGCGCACGGATCCGCGCGAGCAGCTCGGTGAGCCCGAACGGCTTGGTCAGGTAGTCGTCGGCACCGGCCTCCAGGCCGACCACGACATCCATCTCGTCCCGGCGTGCGGTGAGCATCACGATGACGCTGTCCGGCGACGCGGCACGCAGCTCGCGGCACAGGTCGACGCCGTCCACGTCGGGCAGGCCGAGGTCGAGCAGCACCAGGTCGTACGGCGATGCCTGGGCCGAGTGCACCTGGGCCAGCGCACTGCGGCCGGTGTGCTGCCACGACACGTCGTGCCCGTTCGCGCGCAGGGCGGACTCGAGCAGGTTGCCGATCCGCGCGTCGTCCTCCACCACGAGCAGCCGGGCCATGGCAGCGACTCTAGGGAGGACCGTCCGCCCGTGCAGCACCAGTGCAGCACCCGTGCTGTGATGGCCCCGTGCGCAGGCGGATCCTCGGGGTGGCGGTGCTGGCCGTTGTGCTGGCCGTCGGCCTGTTCGGGATCCCGCTGGCCATCGCGGTGGGCCGCCTCTACACCGACGAGGAGAGCAGCGAGCTCGAACGGGTCGCGCTCCGCACCGCGGTGACCGTCCCGTCTGACGTCACTGCGGACCCGGGCGGCATCCAGATCCCGAACAGCGACCCCTCGATGCACGTCGCCGTCTACGACACCCAGGGCCGCCGGGTCGCCGGCGACGGTCCGGCCCTCGGGGACGCAGCCGTGCACCGGGCGCTGCGCGGGCGGGTCACCGACGGTCACGACGAGGGCGTCGTCATCGTTGCGGTCCCCGTCACCAGCAACAAGCGGGTCGTCGCGGTCGCCCGGGCCGCCTCGTCGCCGGGCGAGGTCCGCGGCCGGACCTTCGGCGCCTGGGCCGCGATGTCCGGGCTGGCGCTGCTGGCCGGCATCGTCGCCTCGGTGATCGCGGGCGTTCAGGCGCGTCGCCTGACCCGGCCACTGCAGCATCTCGAGGCCGTGGCCGAGGACCTCGGGGCCGGTGACTTCTCCACCCGTGCCGAGCCGTCCGGGGTCGGCGAGATCGACCGCACCGGCCAGGCCCTCAACGTCACCGCGCAGCGCCTCGACGACTTGCTCGCACGGGAACGCGCGTTCACCGCGCAGGCCTCCCACCAGCTGCGGACGCCGCTGACGAGTCTCCGGCTCGGGCTCGAGTCCGCCCTGCAGAACGACGGCGACCTGCGGGCCGCGGCGCACGAGGCGATCCTGTCCGCCGACCAGCTCTCCCAGACCGTCGACGACGTCCTCGCCCTGACTCGCGGTACGTCGACGGGCTCGACACCGCTCGACCTGACCGCCCTCCTGGCCGCGGTCCGCAGCCGATGGGAAACGCCGCTGTCCTTGGCCGGCCGGACCCTTGTCGTCATCGAGGAGACGCCGCCGACCGCGGCAGCGGCCGAGCCGGCGGTACGCCAGATCCTCGAGGTGCTCCTCGACAACGCCTTCCGCCACGGCAAGGGCACGGTCACGGTGACCGCCCGCGACGGTGGCGGGGCGCTGGCCATCGACGTGGTCGACGAGGGGCACGCCGAGGGCACCCGCCCCCTTGTGCCCGTGCAGGACGAGCAAAGATCGCCCCCGCCCGAGGGGGGCCACCGGATGGGCCTGCGGATGGCGTCGTCCCTGGCCCGCGGGACCGGGGGCCGACTGCTGCACGCGCACACCGAACCGCAGACCCGGATGACGCTGCTGCTCGTCGCCACGCGCGACTGACCTCTGGGATCAGCCGGTGCCCGGTGCGATGACCGGCCGGGTCTCACGCAGGTCGGTGGCCGGTCGTGGCGGGAGCACCAGCGGCGGCCGCGGATCCCCGGTGAAGTCGAACTCACTGAGCAGGTCACCGAGGACGGGAGCGTCCTCACGTACGCCGGGACGTGGATCGGCTCGGCCGTCGTTGGCCGGGTCGAGGCGTTGGCCGCGCAGGAACCGGTTCTCGATGAACGTGGCGAACGCGTCGAAGCTGAGCGTCTGGTGGTCGATGTACCCCGTCCTCGCCCAGGGACTGATCAGCAGGCCCGGCACCCGCAGACCGTAGCCCTGCTCGTCCACGGCGGGCGGCGCGACGTGGTCGTAGAACCCGCCCCAGTCGTCCCAGGTGATGAAGATCGCGGTCGAGGACCAGTCGGGGCCCTGCATCACGTCGTTCACCAGCCCGGTCACGTACGCCTGCCCGTCGCTGATCTTCGCCGACGGATGCTCGCTCACTGCCACCGAGGGAATCACCCAGCTCACATCCGGGAGGTCCCCGGACGCGGCTGCACGCCGGAACCGCGCCACCGACGTGACGTTCTGGAGCTGGTGGTCAGCCCGGACGGTGTCGAAGGACGGCAACGGGTTCCAGATGCCCGGCGTCTTGGCGCTCTGCTTGACAGCAGGGCAGGTCAGTGCCGCCTCGTCCTCGCAGTCGGGCTCGGAGCCGGTCGAGACGTAGTACCGCCACGACACCTGGGCCCGGTGCATCAGGTAGGTGAGGTCGGTCCAGGCGTAGACGGGTGCCGGGCGGCCGGGATGCTTGGCCGTCTGGAAGTCGAGCGGCAGGTCGGGGTTCTCGATCGCCGGCGCGCACGAGGTGGGGTCGTGGTTCTTGCAGGACGCGGACCAGAGCGACACCGCGAACAGGTGCGCGGGCAGGCTCCACGACAGGTTGGGCTCGAACATGTGGTCCTGGAGCACGAAGTTCCGCGCGTAGGCCCAGTAGTTCGGGATGTCACGGCCGTCGTGGAAGCCCATGACGGTGCGCGCCGGTCCGGCGAGGCAGCCCGGTGCGTTCGGGTCTGCGCAGGCGATCGCGG
The DNA here is from genome assembly GCA_036269735.1 of Actinomycetes bacterium. Classification (GTDB taxonomy): domain Bacteria; phylum Actinomycetota; class Actinomycetes; order JACCUZ01; family JACCUZ01; genus DATBDW01. The sequence goes on from DATBDW010000045.1 coordinate 4,012, forward strand.
AGCGAGCCCGGCGGGCCTGGACGACGAAGCCGTCCATCGCCCCGCCGTTGATGTCCTGCACGGCATTGTCACTGCGGTGCGGGCCGCCGCCGCTCACGTCGGACAGGTCGTGGTACGGCGCCGCGCAGCGGGAGTCGTGCGGGTCCGGGAGGCACACCGTGAACCGGCCGTCGCTGTCGCGCGGGATGCCGTCGGCTCCGGGGTAGGTGCCGAAGTAGCTGTCGAACGAACGGTTCTCCTGCATGATCATCACGACGTGCTTGATGCGCGTCGCGCCCGCGGCGGCGTAGGCAGCAGTCGGGCCGGCGGGCAGGCGAAGCTGCGAGCCTGCGACCGGGTGCTGCGCGCGGTGGTCACTGCGCGAGCCCGGCAGCGCGATCACCGCTGCCAGGATCGCGAGCAGTGCCAGCAGGATGATCAGCCGGCGGTGGCCTGCCCGAAGGAGGCCGCGGCGGCGCGGCCCTCGCCCGGT
>DATBDW010000046.1:0-3287 GCA_036269735.1 Actinomycetes bacterium
TGCGCCCAGTCGAGGGACTCCGCAACGCCGGGCGGCTTGAGCAGGTCCTCGTCGCGCGCCAGGGCGGCGACCCGGGCGACTCCCTGGGCGAGCGCCTCGGTGACCTCGGGCAGCCGGCGACGGATGATCGCGACCTCGCGCTCCGCGCCGGGGTGCGAGAGCCAGTGGTAGAGGCAGCGCCGCTTCAGGGCGTCGTGCACCTCGCGGGTCCGGTTGCTCGTCACGACGACGACCGGTGGGGTCTGCGCGCGGACCGTCCCGAGCTCGGGGATCGAGATCGTCCAGTCGCTGAGCACCTCGAGCAGGAACGCCTCGAACTCGTCGTCGGCCCGGTCGACCTCGTCGACGAGCAACACAGCCGGCCGCCCCGGCGTCCCCGCCTCCAGCGCCTGCAGGAGCGGGCGCGCCACGAGGAACCGCCGGTCGTAGATCTCGCGCTCGAGGGTGTCCGCGTCGACGTCGCCCGCGGCCTCGGCGGCCCGCAGGTGCAGCAGCTGGCGCGGGAAGTCCCAGTCGTAGAGCGCCTGCGCGGCGTCGAGCCCCTCGTAGCACTGCAGGCGGATCAGGTCGGTGCCGAGGGCGCCGGACAGCGCGGTGGCGAGCGACGTCTTGCCGACGCCGGCGTCGCCCTCGCAGAACAGCGGCCGTTGCATCTGCACGGCGAGGTATGCGGCGGTGGCCAGCCCATCGTCGGCGAGGTAGCCCTGCGCGTCCAGCGCCGCGGCGAGCGCGCCGGGCGAGTCGAGCGGCGCACCTGGGCCAACCTCGGTGGTCACACCGGGCACCCTACGGCGCACGGCGGGCGGCTGCCGCGACCTCGCCACGTCGTCCGGACCCTGGCTTCCCGGGAAGCGCAGGTCGCGGCGCAGTGTCTACGCTGCCGCCATGACCGAGCCGCTGCCCAGCTCCACCCCTGCTGCCCCCGACCAGCGGGCCCTTGCCGTCGGGCTGTTCAACCGCACCTGGGAGCTGCTCGAGCGGCGGGACAACGCGACCGACCTGACCACTCCGTCCGACGGTGGCGCCGGCGACGACCGGATGCTGCTGGCGACCGCGATGGCCTCGCGGCTGCACTGGGAGGGCATCGGCTCGGCGGAGAACCTGGCCGCCGGCGACTGGCTGGTGGCCCACGTCGCGAGCCGGCTCGGGTACGCCGATCTCGCGTTGGAGTTCGCCGGCGCGGCGCACGAGCGGGCGACGACAGCCGGCCCGGAGGTGCCCACCTGGCTGATCGCGTCCACCCAGGAGGGGCTCGCGCGGGCCCATGCCGCGGCCGGCCACGACGAGGAGCGCGACCGTTGGGGCGCCGATGCCCGTCGAACCCTCGAGGCCGTCGACGACGACGAGGACCGCGAGCTCATCGAGAGCCAGCTGGCGACCGTGCCCGGCCTGGACGACTGAACCTCCCTCCGGTCCCCGGATGTGACTCCCTCGCCGAGTGCCGCCAGACTGGTGGCCCTGATCGGACGGGAGGCGACCAGCGATGACCTCGGATCGGCCAGGCCCCGCCCGCCGGCACGAGCACCCGCGCCGGCCCGAGCGCGGACCGGTGCTGGAGACCGCGCGGCTGCTCGGCCTCCAGCTGCTGGCCGTGGTCGGCATCGCCACGCTGATCGTCGTCGTGGTGGCTCTCGTCGGGCCCGACGACCGCACCCCGACCAGCACGGCCGCGGACAGCCCGAGCAGCACCACGGCGGCGCCGTCGTCCACCGCCTCGACTCGGTCGTCGTCGCCGAGCAGCACAGGCACCTCGAACGCGCCCGCGACGACGGCCGAGCCGATCGCCACCGCGACGCCCGACGCCGCCCTCGCGAAGGTCGACGTGCTGAACCAGTCGGCGCCCGGCGGCTCGGCGCAGAAGGTGGCCGACCAGCTGCAGCGCGCGGGCTGGGACATCGGCCGGGTCAGCGACTTCCACGGGAACATCAGCACCACGACGGTCTACTGGCTGACGCCTGACCGACGCCGGCAGGCCCGTCAGATCGCGCAGAACCTCGGCGGGGTGCGGGTGGAACAGGGCTTCAGCACGCTGGTCGACGGCCGCATCTCGGTCGTCCTCGTCGACAAGCTCTGAGCAGCGCTACCGGGCGGTGTGCTCAGCGGCCGCGCTTCTCCCGCATCTTCACGCTGACCTGGATCGGCGTGCCCTCGAAGCCGAACTTCTCGCGCAGCCGCCGTTCGACGAACCGCCGGTAGCCGGCCTCGAGGAACCCGCTCGTGAACAGGACGAACCGGGGCGGACGTACGTCGGCCTGGGTGCCGAACAGGATCCGTGGCTGCTTGCCGCCGCGGATCGGGTGGGGGTGCGCCGCGACCAGCTCGCCGAGGAACGCGTTGAGCCGCCCGGTCGGGATCCGGTGGTCCCAGGAACCGAGGGCGACGTCCAGGGCCGGCACCAGCCGGTCGACGTGCCGGCCGGTGAGCGCGGACAGGTTGACCCGCGGGGCCCAGGGCACCTGCACGAGGTCGCGCTCGATCTCGCGCTCGAGGTAGTAGCGGCGCTCCTCGTCGAGCAGGTCCCACTTGTTGTAGGCGATGACGAGCGCCCGCCCGGCCTCGACGACCATCGAGATGATCCGCGTGTCCTGCTCGGACAGCGTGTCGCTCGCGTCGACGAGGACCACCGCGACCTCGGCCCGGTCCAGGGCCGACTGGGTGCGCAGAGTCGCGTAGTAGTCGGTGCCGCTGGACTGGTGGGCCCGCCGCCGGATCCCGGCGGTGTCGACGAACCGCCACTCGCGGCCGCCGAGCTCGATGAGCTCGTCGACGGGGTCGCGCGTCGTGCCGGCGACCTCGTCGACCACGACCCGCTCGGTGCCGGCCAGCTGGTTCAGCAGCGAGGACTTGCCGACGTTCGGTCTCCCGAGCAGCGCGACCCGGCGTGGGCCGCCCTCTTCGTCGTACCGCTCGGCCGGCGTCTCGGGCAGCGCGGCGAGCACCGCGTCGAGGAGGTCGCCGCTCCCCCGGCCGTGCAGTGCGGAGACGGGGTGCGGCTCGCCGAGCCCGAGCGACCACAGAGCGGTGGCATCCGCCTCACTGCGGGCGCCGTCCACCTTGTTGGCGACCAGGACCACCGGCTTGCCGGCGCGCCGGAGCACCTTCACGACGGCCTCGTCGGTGTCGGTGGCGCCAACCGTCGCGTCGACCACGAACAGCACGGCGTCGGCGGCCGCGATGGCCATCTCGGCCTGGGCCGCGACCCGGGCCGCGAGCCCCCGCGCGTCGTGCTCCCAGCCGCCGGTGTCGACCACCGTGAACCGGCGGCCGTTCCAGGTGGCGTCGTAGGG
>DATBDW010000047.1:0-11328 GCA_036269735.1 Actinomycetes bacterium
GCAGTCCGACGTCACCCGCACCACGACGTCGAGGTCGTAGGTCCGGGCGCAGCCGGCGAACCGCGACAGGACATCGTTCTCGCTGCCGCGGAAGACCGGTACGTCTCGTCGCAGCGCGAGGTCGGCGATCGGGTCGTCGGCAACGCGGTCGGTGGTGGCGACGTAGACGATGAGACCGGCGGCGACCAGCCGGTCGAGGTGGTGGTCGAGAATCGTGCGGCCGGCCGCGGTCAGGAGCACCTTGCCCGGCAGGCGGGTACTGCCAGTCCGGGCCTGGGTGACGACGCCAACACGCCTTGGGTCGGTCATGTCACCGGAGGATGTCAGCGAGGGACTGGGATACCCGGTCGACGTCGTCGTCCGTCAGGCCCGGGAACATCGGCAGCGACAGCTCCTGCTCGTAGAACGCCTCAGCGTTCGGGCATATCCCGCGCCGGTAGCCGAGCCGCGCGTAGACCGGGTGCCAGTAGACCGGCAGGTAGTTGACCTGGACGCCGATGCCACCCGCGCGCATCCGCTCGTAGACCTCGCGGCGGCGGCCACCGAGGATCCGCACCGGGTAGAGGTGCCAGACCGGCGTGGTGCCGGCCCGCTGTGGCGGGGTGGCCACGCCGGGCACAGCGGCCAGCGCCTCGTCGTACCGCTGCTTGATCTCCGCGCGCCGCCGAGCGAACTCCGGCAGCCGGTGGAGCTGGCTCAGGCCCAGGGCACACCCGACGTCGGTGAGCCGGTAGTTGACGCCCAGCTCGTGCACCTCCTGGTGCCAGGGTCCCTGATCGGAGATCTCGAACCGGTCCGGGTCGCGGACGATCCCGATGTTGTGGAACTCCCTGGCCCGTTGGGCGACCGCGGGGTCCTTCGCTACCACGGCCCCGCCCTCACCGGTGGTGAGGTTCTTGGTCGGGAAGAACGAGAACGTCGTGACATCGGCCAGGTCGCCGACCGGCCGCCCGGCCAGCGCGCCGCCGACAGAGTGCGCGGCATCGGCCAGCGTGACCGCGCCGACCCGGTCCGCGACCGCTTGGAGCCGGGGGTAGTCGCACGGCTGACCGGCGTAATCCACAGCGGCCACGACCCGCGTGCGGTCCCCGACCAGCGTGTCGACGGATGCGGCGTCGATGAGTCCGCTCTCCGGGTCCACGTCGGCGAACCGCACGATCCCACCCAGCAGCGACGCACCGCTCGCCGTGGCGACGAACGTCATGGGTGTGGTGACCACCTCGTCGCCCGGCCCGAGACCGAGCGCGGCGTAGGCCGTGTGCAGGGCGGCCGTGCCCGACGTGCAGCTCACGACCGGGTGGCCGCCGGCCGCCCGGGACACCGCCGCCTCGAACTCGTCAACTGTCGGCCCGGTGGTCAGCCAGTCGCCGCGCAGCACGTCAGCAACTGCTTGGACGTCGTCCTCGGACACGGATTGCCGGCCGTAGGGAAGCACCGCGACTCAGATCCCGGCCGCGACGATCTCGGCGATCTGCTCGCGGGTGTACCACTGGTCGTTCTTGTCGGAGCGGTAGGCGAAGCCGTCGGCCATCGGGACGGCGCCGGCCGGGGGCGTCCACCCCCAGGAACCGAGGTCGGGCTGCACCAGGAACCGATCGTCGAGCATCAAGGCGCGGCGGCCCTCGTCCGGCGAGATCATTTCCTCGTGGAGCTTCTCGCCCGGCCGTAGCCCCACGTCGTGCATCTTCGCGCCGGGGGCGATCGCCTGCGCGAGGTCGGTTACCTTCATCGACGGGATCCGCGGGACGTACAGCTCCCCACCGGTCATGGCGTCGAAGGAGTCGACGACGAGCCGCACCGCCTGCGGCAAGGTGATGAAGAAGCGGGTGCAGCGCAGGTCGGTGATCGGCAACGACTCGCCCGCCTCGGCCAGCTTCCGGAAGTACGGAATCACCGATCCCCGGCTGCCCATGACGTTGCCGTAGCGCACGACGCTGAACCGAGTCTGATACGCCGCGGCGTAGTGGTTGCCGTTCACGAACAGCTTGTCCGCGGTCAGCTTGGTCGCGCCGTAGAGGTTGATGGGACTCGATGCCTTGTCGGTCGAGAGTGCCACCACCTTCTTCACACCGGCGTCGATGCACGCCTCGATGACGTTCTGCGATCCCATGACGTTGGTCTTGACGAACTCGAACGGGTTGTACTCACCGGTGTCGACCTGCTTGAGGGCGGCAGCGTGTACGACGTAGTCGACCTCGTGCAGCGCACGCAGCAACCTGCGCTCGTCTCGCACGTCGCCGATGAACCACCGGAGCCGCTTGTCGTCGTCGAAGAGCTGGCGGCATTCGTACTGCTTCAGCTCGTCGCGGGAGAACACGACCAGCCGGCGGGGGTCGAGCTCGTCCAGGGCGTGGCGGATGAAGCTCTTGCCGAAGGAGCCGGTGCCTCCGGTGACGAGGATGCTGGAGCCCTGCAACACGGACACGCTCGGTGGACCTCTCGTCGTGGGGCTGACCGGTCGTCGGCTGGCCGTCGGCTGGTTGCGCCGGGTCGGCCGTATCGTAGGGCCTGGTCCCATCCCCGAGGCTGCCACAGGAGGCCGGCCCTCCGTGCGCATCCTTGTCCACTGCCACGGCGGACCTGACATCGGTGCCGGGCACGTGTTCCGCGCGGCGGCCGTCGCCGAGGAGGCGCTGGGCCGGGGCCATGAGGTCGATCTGCACGGCACCTTCGAGGGCTCGCTGGTCGCCGACCGGGTGCAGTCGCTCGGCGTCCGCACCGTCGCCACGCTGCGGCCGGAGGACTACGACGTCGTCCACCTGGACACCTACGCGGCGTACGGCGACGAGCTGGCCCGGCGGGCGGCCGGTCTTGCTCTCGTGAGCAACGTGGAGGACGCGACCTTCGGACGCCGACCGGCGGACCTCGTCGTCGACCCGAACCTTGGGGCGGAGCAGACCGCTCGGGAGAGCGGGCCGGCGATGGCACGCGGCTCGCGGTGGGCACTGGTGCGGCGGTCGATAGCCGACCGGGCCGGCTCCGCCGAGCTGCGCGACGAGGCCCGCAAGGTCCTGGTGGTGCTGGGCGGCACCGACTCCCTAGGAGTCTCTGGCGAGGTGCTCGACGTACTGGCCCGCACCCGCCGTCCGCTGCAGGTCACGGCCGTGGCTCAGCCCGCGGCGGAGAGCGACCTGCGACGTCGTGCGCTCGACCTGGGGCTCGACATCGACCTGGTGGCGCCGCAGCCCGACCTCACGGACCTGATGCTCGCCAGCGACCTCACCATCAGTGCCGCCGGCACCACGGTGTGGGAGCTGCTCTGCCTCGGAGTGCCCGCCGCGCTGGTCTCCGTCGCCGACAACCAGCGTCCCGGGTACCAACGGGTCCTCGCTCGGGGCGCTGCCGTGGGGCTGGGCGCCGCCGACCGAGCACTGGACCTCGACGGGGCTGCCGCGACGCTCTGGGGCGTGCTCGACGACGCCGACCTCCGCCGCACCCTCGCCGCGGCCGGCCGACGACTGGTCGACGGCCGCGGCGCCTGGCGGGTCGTCGGCGCCTGGGAGCAGCTGACCGCGTCCGTTCCGGTCGTCGTGCCCCAGCCCGTCGACGTACGCCTGGCAACCGCCGAGGACGCCGACGTGTTGCGGCGCTGGCGGGACGACCCGGCGACCCGGGCTGCCTCGCACAGCACCGCCGCGGTCGACCCCGACGTGCACCAGTCCTGGCTGGCCGGCGTGCTCGTGGATCGTGACCGGCACCTGCTCGTGGGCTCGGACGACCGGGGGGACGTGGGAACGGTGCGGTGGGACCGCGTCGACGACGGCGAGTGGGAGGTCAACATCACCGTCGCGCCGGGCCGCCGCGGCGAAGGCCTGGCCGGGCGGCTGCTCGCCGGCGCTGAGGCCTGGCTGGCCGGCAGGGAGCCAGCAACGACCACGATGCTCGCGGCGATACGCGCGGAGAACGCGCCGTCGCTGCGGCTGTTCCGCTCGGCCCGTTACCTGCCCGAGCTGCCACCGGACCGCGAGGGCTTCCTGCGGATGGTGCGGCAGCGGGTGCCGACGCGTTAGACGAGGTCCCAGTCGAGCGGTGTCCCGCGGCCGACGTCACGGCCGAAGCGGCGACCGAGGACGGTGGCCAGCGCGTCCGGCGGCAGCCCGCCGGCGGGCCGGATCGAGCGAACGTTCTGCTCGGTCACCTCGTCGCCCGCGTGGACGTCCTCGACGACGTAGAGCGACCGCCGAAGGCGCAAGACGGACTGCTCGGACTCGATGGGCCCGAGGTGGGCACCGCTGCGCGCGGCCTGCCACGCGGTCTCCGTCTCGGCCCGCAGCCGGGCCAGCTCAGCCGGTTCCAGGGAGAACGCCGAGTCGACGCCACCGTCGGCGCGGTGCAGGGTGACGTGCTTCTCGATGCAGACCGCGCCGAGCGCGACCGCTGCCACGGAGACGGCCACGCCGAGGGTGTGGTCGGAGAGGCCGACGGGCACACCGAACGCCTCGGACAGCAAGGCGATGTTCTGCAGCCGGGCATCCGCCGGGTCGGCGGGGTACGACGCGGTGCACGCCAGCAATACGAGATCGGTGCACCCGGCGCCGGCGGCTGCCTCCACCGCCGCCGCGATCTCGCCCATCGTGGCCATGCCGGTGGACATCACGATCGGCTTGCCCGTGCCGGCCACTCTGCGGATCAGTGGCAGGTCGACGATCTCGGCGCTCGCGGTCTTGTACAGCTGGATACCCAGGTCCTCGAGCAGTGCGATCGCGCTGGCGTCGAACGGGCTCGAGAACGGCACCAGGCCCAGATCGCGCGCCCGGTCGAAGATCGGCCGGTGCCACTCCCAGGGCGTGTGCGCCTCGTCGTAGAGCTGGTGCAGGGTCCGGCCGCCCCACAGGCCGTGGGCGTCCTCGACCCGGAAGCGCGGCCCGTCGGCGTCGATGGTGATCGTGTCCGCCGTATAGGTCTGGATCTTGAGTGCCTGGGCACCGCTGTCGGCGACCGCGTCGACGATGGCCAGCGCTCGGTCGAGGTCACCGTTGTGGTTGCCCGACATCTCGGCGATGACGAACGGTGGTTGCTCGGGTCCTATCCGGAGCGCCCCGACCCGGACCTCTTCGCTGAACGCCATGGGCGGAGCCTACGGCGGGCCGACGGCGCCGTCCCGCCTGAAGGCGGCTTCGTGGAACGCAGGACGGCGAGCTCCCCGGCGCTGCGCAGGTACGGCGGCCCGTAGGTCTCCACCAGCTCGTAGCCATGCGCGCCGAACAGCTCGATGATGCGCGCCGACGTGACCTGCTCGACGACACCGATCCCGCCGTCGCTGGCCTTGGGCTTCCCCTTGCGCGAGTTGAGCGAGACGACCCAGCCGACGTCCTTCTCGGCGACCTTGGCGACGTAGTTCGCAACGACGTGCGGCTCCATCTCCTGGAACGAGAAGCAGTTCACGAAGAGGTCGAACGGTCCGTCGACGTCGTCGATCCGCCATGACGGCAGCACCGCGGAACGGTCCGGGCCGACACTGCCGGACCAGCTGTCGTCGTACACATCGATGTGGTCGCCGACGAGCTCTCGGAGGTAGTAGGACGCGACCGTCAGCAGCGGGGGGATGTCGAGGTCGACGTAGCGGAACTTGCTCGACCGGCCGAGGAGGATCTCGCCGAGCACGCCGAAGCCGCCGCCGAGCTCGAGCACGGACCGCGGGGGCCGGTCGACGTGCCGCGACAGGGCAGCCAGGCAGAGCAGGTAGTTGAGGTACGGCTTGGTCCAGCCGCGCGCGTCGCCGGCCAGCCGGAAGTGCTGCGGTGGCAGTCCGATCCCGGACTCGCCGTGCGCCATCACCTTGAACGGCCAGCGCTGCTTGTCCCACATCAGCCGGACGACCTCGAGGTCGCGGCGCGCCTCGGCGGCACCGGTCAGCCCCTCGCGCAGCCGTGCCTCGTGCGCCCGCGCGTCCGGCTGCAGCTCGATCGCCCGCGCGACGGCCGCCTCGGCCGTCTCGGCGCTCAGGTTCGCGCCGTACGTCGGGTAGAACCAGTAGGTCGCAGTGGGCCAGGCTTTGAAACGCTCAAGCCCTTGCTCGTCCAGGTCGGCCAGCAGCTCGCGCAGGCCTGGCTGCCAGAAGTTGGTGGGGCGGTAGAGCGGGTCGGCGCCGTCGATCTCGTCGAGGCTGCGCCGGGTGATCGCGGCCCAAGGGGAGGTCCCGCGGTCTCCGGCGCCCTGGTCCGCTGCGGTCACGGGCGGAGCCTACGGCTACGAGCTGATGTCCTTGGTCTGCAGCCGGGCCCACGCCAGCGGCATGAACACCGCGATGTACGCGAGCTCGGTGAGGATCCCCGTCTGCAGCGTGTGCCAGCCGATCGGCGAGCGGAGCAGGTCGCCGAAGCTCAGCCACGGGTGCGTCAACAGGTAGGGGTGGATGCCGCTGATCTGCGGGATGTTGTCCGCGATCTGGCTGATGATCGCCAGGAGGGCCGTCGCTGCCATTGCCCCGATCGGCACCTCGGTCAGCGTCGACACGAACATGCCGATGGCGGCCAGGCCGGCGAGCATCACGGTGACGTAGATCGCGACGAGCACGGCCCGGCCGAGCGTCTGGCCGTAGCTGATCGTGGTGCCGGAGAGCAGCGTCGCGTCTCCGTGCGGGAAGAGGATCAGCCCGACGATCACGCCGACGACTGCGACCGCAAGGGTGCACATGAACGCGAAGACCAGGGTGCCGGCGTACTTCACCAGCAGCACGCGGGTGCGCGAGACCGGTACGACGAGCAGGCTCCGCAGCGTGCCGATGCCGGCCTCACCGGCGATGGACTCGCCGGATGCGATCGCGACCGCCAGGGGCAGGAAGAAGGGCAGCAGCACCGTCAGCGACGTGAAGACGAGGAAGAGCCCGTTATCGGTAACCTGGCTGAGGAACGGCGGGCCGTCGCCGGGTGTGGTCGGCGAGTGGTGCACCGCGATGCCGATGAGGACCGGGAAGCAGCAGAGCACCGCGACCAGCGCGATGTTGCGTCGTCGCTTGAGGACCAGGGCCAGCTCGGAGCGGAACAGCCGTAACGCGAACGACCTGCGTGGCGCCGAGTCGGCGGCCGCCACCATCGGCACCGGTCGCTCCAGCGTGCTACTCGTCGACATCGAAGCCCTCCCCCGTCAGCGCCACGAACAGTTCCTCGAGGTCAGGGCGCTCCACCACGAGTTGGTGTACGTCGACGCCGGCAGCGACCAGCTCGGCGGTCACGCGGTCGCTGGCCACGCCGTCGAGCTCGGCGACCACGCCGTCGGGCCGGGTGCCGGGCGCACCGGTGCCGAGCCGGGCGAGCACCTCGGCGGCGAGGGCCGGCTGTGACGTCTCGACGCGGACGCGGAGCCCGGCCGCCCGGCGCAGGTCCGGCAGGGAGCCCTGGAAGACCAGCCGGCCGTGGCTCATCACCCCGACGTCCGTGCAGACCTGTTCGATCTCGCTGAGCAGATGCGAGGAGACGAACACCGTCGCCCCCTCGCCGGCGGCCTCGCGCAGCAGGGTGCGCACCTCGCGGGTCCCCTGCGGGTCGAGGCCGTTGGTCGGCTCGTCCAGGACGAGCAGCTCGCGCGGCCGCAGCAGGGCGGCTGCCAGGCCGAGGCGCTGGCGCATCCCGAGGCTGTACTTGCGGTAGCGCTTGCCGGCCGCCGCGGTCAGCCCGACCCGCTCCAGCGCGGTGCCCACCCGCTCCCCGGCGCCCCGCGCGGGCACCGTGCGGTCGCCGGAGTCGAGGCGCATCAGGTTGTCGCGGCCGCTGAGGTACGGGTGGAACGCCGGTCCCTCGACCAGGGCGCCGACCCGGGGAAGCACCGTCCCGGCCGAGCCCGGCATCGGGTCGCCGAGCAGCTCGTGCTCACCCGCGGTCGAGCCGACGAGGCCGAGCAGCATCCGGATCGTCGTGGTCTTGCCCGACCCGTTGGGACCGAGGAAGCCGTAGACGGCTCCTCTCGGCACCTCGAGGTCGATCGCGTTCACAGCGACCTGGCCGCCGGGGAAGCGCTTGGTCAGTCCGGTGGTGCGGATCGCCGCGGCGGCCCGCGGCGGGCCCGACGGGGGCGCCTCGGCGACACCCACACTGCCGGTGGCCTCGGTCGAGGCCGTCACGCGCCGGCCGCCTGCTCGAGCGCGGCCGGGGTGACCGCGCCGACGAGGAGGCGACCGTCGCTGGTGAGCAGCACGGTGACGAGGTTGGTACGCAGCATCTGCCCGCTCCCCCAGGACCCGCTGACCGGTGACATCGCCTTGCTCAGGGTCGCCACCAGCGAGGGAGTGGCGTCGCCATGGTGCTCCTGCGTCGGCTTCGGCGCCGCCGAGGTGAGATCGACGCCGGGCAGCGACAGCACCGCGGTCCAGCCGTCACCGACGACCTTCGGAGCCGCGTTGTCACTGGCCATGCCGTCCGGCTTCGACGGCCCCCCGGACAGGGAGCTCGGCGACAGGGTCGAGACCTTCGCACCCGGCGGCGGGGTGAAGGTGAACACCGAGGCCGAGGGCTTGCTGAAGCTCACCGACGTGAACGCGGTCTCGAACGCGGGGCGGCCGGTCGCGCCGGCGGCGTGCACCTGCACCCGCAGCGGCACGTAGGTCTTGCTGTCCAGCGCGATCCGCACATCGCCCACGAGCGAGCGCGAGTCCCGCGGCTGCAGCACCAGCTCGTACGCCGAGCGGCCGGCCACCGACGCGGTTCCGTCCACCGACACCTTGGTCGTCGGGTCGATCGCCGCGAGCGCCTGCTTCGCGGCCTCCTGCGGTGTCATCTGCGGGGTGCTCGCTTGCGGCTCTTCGGTGGCTGACTTCGCCGGGAGGTGCGCGTGCTGCGCCGTGTTGGCACCGCTGGTCCACAGCCAGACGTCACGACCGTTGCGCACCAGGTCGGTCTCGGCGAGGCTGGCGACCAGCGCGATGCGCGACTTGTCGGCGCCGTCGTACCAGACCCGTGCGGTGTGTGAGCCGGCGAGCAGCGAGGTCGGCTGGATCGACTGACCGGTCTCCGGCAGCGCCGGCAGTCCGAGCCGTGCGGTCTCCACGACGGTCCCGGACAGCGGCACCGCGTCGGTCCGGGCGACGGCTGCGAGCAGCTGCGCGGCACTCTTAGGCGGCAGCGACGGTGCCGCGCCGGCGACCTGCGGGATCGTCACGATGGCTGCCACTACGACGACGGCTGCGGCCGGGATGGCCCACGCGCGCCGGCGGGTCGCGAGCAGCCGGGTGCGGCTGGTCCCGGCGGGTGGAGTGGGCTGCGGCAGGTCGGGGTTCTCGTCCGTGTTCTCGTCGGTCACGCATCCACTGTGCAGACGTCCGCCTGTGACGACCCTGAGAGAGCCTGAGAGAGCCTTGCCAGCGACGCGGACCGCTCCGGCACGGCAGGCTGGGCCTGTGCGGGTACTCGTGGTCGAGGACGAGGTGCGGCTGGCCCAGGCGCTGCGGCGTGGGCTGGTCGCCGAGGGGTTCACGGTGGACCTCGCCCACGACGGCGAGGACGGGCTGCACCAGGCGCTGGAGGGCGACTACGCAGTCATCGTCCTGGACGTGATGCTCCCGCGGCTGTCGGGCTACCGGGTCTGCCAGCAGCTGCGCGCCGCGCAGGTGTGGACACCGGTGCTGATGCTCTCGGCCAAGGACGGCGAGCACGACGAGGCCGACGGACTCGACCTGGGCGCCGACGACTACCTGACGAAGCCGTTCTCGTTCGTGGTGCTGGTCGCTCGGCTGCGCGCGCTGCTGCGCCGTGGTGCGCCGGACCGGCCGGTGGTGCTGTCCGCCGGCGACCTCACGATGGACCCGGCGACGCGGGACGTCGCCCGCGGTGGAACGCCGCTGTCCCTGACCCCGCGAGAGTTCGCGTTGCTGGAGTTCCTGCTGCGCCACCGCGGCGAGGTGATGACGAAGTCCCAGATCCTCGACCAGGTCTGGGACGAGCCCTACGCCGGTGACGCGAACGTCGTCGAGGTCTACGTCGGCTACCTGCGCCGCAAGCTCGACGCGCCGTTCGGCCGCCGGTCGATCGAGACCGTGCGCGGCGTCGGCTACCGGCTGGCGGCCGACGGTGGCTGACGACGGGCTTCCTCCGGTACGCCGACAGCTGGGCATCCAGGCCCGGCTGACCATCGCGGCGACCGCCCTCGTCGGCGCGGTGCTCGTCGTCTCAGCCGTCGGCCTGACGCTCGCGCTGCGGCACACCCTGCTGAGCACGCTGGACGACTCGGCCCGCCAGCGGGCCCGCGACGTCGCGACGCTGGTGGACACCAAGACCCTGCCCAACACGATCCCGGTGACCGGCGGGACCGTCGTGATCCAGGTGGTGGACGACCGCGGCCGGGTCCGCGCCGCGACACCCGGCGGCGACGCGCTCGTTCCGCTGGTCCCTTCGGCGGCTCGCGCTCGGGTGGCGGCCGGCCACGTGACATCCGTGCCCGGTGCGCGCCTCGGCATCGCCGACAGCCTGCGCGTGCTCGGGACCAGCGCTGGCCCGCCGGGCGACCGGGTCACGGTGCTCGTCGCGGTCTCCAGCTCCGAGGCCACCCGCAGCGTGCGCACCGTCGGTCTGGTGCTGCTCATCGCCGTACCGCTGCTCGTGATCGCGTTCGCGGGCGCATGCTGGTTCCTCGTCGGAGCGGCGCTGCGGCCGGTGGCGGCGCTCCGCGAGGGTGCGGGAGCGCTGACCGGCACCGAGAGCGGCGAGCGGCTGCCGGTGCCCCCGACCGGCGACGAGGTGGCCCGGCTGGCGACCACACTCAACGACCTGCTCGACCGGCTCGCGATCGGTGGCGCCCGCCAGCGAGCCTTCGTCGCCGACGCGGCGCACGAGCTGCGCAGCCCGCTGGCCTCGATGCGCACCCAGCTCGAGGTCGCCCGGGCTCACCCCGAACAGGCCGACTGGGACGACACCGCCGAGGGCGTGCTGCTCGACGTCGAGCGCCTGAGCCGGCTCGTCGACGACCTGCTGCTGCTGGCCAGGCTCGACGACGCCCGCCAGGTGCGGACCCGCGGCCGGGTCGACCTGTGCGCGGTCGCGGCCTCGGTCGCCGAGCGCGCGGTCGGCCGGGTCCCGGTCAGCGTCGGGGGAGCGGACGGGCCGGTGCTGGCGCTGGCCGACGAGGACGCCGTGGTCCGGGTGCTGGCGAACCTGCTCGACAACGCCGACCGGCACGCCGCGGCGCACGTCGTGATCGGCGTACGGCGGGAGGGTGACCGCGCGATTGTCACGGTGTCCGACGACGGGCCGGGCATCCCCGAGGCCGAACGGACGCGGGTCTTCGAGCGATTCGCCCGTCTCGACGAGTCGCGCAGCGTCGACAGCGGCGGCACCGGGCTCGGCCTGCCGATCGTGCGCCAGCTGCTGCTCGCCAACGACGGCACCATCCGGCTCGAGG
>DATBDW010000048.1:0-7791 GCA_036269735.1 Actinomycetes bacterium
GACCATGCCGCAGCCACCCCACTCGATCCAGCCCTCCGAGCCGCAGGTCCGGCACGGCCGGTCCGGGTTGCCGACCGACTCCCCGTGGCAGACCCAGCAGCGCAGGTCCATCTCGGCGCTGGGTTCGGTGAACGGGAAGTAGGACGGCCGCAGGCGGGTCACCATGTCCGCCCCGAACATCTCGCGAGCGAAGTGCTCGAGGGTGCCCCGCAGGTGGGCCATCGTGATGCCCTTGTCGACGACCAGCCCCTCGACCTGGGTGAAGACCGGGCTGTGGGTCGCGTCCAGCTCGTCGGTGCGGTAGACGCGACCGGGCGAGACCGCGTGGATGGGTGGCTCGCGCCGCAGCATCGTGCGGATCTGCACCGGGGAGGTCTGGGTGCGCAGCACGACACCGGACGTGTCCGACCCCACCCAGAAGGTGTCCTGCAACGTGCGGGCCGGGTGCCCGGGCGGCATGTTCAGCGCGTCGAAGTTGATCCACTCGGCCTCGACCTCGGGACCTTCGGACCATTCGAAGCCCATCGCCAGGAACAGCTCGGCGACGCGCTCGACGAGGGTGTTGAGGGGGTGCCGTGCTCCGGGCGGCACGCGGTCCCAGGGCAGCGTCACGTCGACGGCCTCCTCGACGAGGACGCGGGCGTCGCGCCGGGCCTCGAGCTCGCCCTGCCGGGCGGTGAGTGCCTCGGCGACCGCGCGCCGCACGCTGCCGACCCGCTTCCCGGCTTCGGCCTTGGCCGCCGGGGGCAGCGCGCCGATCTCGCGGTTGGCCAGCGCCAGGGGCGACCGGTCCCCGGCGTGCCGGATCCGGACGGCCTTCAGCGCCTCCAGGTCCGGGGCGGCCGCGATCGCGGCCAGGGCGGCGGCGCCGGCCTGCTCGACCTCGTCGGCGTTCAGGGGGGTCACCTGCACAGGGTCGTAGGGCTTGTTCGGTGCGGACATGAATGGTCTCCGGGAGGTCGTGGCGCGCCCGAGTCTAGGAGTCGGGCGTGTTGTGGACGCTGGCGCACCGGGCGCGCCGACGCGGCGATGTGTCTGCGTCCACAACAGGGGACGGCGGGTGTGGCCCGCCGCGGACCCGGGCGCCGCTAGTCGGCGAAGTCGGGGGTCGCGGCGGGCAGCACGAATCGGAACCTCGCACCGCCGGAGGGGCCGCGGCCCACCTCGATGCGTCCCCCGTGCGCCTCGACCAGGCCGCGCACGATGTAGAGGCCGAGACCGGTCCCGCCACGCCGGCCGGACCGCCAGAACCGCGTGAACACGCGATCCCGCGCCTCGTCGGGGATGCCCTCGCCCTCGTCCGTGATCGTCACCGAGGCTCCCGTGGCCGGATCCCCTTCCGGTGCGGCCTCGATGGTCACCGTGCCGGCCCCGTGGCGCAGCGCGTTCTCCAGCAGGTTGCCCAGCACCTGGTCCAGCTTGTCGGCATCGACCCACATCTCCGGGATCCCGCCGCAGACGACGACCACGAACCGCGAGGGGTCCTCCCCGTGCGCCTCCATGGCGGCCACGTGCCGCCCGATGACGCGGCCCAGGTCGACGGCCTGCCGGCGGATCGCCAGCCGCCCGGAGTCGATCCGGGCGATGTCGAGGAGCTCGGTGATCAGCCGGGTGACCCGGTCGGCGTCGGCCTCGACGGTCTCGAGCATCAGCCGCTTCTGCTCGTCGGTGAACCGGTCCCACTTGGCGAGCAGGGTCGCCGTGAACCCCTTCACGCTGGTCAGCGGCGAGCGGAGCTCGTGCGCGACCGTGGACACCAGCTCGGCGCGGCTGAGCTCCTCCCGGGCCCGGGCCCGGGTTCCGCGGATGGCGACGACGACCCGGGTGACCGGCCCGCGGGGATGGTCGCGGATGTAGCGCGAGGTGACGAGCACCTCGTGCCCGTCGGGGAGGATCAGGTTGCGCTCAGGGTGTCCGGTGGCGCTGACCAGCCCGTCGTACGGACGGGCGCACGGCCACCAGGCCCGGCCGTCGAGCCCCTCCAGGGGCAGCGCATCCTCGAGGTCCTTGCCGAGGGCCGCTGCGGCCGCGACGCCGGTGATGCGTTCGGCGGCCCGGTTGAAGGCGACGACCGTCGCCCGCGCGTCGGCCACGACCACGCCGTCGGGATGGTCGTCGTAGGACGCGTTGACCTCGGACGCGGTGACCTCCTTCACCCCAACGAGCCTACCGACGGGCGCCACCGCGTTGATCGGCTCAGCGGCCGTAGGTCAGTCGGCTCTGCGGCCCCCGCGGGTCAGCCGGACGGCTGAGCGCGGTGTGCCCGGGCGGAGGCGTAGAGGCACACCGCCGCGGCGGTCGCCAGGTTCAGTGACTCGGCGCGGCCGTGGATGGGGACCCGCACCACGCGGTCCGCCAGTGCCCGGGTGTCGGGCGGCAGCCCCCAGGCCTCGTTGCCGAACACCCATGCGGTCGGCCCGTCGAGCAGACCCGAGTCGGTCGCCTCGTCGAGGTCGGTGTCGGCGTGGCCGTCGGCGGCCAGGACCCGCAGACCGGCGGCCCGCAGCGCCGGCAGCTCGTCGGCGGCGTCGCGACCGACGACCACCGGCAGGTGGAACAGGCTCCCGGCCGACGCGCGCACGCACTTGCCGTTGTAGGGGTCGACGCTGTCACCCGTGAGCACCACGCCGCCGGCTCCGGCGGCGTCGGCGGCGCGCAGGACGGTGCCCGCGTTGCCGGGGTCGCGGACGTGGGCGAGGACGGCGACCAGACGGGGCGCGGTCACGAGCAGGTCCGGGAGCGGTACGTCGATGACGCCGCAGACGGCCACCAGCCCCTGCGGGGTCACGGTCTGGGAGAGCGCGAGCATCACCTCGCCGCTCACCAGGTGCACCGGGGCACCGCCCGCCGCAGCGGCCGCGACGATGTCGGCGTACCGCTCACCGGCGTCGTGGGTGACGAAGAGCTCGTGCACCGTGCCGGAACGGCCGACCGCCTCCCGCACGGCCTGTGGTCCCTCGGCGAGGAAGCGGCCTGCACGGGCGCGGAACGCCCGTTTGGCCAGGCGCTGCGCGGCCTTCACCCGGGGAGCCCGGGTCGAGGTCAGCTCCGGCCCTGGTTGGCGGGGTGGCACCGCCGAGGGCGTCACGGTCTCAGGCGGCGGTCTCGTCCTTGGCGGCGGCGGTGCTCGGCAGGCTGGCCTTGGCGAGCTCGACCAGGGTGGCGAACGCCGGAGCGTCGTTGACCGCCATGTCGGCGAGCACCCTACGGTCGACCTCGACGCCGGAAGCCTTGAGACCCTGGATGAACCGGTTGTAGGTCATGCCGTTGGCGCGCGCCGCGGCGTTGATCCGCTGGATCCACAGCTGACGGAAATCGCCCTTGCGCGCCTTGCGGTCGCGGTAGGCGTAGACCATGGAGTGGGTGACCTGCTCCTTGGCCTTGCGGTACAGACGGGACCGCTGGCCGCGGTATCCGCTGGCCCGCTCGAGGGTCTCGCGACGCTTCTTGTGGGCGTTCACTGCCCGCTTGACGCGTGCCATGGGTGGTCTCCTTGGGGATGCGCAGCCCTTGGCTGCTGACTGCTGGGTGCTGGCTGCTGGCTGCTGGCCGGACGGCCGTGGACTGTGGGCAGGTGGCGGGCTTACTTGCCCAGCAGGCGCTTGACCTTCTTGACGTCGGCCGCAGAGGTCACGGTGTCGATCGACAGCGCGCGGACCCGCCGCGCGGACTTCTTCTCGAAGCCGTGCTGGTTGTTGGCCTGCTCGTGCATGACCTTGCCGGAGCCGGTCAGGCGGAAGCGCTTCTTCGCGCCGCTGTGCGTCTTGTTCTTCGGCATCTCGGGTCGGTCTCCTCGATTAGAAGCTGCGTCGGGTCGTCGGCTGTCTGGCTCGTGCGGTCTGGTCGTGCGGCGGGTCAGGCGGGCTGCTCGGCAGCCGACGGGGTCTCGACCGGCGCTGCGGACACGGGCTGGTCGGGCCGGTCGGGCTGGTCGGTCTCGGCTGTGACGTCGGGTACGTCGTTCGCCGCGGTGTCGCTGCCGAGGTCCTCCGGGGTCTCCCGGCGGGCCTTGTCGGCGGCGCGCTCGGCGCGGGCCTCGGACTTCTTCTTCATGGGTCCGAGCACCATGATCATGTTGCGACCGTCCTGCTTGGGTGCGGACTCCACGAAACCGAGCTCCGCGACATCCCCGGCCAGGCGCTGCAGGAGCCGGTAGCCGAGCTCGGGACGGGACTGCTCCCGGCCGCGGAACATGATCGTGATCTTGACCTTGTCGCCCTGCTTGAGGAACCGGACCACGTGACCCTTCTTGGTCTCGTAGTCGTGCGGGTCGATCTTCGGCCGGAGCTTCATCTCCTTGATGACCGTGTTGACCTGGTTCTTGCGGGACTCGCGGGCCTTCTGTGCTGTCTCGTACTTGAACTTGCCGTAGTCCATGAGCTTGCAGACGGGCGGGCGGGCCATCGGAGCGACCTCGACGAGGTCGAGATCCGCTTCCTGGGCCAGCCGCAGCGCGTCGCCGATGGCGACGATGCCGACCTGCTCACCGTTGGGACCGACAAGCCGCACCTCGTTGACGCGGATCCGGTCGTTGATCCTGGGCTCAGTGCTGATGGGGCCTCCTCGATATGGCTCTCAAGGACCCCGGGCACGAAAAAGGCTTCCGTGCCCGGAGCTCACGGAAGCCACAACACCCCGTCGAGACCTCGTAGTCCCTGGAAGAGGGACGCCGAGAGCCTCGCCCGGCGCCGTCCCGGAGGACGGGTACCGGTTTGACCGGGGAACCCGACGGCCTGATAGATCGGCGGCCGGCAGGTGGGAGCGGACTCCGCTTGCCACCCGGGCTACCAGCACCCGGGTCGGTCAGTGAGTCAGGTTACCAGCCTCCCGGCCGGGCGGGCCAACCCCCGAGGTGGCCCGCCCGGCCGGGGCGGCGGTCAGTGGCCGAACGCCTCGAACTCCGCCGCCCCCGGACCGGGCCGGAGGTGTCCGGTCCCTGCGCACGACTGGCGCGTTGCGGATGACCCCAAGGCCGACTGGCCAGCCGCAACGCGCCACCGAACGCAGTGACGGGCCGCTGGTCTCACATCCCGGCCCCCCAAGCCGGTCCACGGCGTCAGGTGGCGCGACGTGGCTGGATTTCGGGCGACGGAGTCCACCAACGTGCGCCAGCTAACCATCGCGTTCCTGCAACAGGGCCGGTTCACTCGTGACGGTCGCGGACGGCGGGCGAGCAGCTCCCTCCTCCAAGCCGTCTTGACCTCAGCCATCCCGCCCGCCGAAGAGGCCACTTCGATCGGCGAGCTCAGGCGTGCACGACGGTGATCTCGAGGCCGCGGACGCCACCGGCGACCTCGGCCACGGCCGTCAGTGCGGCGACCAGTCGAGCGCCGATCGCGGTGGGGTCGACGCCGGGATCCACGACGATTGTCAGGCGCGCATCCGCCCCGGCGCAGGGGTCCAGGTGCGCCGACCGGGCAGCCGGCTCGCCCCCCAGCACCGTCGCCACCGCACGCTGGAGCGCCGGGTCGGTCCAGGCCGGCACCCGGCCGCGCCCCTCGGCGAGCGCGCGCACCTCGAGCAGGGGCAGCGTCACCGGGTCAGGTCCGGCGACGTCCAGGACGATCGCCTCCGCTCCCTCGGCCAGGGCCACCTCGGCGGCCCGGGCACCGAGGACGGGCACCGGGCGGGCCGCAGGGTCCCAGCGCGCGAGCGCTGGCGTACCGCTGAAGACGAGCAGCGCGCGACTGCCGGTGCCGTCGAGCAGCAGGGGTACGGCGATGTCCGCCGACTTCTCCTGCAGCCGGCCCGTCGATGACATGGCGGTCTCCCCCACCTGGGCCACGACCGGCGCGACCACGCGCACCTGATGCAGGGCGGCGAGGAGCTCGGGGAGCCGGGCCGGGTCGGCGGTGACCGCCTCCAGCGCCGCCGTCAGCCGGGGGTCGGGCTCACCGGTGTCACCGGCGAAACCGGGATCGGGGATGCTCCGGGCTGGCGGGTCGGCAGGCACCGGCGGGAGCGTAGTGCCCGTGGAGGTCACCCGGTTCGCGGACCGCGCTGCCGCCGGGCAGCGCCTCGCGGAGCTGCTCGGCCCGAGGCTCGACTCTGCGGCGGCTGCCGTGGTGCTCGGCCTGGCCCGCGGCGGGATCGAGGTCGCGGCGCCAGTCGCCGCGGAGCTGTCTCTCCCCCTGGACGTCCTGGTGGTGCGCAAGGTCGGCCACCCGGCCCGTCCCGAGCTGGGCCTCGGCGCGGTGGGCGAGGACGGCGCGGTGGTGTGGGACACCGGGCTCCTGGACCGGACCGGGCTCGCGCCGGGGGACCTGATCGACGCCGTGGAGGCGGAGCGGTCCGAGCTGCGCCGGCGGGTATCGGCGTACCGTGCCGGCCGCGCCCGGACCCCAGTGGCCGGACGCACGGCAGTGCTCGTCGACGACGGCATCGCCACGGGGGTGACCGCGCGGGCGGCCATCCGCGACCTGCGCGCCGCCGGCGCCGCCCGCGTCCTGGTCGCGGTGCCGGTCGTTGCGGCCGCCACCGTGCCGGTCCTCGAGGCAGAGGGATCGGAGGTGGTGGCGCTGGTGGTCGCGGCCAGGTTCGGCGCGGTCAGCCAGTGGTACGCCGACTTCGGCCAGACGTCGGACGCAACCGTGGTGCGGCTGCTCGGCGCCGCGGGGTGACGCGGCTCAGACGTCCGGCTCGACGATGGCGATCACCGGGCCGCCGCCGGACGGACCCTGGTGCACCGCCGCGACCGACACGAACACCGCCGGGTCGCCGGTGACCGATGCGACGACGCCACCGACGCAGGACTTGATCTGGCGGTGCCAGTGCACGTCGGAGTCGTCGAGCATGATGTTGCGCCGGTCGCGTACCCGGCCGGTCGGGTCGGCCTCGCACTTGCAGAACACGTTGACGACGCGGCCCTTGAGGTCGCTGCTGTGCGGGCGGTCGGGCAGGTCGTCGAGGCCGGCGCTGCGGATCGCCTCCCAGACGCCGTCCGCGTCGAGGGCGTCCTTCATCACGCTGTGCCCGATGCGGAACCGGCCGCCGACACCGCGGACGTTGCCCAGCACCACGATCTGCGCCTGGTCGAGCTCGACGCCGGACGAGCAGGACGCGACCGAGGAGAACAGCGAGAGGTCCTTGTGGATCTGCTCGGCCCTGGGCATGCCGATCTCGCCGAGGGCGACCGCGATGCCGAGCGCGGTCGTCGAGTTGGAGACGTCCATCGACTTGAGGGTGTCCTCGGTCCAGACCTCCTTGCCGCGGCTCTTCGCGTCGGTGATGGTCTCGAGGGTGAGCAGCGGGGTCTTGGTCTGCACGTAGTGCACGTCCGCGGGGTCGGTGATGCCGGCCCGCTCCATCGCGATCTTCACCCCAGCGGCGACCTTCTCGACCATCGGCAGCCGCCCGATGTCCTCGGGGAAGATCTGCTCGCTCATCGCGTAGCCGACCGACAGGCGAGGTTCGTCGGTCGCCGGCACCTTGTCGGCGGTGGTGGTGGCGAAGATCGTGGCGTGCGGCGAGATGACGCCGTCCGTACCGCCGGACCACACGATCGGGATCTGCCGGATGTCGGCCATCGGCCGGGTGCCCTTCGCCTCGAGCACCTCGCGGAAGGCGCGGTCGGCGATGATCCGGGTGTAGTCGTTGACGCCGCCGTTGCCCTCGGTCTTGCCGATGACGGCGATGACGTTGTCGGCCTCTACGAGACCCTTGTCGATCAGCTCGGCGAGTCCCGTGGCGTCCGACACGCTCTCGATCGCGACCTTGTGGACCTCGATGGGCAGGGGCGTGTCAGCCATGGTCTCCCGACCTCTCCTCTTCGACGACGGTGCCGGCCCGACC
>DATBDW010000049.1:0-3905 GCA_036269735.1 Actinomycetes bacterium
ACGAGACCCTTGTCGATCAGCTCGGCGAGTCCCGTGGCGTCCGACACGCTCTCGATCGCGACCTTGTGGACCTCGATGGGCAGGGGCGTGTCAGCCATGGTCTCCCGACCTCTCCTCTTCGACGACGGTGCCGGCCCGACCGTGGACGGCGTCCTCGATCCGTTCCAGCGATGTGATCACGGCGCGGCGGCCGCCATTCTCGACGAACCGCACGACGGCCTCGACCTTGGGGCCCATGCTGCCGCTCGCGAACTCGTCGCCCTCGGCGTACCCCCGCAGCTCGGCAGGGGTGGCTCGCTCGACCGGCCTCGGCTGCGGCGTGCCGTAGCCGAGCAGGACGTGCTCGACGTCGGTGGCGATGACGAGGACGTCCGCGCCGACCGCGGGCGCCAGCAGTGCGGCGGACAGGTCCTTGTCGATGACGGCTTCGACGCCGCGCAGCGTGCCGTCGGGGTCGCGCACGACCGGGATGCCGCCACCGCCGGCACCGACGACGACGTACCCCGTGTCGGCGAGCAGCTTGATGGTCGGCGCGTCGAGCACCTCCAGCGGCTCCGGTGAGGCCACCACCCGCCGCCAGCCGCGCGCACCGCGGTCCTCCCAGGTCTGGCCGTGCTCGACGAGGGTCGCGGCCTGGTCGGCCGGCAGGTAGCGCCCGATCGGCTTGGTCGGCCGGGTGAAGCCCGGGTCGGCGCCGTCGACCAGTGTGCGGGTCACGATCGCCGCCGTACGCCGGTCGATCCCGCGCGTGGCGAGGGCCCGGTCCAGCGCGTCGATGACCAGGAAGCCGATGGTCGCCTGGGTCTGCGCGCCGCACCAGTCCAGCGGCACCGGCGGGACGACGTGCGCGGCGAGCTCGTTCTTCACCAGCAGGTTGCCCACCTGCGGCCCGTTGCCGTGAGTGAGCACGACCTCGATACCGGCAGCGACCAGGTCGGCGACGTGCTCCATCGCGGCGCGCACCGCGTCGTCCTGCTCCTGCGGCGTGGCGCCGCCGTCCGGCCCCGTCATGGCGTTGCCGCCGAGAGCGATCAGCACCCGCATGGCGAGGACCCTAGTGGCCCCTCACCCGCCCGGCCCCGCGCCGCCACCCTTCCCCGAAATGATCACGTTAACGTGGTCGATCGGTCCTGGGCGCGGCTTGTAGGCCGCGCCCAGGGGTGAAACGCCGCGCCCAGTGCGGTCACGCCGTCAGCGTGCGAGGCGCTCCTCGCGCGAAGGTGCGGTCGAGTCGGACCCGGACCTGCCGGTCATGACCATCGAGCTCCGACCAGACCAGCCGTGCGACTTCGTGGCCGTAGTCGCGGAACGAGTCCTCGCGAAGTTTCTCCTGCCAGACGATATCTCCGAGGTTCACGTCCTCGATCCGTCCGGTCTTCTCGTACAAGGCGCGCCCGTACTTCAGCTTGCCGTCGAACTCGACCACCGTGGAGTGCTCGTCGATGTAGAAGTCGCATATCCCAAGTTGCCGGCCCGCGTCGTCGACGATCCTGCGCTGGAGGTCTGGCTTGGGGGCACCGATCCGCGCGAGCAGGACCCGGGCTCGAGACTCGCCGACGGTTGCCGCTCGCGGGTCCGAGAAGAACAGTGCGGACGCCGCGCTCCCGGAGCGAGGCCAGTCCCGTTCGCGGTCCACGATGTCCCGCGCGCGCGCGACGTCGAAGTCGCCGAGCCGGCGTGCACCGTCGGCCGCCACCACGCCTGCTTCGAACGTCGACGTACGACACGCCGCGACGACTGCCCGCTCCGGGACGGCGACGAGCAAGCCAGCGACCTCGACAACCTCGGACTCCGGCAACGCGCCGCGATGGTGGACGACACCGGCCTCCCGGCGGGAGGACTTGCCAGCCTGACGGTGCACATGTACCTGGTCGAATTGCACGCCCCAGAGAGGGACGCCGAACATGGCCAGCGCAGAGTGCCCGGTGACAACCACTTGCCCCGACAGCGCGCCCACTACTGCGCGCACGACGAGGACATGCCGGCCGCCCGCGTCGAGATCCGTCACGACAGCCCTCTCTGCGTACGCCCCGCGGCGGACCCGAACCCACTCGTTGTGGCGCAGCCGTGCGTCGATCTCAGACTGCGTGCAGCCGAGGTCGAGCGCCTGCCAGCGGTAGACGAAGCCGCCTTGGGCTGCGGCCAATCGCGCCAATTCGCCATCCATGACGGCGACGATGTCCGACCAGGCTTCCGCTACGGCACCGTCGCGCGGCATCTGTGGACAAGCACGAACGAAGGGCTGGCTGTGGATTGTCGGCGCGTGCAGCCGGTCACCCTCGCCTGGGCACAGCTACTTCGGTCTGGGCGCGGTCCATAAGCCGAGCCCAGGGCGAAACGACCACGTTAACGTGATCATTTCGGGAGGGTGTTGGCGCTCGCTCCGGTCGGTCACGGCGGGGGGTCGGCCTCGGCGTCGTCCAGCCACCGTCGTACCGATTCGTCGTGCTGGCCGAGCAGCGGCGGGGCCAGGTGTTGGCGCGGCTCGTCGCCGTCGAAGCGCAACGGCGGCCCGGGCAGTGTCAGCCGCCCGGCCAGCGCGTGCTCCACCTCGACGAGCAAGCCCTGCGACACGGTCTGGTCCCAGCCGTAGACCCGGTCCAGGGTGCGCACCTCACCGGCCGGTACGCCGATCCGGTCCAGCTGCGGGAGCAGCTCGGCCAGCGGCACCGGGGCGAACGCGGCGTTGACCGCGTCCACCACGGCGTCCCGGTTGCGGACGCGTTCGGCATTGGTCGCGAAGCCCGCGGCGTCGACGGGCAGCTCGAACTCCGCGGCCAGCCGCCGCCACAGCCCCTGACTGCCGACGGCGATCTGCAGCAGCCCGTCTGCGCAGGAGAACAACCCGTAAGGGCAGATCGACGGGTGATGGTTGCCCTGCCCGTAGGGCACCTCGCCGGTGACCGTGTACCGCGTGCCCTGGAAGGCGTGCACGCCGACGATCGCGGCGAGCAGCGATGTGCGAACGACCTTCCCGGCACCGGTGCGGTCCCGCTCGTGCAGGGCAGCAACGACGCCGTACGCGCCGTACATGCCGGCCAGCACGTCACCGATCGGTACGCCGACACGCATCGGCTCGCCCGGCCCGGTGCCCGTCAACGACATCAGGCCGGCCTCGCCCTGGGCGATCTGGTCGTAGCCCGCGCGGCCGCCTTCGGGGCCGTCGTGGCCGAAGCCGGAGATGGACAGCACCACCAGACGCGGGTTCAGCTCGTGCAGCCGATCCGTGCCGAACCCGAGCCGGTCCATCACGCCGGTCCGGAAGTTCTCGACGAGCACGTCGGCGCGACGCACCAGCCGGGTCAGCAGGTCACGACCTGCGGCGGACTTCAGGTCGGCGGTGACCGACTCCTTGTTCCGGTTGCAGGAGAAGAAGTAGGTGCTCTCGCCGTGGTCGCTGACGCCGTGCTCGTCGACGAACGGCGGGCCCCAGCCACGGCTGTCGTCGCCGCCGTCCGGGTTCTCGACCTTGATGACGCGCGCGCCGAGGTCCCCGAGCATCATCGCTGCGTGCGGCCCGGCCAGCGCGCGAGACAGGTCGACGACGAGGACGCCGTCCAGCGGTCCGGGCACGGCCCGGGCGTCAGTTGCCGCGGAGCTTGGCCAGCGCCTCTTCGAGGATCGCCGCACCGTCGGCGTCGCTGCGCCGCTCTTTCACGTAGGCGAGGTGCGTCTTGTACGGCTCGGTCCGCGGAGGCGACGGCGGGTTCGCCTCGTCCTGCCCGGCCGGGAAGCCGCACCGCGGGCAGTCCCAGATCTCCGGGGCCTGCACCTGGCTGTCCTCGGCGAAGCTGGGACGGGTCTCGTGGCCGTTCGCGCACCAGTACGAGATGCGGAACCGGGGCGCGGACTCACCGCGCTCGGCCTCTCCCATGGGGCCGGCACCGACCCGGCTGCCCCGGATG
>DATBDW010000050.1:0-14635 GCA_036269735.1 Actinomycetes bacterium
CTGCATCTACGAGGGCAACCGGATGCTGTACATCCACCCGGACGAGTGCGTCGACTGCGGCGCCTGCGAGCCCGTCTGCCCCGTCGAGGCCATCTTCTACGAGGACGACACGCCGGAGCAGTGGAAGGACTACTACAAGGCGAACGTCGAGTTCTTCGACGACCTCGGCTCGCCCGGCGGCGCCGCCAAGCTCGGCAAGATCGACAAGGACCACCCGCTGATCGCCGCACTTCCCCCGCAGAACACCGACGCAGCGCACTGAGCAGTCCGGTGACGACCGGCGCCGTTCCGGTGTCGGGCCGGCTGCCGGAGTTCCCCTGGGACCGGCTGGCCCCTCTGGCCGAGCGGGCCGGCGCTCACCCCGGCGGCGTCGTCGACCTGTCGGTCGGTACGCCGGTCGACCCGACGCCCGAGTCGGTCCAGCGGGCCCTAGCCGCTGCGGCCGACGCGCCGGGCTACCCGCTGACGGCAGGCACGCCAGCGCTGCGGCAGGCCGTCAGCGCGTGGTACGCCCGCCGGGGTGTGCCCGGGGTCGACCCGGCGGCGGTGCTGCCGACGATCGGCTCGAAGGAGCTGGTCGCATGGCTGCCGACGCTGCTGGGGCTGGGACCCGGCGACGTCGTCGTACATCCGGAGATCGCCTACCCGACGTACGACGTGGGTGCTCGCCTCGCGGGCGCGATGCCGCTGCCCAGCGACTCGCTGACGGCTATCGGTCCGCAGCGGGTCCGGCTGCTCTGGCTGAACTCGCCGAGCAACCCGACCGGCCGCGTACTTCCCGTCGAGCACCTGCGCAAGGTCGTCGACTGGGCTCGTGAGCGTGGCGTCGTGGTCGCCTCGGACGAGTGCTACGCGGAGCTCGGCTGGGACGAGCTCGCCGACTCCGGCGCCCCCTCGGTCCTCGACCCGCGGGTCTGCGGCGGCAGCCACGAGAACCTGCTGGCGGTCTACTCGCTGTCCAAGCGGTCCAACCTGGCCGGCTACCGCGCCGCGTTCGTGGCCGGCGATCCGGCCCTGGTCGCTGAGCTGCTCGCGGTGCGCAAGCACGCCGGCATGATCGTGCCCGCGCCGGTTCAGGCCGCGATGGTGGCAGCCCTCGCCGACGACACGCACGTCCGCGAGCAGAGGGAGCGGTACGGCGCTCGTCGCGCGCTCTTGCGGTCGGCCCTCGCCGACGCTGGCTGGCGGGTCGAGGACTCCGCTGCGGGGCTCTACCTGTGGGTGACCCGGGACGAGGACTGCTGGGCCTCGGTCGAGTCCCTCGCGTCGATCGGTGTCCTCGTCGCGCCGGGTGAGTTCTACGGTGCTGCCGGTCGCCGGCACGTGCGAGTCGCCTTGACCGCGACCGACGAGCGCGTCGCCGCCGCCGCCGACCGCCTGCGGACCACACCGCCCCGCAGTTGATCACGGTTCCGTGATCACCTCGGGCTGACCGTGCCTTGTTTGCCTCGGTGGGCCACGACTTCCTACGGAACGATGCTCAGCCGGGAGTCGACGGCTGCGTCGAGGCGCGGTGGTGTGCGTCACGTCAACAGCGGGGCCGTTGAGGATGGATGCGGCAGTGGTTCGTGCGCCGCCGTTGCGTCGTCTCGTGCGGACGTCTCGGACCTCACTCTCGGACCTAACAGCACACAGTGGCCGCCATCCAAGGCCCGGAACGTGCCACAACGGCCGACACTGTGTGTTCCTCGGTCCGACTACCGGAGAGTCGCGCACCGACGCGAGTCGCCGTCCTCATCCAGGCGCCCTTGATCTGACCCGCACCGACGACAGCGGGACATGACGCGATCGACCTCGGGACGGGCCGGTCGACGACGGGATCAGCCGGTGAAGGGCTCGCCGCTCTCGACGGCCACGTGCACGTGGTCGAGGTGGCGGAGCACGACATTGCTCCGGTGGGCGAAGGTCTGGCCGGGATGCACGTGGTCCCGCCAACCGGAACCGGCCGCCCACGACGTCCAGATGTGGTCGTCGTAGATGACCGACAGGACCTGGTGCTCGGGCGCGTGCGCCAGCACCCACTGGGCGAAGACCCAGCCGCGACGCCGCTGCTCGTCGTCACCGAGGGGACGGAAGAACACGTCCATCGCACGACCTTCGTAGTGCGCGGAGCCGTCCACGTGACCCGTGCTGACGCCCCCTGGGGCGAAGCCACCGGCCGGCAGCGTCCCGAACACCCGCGTCCAAGCGGTTCGCAGCAGATTGGCGCGGGGGACGAGGCCGTTCGCGGCCGGCCGCTGTGGCTCGGCGGCTGACCGGGCGTAGCCGCAGACCAGGCGGTTGGCCCGCGGTACGCCGGCCAGCCCGCCGGCGACGTCCGCTGCTCGGTCGCGGCCGGCCTCGGGCGCGGCGGCCAGCACGGCGGCCGTGAGGCGTCCGGCGACTGCGGCACCGTCGGAGGTGCGCCGGCCGAGCTGCCCGGCCCGGGTTGTCAGGGCCCGCGCCTCGTCGCCCGAGAACGCCACGTTGCCGCCCGCCGTGGGCACCCAGCAGTCGCTGACGAGCACCGCGCTCGGTGCGGGCGGTGTGTGCGTACCGGCATCGACCGATTGCTCGGGCGCGGCCTGTCGGGTGCACGCGACGAGCAGCAGCGCGAGCAGCCCCGCCGCGACGGTGTGCCCCGCGTTCCCCACCTCTCGAGGGTCACCGACCGGGTCGCAACCCGCCAGAACCCGTGTCCGGATCGTTGCGCGCCGGTCCGCGATGGCGACTCAACACCGCGCGCCCCTTTGTGGCCTCCCCGACGGGGCGGGATACTCGGGGCCATGGCACGGGGGAGAGGTGGCCGGATGGTGGCGCGCGTTCGGCTCGCCGGGCTGCTCGTGCTGCCGGCACTCCTCGTCGGGGCGCCGGCCGGTCTCCTCGCGCAGGCCGGACCGGTCGCGGCAGGGTCTGCGGGGTCACCGGTGGCCTGGGTGATGCCATCGACGGTGCGCATACCGTCCTGGTCGGAACCCGGGCACCGTACTGCGACGTCGATCGAGGCGCTGCGCGGCGAGACGGAGTCCTTCCAGGTCGCTGTGCGGGCCGTGGGCGGCTCCCTGTCCGGGGTGTCGCTGACCGTCTCGCCGCTCGTCGGTCCCGGCGGGAGCCGGATCGGCGGCCGCAGCATCGCCCTGTTCCGGGAGCAGTACGTGCGGGTCCCGCACCACAGTCCGGCCTGGTCGGGTCGGCCCATCGCCTGGCCGTCGTTCCCCGACGCCCTCGTCCCGTTCATCGACCCGGTGACCGGCCGGCGCCCCGACCGGGGAGCCCGCGTCCCCGCGGCGCCGTTCGAGGTGGTGGCCGGACACGTCCAGCCGGTTTGGGTGGACGTCACCGTGCCGCGGTCGGCCACTCCCGGTCGCTATACCGGCACGTGGACGGTGACGAGCGGCCACGGATCCCGGCACGGCACGGTCGCCCTGCAGGTGCGCGACGCGACGTTGCCGGCGACGCCCACCGCTGGGTCGAGATTCGGCATCCGCCAGATCGGCAACCGTCGCCCGGCCGTCGAGGACCTGCTGCTGCGCTACCGGGTGCAGCCCAATCCGGTGGAGGCTGCACGCGAGCCGGCGCTCGGCCTGCGATCGGTCGACCTCAGGCTCTCCAGCGGCGCCGACGCACTGAACTGCGACATGACCGGTCCGCCGTCAGTGGCGACGGTGCGCGCCGCCATGGCCCGGCACCCGGAGTCGACGGAGCTGTACGACTACACGGCCGACGAGGTGACTCACTGCCCCGGGGTGGTCGAACAACTGCTGAATTGGGCCCGGGTGTTGCACGCGGCGGGGGTCGATCAGATGGTCACGGTCGTCCCGCGGCCCGAACTGATGGACGACGGGACCGGCCGCCCGGTGGTCGACATCTGGGTGATGACGCCGTGGCAGCTGCGCCTCCTGGACCCAGCGGTGCGCCAGCAGATCGAGGCCGCCGGCGGCCGGGTGTGGTCCTACCAGGCGCTCGTGCAGGGTCGCCGTACGCCGAGCTGGGAGCTGGACTTCCCGGTCACCAACTACCGCGTCCTCGGTGGCTTCCTCAACGCGTCGCAGGACGTCGACGGGTTGCTCTACTGGGCCGTCGACCAGCCGCAGCGAGACCCGTGGCGCGACCCGACCTACGCCTACCCGACGAGCTGCTGCTACCCGGGCGACGGCACCCTGGTCTACCCGGGGCGACCGGCGGGTGTGGTGGGCGTGGTGCCGTCGATCCGACTGGCGATGGTGCGCGACGGCATGGACGACTATGACTATGTCTCGATGCTGCGGGCCCGGGGACAGGCGGCTCAGGTGGACGCGCTGCTCGCACCGGCGGCCACCTCGTGGTGGGACTGGACCTCGGACGGGCGCGTTCTCGCCGATGTCCGCCACCGGTTGGCGGACCTCCTGGAGGCGCCAGTGCCCGCTGGCTGAGGAGCCCGCGCCGGGAGGCTGTGGGACCGCGCGAAAGCCCGCCGCTGAGTCAGTCGTTCGCGTGCAGGGCGGCGTTGAGAGAGCCCCAGCTGCCGGATCGCGCGACGACCTCGACGGCGCCGGTCACCGAGTTGCGCCAGAACAACAGGTCGTCGCGGCCGGAGAGCTCACGCGCCTTGACCACCGACCCGTCCTGCAGGGTCACCTTGGTGCCGGCCGTGACGTAGCAGCCGGCCTCAACAACGCAGTCGTCGCCGAGGGAGATGCCGATGCCGGCGTTGGCGCCGATCAGGCATCGCTTGCCGACGCGGATCACCTCGGTGCCGCCGCCGGACAGCGTGCCCATGATCGACGAGCCGCCGCCGACATCCGACCCGTCGTCGACGACGACGCCGGCACTGATCCGGCCCTCGACCATCGAGGCGCCCAACGTGCCGGCGTTGTAGTTGACGAAGCCCTCATGCATGACGGTCGTGCCGGCTGCCAGATGCGCGCCGAGGCGTACCCGGTCGCCATCGGCGATTCGCACGCTGCTGGGCAGCACGTAGTCGACCATCCTCGGGAACTTGTCGACGCCGAGCACCTGCACCGGACCGCGGCGGGCCAGCTTCATCCGGGTGCGTTCGAAGCCGTCGACCGCGCACGGGCCGTAGTTCGTCCAGACGACGTTGGTCATCAGGCCGAAGACACCGGTCAGGTTCAGACCGTGCGGTGGCACGAGCCGATGCGAGAGGAGGTGCAGCCGCAGCCACATGTCGGGGGTGTCCTGCGGTGCCGCGTCGAGGTCGATGGCCACCTGGACGACCTGCCGGGTGGTGTCGCGGTCGCGGTCGTCGACCCTGAGGTCGTCGATGCCCTCGGGGCCGATCTCGTCGGGGGGCAGGCCGAGCATCGGCTCCGGGTACCAGACGTCGAGGATGTCGCCGCTGGCCCGGTGCATCGTGAACAGGCCCATGCCGTAGGCCATCCTGCGGTCGGTCATCGCGCCAGCCTGCCAGAGCGGCGGCCGTCGTCGGTGGTGGGTAACGTCGGGCGCATGGCACTCGCCCGCTGGAAGGACCTCTGCCTCGATGCAACGGAGCCGGCCGATCCAGGGCCGGTGGCGCGGTTCTGGGCCGCCATCGTCGGTCTGACCTTCGATGAGCGGGACGACGGGGTGACGTGCCTGCGCGGCGACCCGGTCGAGCGCACGACCTGGGTGAACCCGGTGCCCGCAGAAGACGGTCAAGAACCGGGTACATCCCGACGTACGGACCGAGCTCGACCGCGTCCTGGACCTGGGCGCGACCGTGCTGCGTGCGCCGGACGACGAGATCAGGTGGCATCTCTGCGCCGACCCCGGCGGCAACGAGTTCTGCGTGTTCGCGCCGGCGGAGGACCGGCCCCGTGGGTTCTACGAGCTGGTTGTCGACACCGCTGATCCGCAGGCCCAGGCCGACTGGTGGGACGACGCGCTCGGCGGAGCGTCGGGAGCCGACCCCGAGCACCCGTGGCGCTGGGTCGAGGCGATGCCGGGCGCGCCCTTCGAGCTCCTCGTCTTCAATCGCGTGCCGGAGCCCAAGACGGTGAAGAACCGCTGGCACTGGGATGTCGTGTGCGACGACCTCGACGAGCTGCTCAGCAGGGGGGCGACCGTGCTGCGGGCGCTGGGCGACGACATCGACTGGCACGTGCTTGCCGACCGGGAGGGCACCGAGTTCTGCGTCTTCACCTCCTCGTAGGGTGCCGGGCGTGACCGACGCCGCCATGCTGGACCTCGCTGTGGACGCCGCCGAGCTGACGGTCGCGCTGTGCGACATCGAGTCGGTGAGCGGCAACGAGGCCCGCATCGCAGACGCCGTCGAAGTCGCGCTGCGCGGGCTCGGGCACCTCACGGTCGACCGCAACGGCGACACGGTCGTCGCGCGCACTTCGCTCGGTCGCGACGAGCGCGTGGTGCTCGCGGGCCACCTCGACACCGTGCCGGTGGGCGGCAACCTGCCGTGCCGCGTCGACGGTGACCGCATTCACGGCTGCGGCACGACGGACATGAAGAGCGGCGTCGCCGTCCAGCTACGACTCGCGGCCCTCCTGCCCGAGCCGAACCGCGACGTCACCTTGGTCTTCTACGACCACGAGGAGGTCGAGGCCGAGAGGAACGGCCTCCTTCGGGTCACGCGGTCGCACCCCGAGTGGCTGGCGGCCGACTTCGCGGTCCTGTTGGAGCCGACGAACGCCACCGTCGAGGGCGGCTGCCAGGGGACGCTGCGCGCCGACGTCGTGCTGACCGGTCATCGCGCGCACTCGGCCCGCTCGTGGATGGGTAGCAACGCGATCCACGCTGCGGGCGAGGTGCTGCGCCGGCTCTCGGCGTACCAGCCCGAGGAGGTGACGATCGACGGGCTTACCTACCGCGAGGGGCTCAACGCCGTCGGCATCAGCGGGGGAGTGGCGGGCAACGTCATCCCCGACGTGTGCGTCGTGAGCCTGAACTACCGGTTCGCGCCGAGCAAGGACGAGGACGAGGCAGCCGACGTCGTACGCCGGGTGCTCGACGGTTTCGATGTACGGATCGCTGACTCGGCACCCGGTGCGCTACCCGGGCTGTCGCACCCGGCGGCGGCCGCGTTCGTCGCGATGGTCGGACGCGAGCCGGCGCCGAAGTTCGGCTGGACCGACGTAGCGCGGTTCTCGGCTCTCGGCGTGCCGGCCGTCAACTACGGCCCGGGCGACCCGATGGTGGCGCACCAGCGCGAGGAGTACTGCGACATCGCGCCGATCCACGAGTGCGAGCGTGTCCTGCGCGCCTGGCTCGGCGGCTGACGCTGCCCGAGCCCGCGGGGGCCAACACATCGCCGACTGAAACGTTCGGCAACCGAAATATCCGATTCGGCCTGCCGAACGTTTCAGTCTGCGGGGGTGGATCGGCGGGGGTGGATCGGCGGGGGTGGGGCGGGCGGCGTACCGGCGGAACGGGTCAGGCGGGGGCGGGGACCGAGATGCCCAGCCCGCCGACGGTGTCCGCGCCGAAGCGCTCGATCTCGCCCGGCAGGTCCAGGGGAGCGAGGTTGACGCGCTGACCGAGGATCTCCGGGGTCAGCCGGTCGGCCGGGACCAGCCACATGACCTCGAGCTCGAGCCCGTCGGGGTCCTTGGCGTAGAGCGCCTTGGTCGTCCCGTGGTCGGTGGCGCCGACCAGGGCGCCGCGCTGGGAGAGCCTGGCGGAGATGTCGGCCAGGTCGGCGAGGGTCTCGACCTCCCAGGCGAGGTGGTAGAGGCCGACCGTGCTGCGGCCCGCGCCTGAGCCCCCGGCCGCGCTGCCGATCTCGAACAGTCCGAGGTCGTGGTCGTTGGTCGACGACGGCGCGCGCAGGAAGGCCGCCCCGGTCAGGGAGTCCATCCCCTCGATCGGGGCGAAGTCCAGGACCTCGGAGTAGAAGGCGACGCTGCGCGCCACGTCGCGGACGAAGAGCACGGCGTGGTTGAGGCGGCGGACCGGCATGTCGGGCTCCCAGGGAGGCGGTGGTGACGGATAGTTGAATGCTCAACAAAGACGGTATCGGAAAGAACTTGAGACTTCAAGTATTCCCCGTATCCTGGAGTCCGACAAGGGGAGGACCATGCCGAACTCCGACCGCGCCGAGCTGGAGGTGTCCGCGACCGAGCCGGCCGACTGCACCCGCTGGCTGGACACCGAGGAGCAGCGCGCCTGGCGGGCCTTCCTGCGCGCGGCCGCCCAGGTCGACGACGCGCTGGACCGCCAGCTGCAGCGCGACGCCGGCATGCCGCACGCCTATTACCAGGTCCTCGCGATGCTCTCGGAGGCACCCGACCGGACCCTACGGATGAGCCAGCTGGCGGGCCTGACGACTTCCTCGGCGAGCCGGCTCTCGCACGCGGTCGCTCGCCTCGAGGAGAAGGGTTGGGTACGCCGGGACCGCCACCCCACCGACCGGCGCGGCGCCCTGGCGGTGCTCACCGACGCGGGCTGGGACGCGCTGGTCGCGGCCGCTCCCGGGCACGTGAGCGCCGTACGCGCCGCCATCTTCGACCGCCTCGATCCCGAGCAGGTCGCCGGGCTGCGGGCCATCAGCGAGCGGATCGCGGGCCACAGCGAGGCCTGACCGGCCCGTCGTCGATAACCTGCGCAGCATGGCCATCGAGTCGACCGCACCCGACGAGGGCGCCTCAGAGGCCGCCCGGCCGCGGGAGACGCACAAGGGCCCGGTCACGCTGCGGCGCAACCAGGTCGAGCGGAGCACGACCGACCAGCGACTGCTCGACACCCGGGGGCCGACGGACTGGGTGCACGCCGACCCGTGGCGCGTCCTGCGGATCCAGTCGGAGTTCGTTGAAGGCTTCGGCGCGCTGGCGGAGCTGGGGCGCGCCATCTCGGTGTTCGGCTCCGCGCGGGTGCACCAGGACGACCCCGAGTACGCGTTGGCCATCGAGGTGGGCAAGCGGCTGGCCGAGGCGGGGTACGCCGTCATTACCGGCGGCGGCCCCGGGGCGATGGAGGCCGCCAACAAGGGCGCCTGCCTCGCCGGCGGCGTCTCGGTGGGTCTGGGCATCGAGCTGCCCTTCGAGCAAGGCATGAACGAGTGGGTCGACATCGGTGTCGACTTCCGCTACTTCTTCGCGCGCAAGACGATGTTCGTGAAGTACGCGCAGGGGTTCATCGTGCTGCCGGGCGGTTTCGGGACCTTCGACGAGCTGTTCGAGGCACTGGTCCTGGTGCAGACCAAGAAGGTCACCTCGTTCCCCGTCGTCCTGCTCGGGCACGCCTACTGGGACGGCCTGGTCGACTGGCTGCGGGCGACCGTGTTGCCCGGCGGCAAGATCGCCGAGCGCGATCTCTCGCTCTTCACCGTCACCGACGACCCCGCCGAGGCCGTGCGGATCGTCCAGTCGGCCTCCGCCGGGCTGGGCGGGTTACCGGAGGACGAGCGACGCCCCGAGCCGGATGACGAGGCGGCGCGCAAGGGCGCCGAGTAGTGGCGGCGGTCTGCGTCTTCTGCTCGTCCAGCAACCGGATCGACCCGTCGTACGTCGAGCTGGCGGCCGCCGTCGGTACCGAGCTGGCCGCTCGCGGGCACAGCCTGGTCAGCGGTGCCGGCAGCGTGTCGTGCATGGGTGCGGTCGCGCGAGCGGCCCGGGCCGGCGGCGCCTTCACCCTCGGAGTCATCCCGCAGGTGCTGCTCGACCTCGAGGTGGCCGACCGCGACGCCGACGAGCTGCTCGTCACCCACGACATGCGCTCGCGCAAGGGCCTGATGGACGCCTGCTCCGACGCCTTCCTCACCCTGCCGGGCGGCCTGGGCACCCTCGAGGAGCTGCTGGAGATCTGGGTGTCCCGCACCCTCGCGATGCACGCGAAGCCGGTGGTCGTGCTCGACCCCGACGGGGTCTACGAGGGGCTGCGGACCCAGGTTGACCTGCTGGTCGCCCGCGAGTTCGTCCGGCCGCCGGCGCGGGACGCCGTGGTCTGGGTGACCGATGTCGCCGCCGCGTTCGACGCCATCGAGGCCGAGCTGGCCGCCGGCCGTGCCCCGACCCTCACCGCCGCCCCCGACGAGGTCCTCGAGGCCGACACCTGACCCGCCCCTCGGTTGACCACGTATACCCGGTCGACTGCGGCGGGTCGCCGTCAGGCGAGGGCGCGGCGCGAGACGGCGGGCGCGCGGGTGCCGCGGACCGCGCCGACGGTGTCGAGCACCCGCCGGGTGGCGCTCACCTGGTGGGCCCGGAAGACCATGGCCCCGTGCCACGCGCAGACAGCGGTCGCCGCGAGGGTCGCCTCCAGCCGGCCGTCCTTGTCGGCGTCGAGCACCTCGCCGAGGAACTTCTTGTTCGACACGGCGGCCAGCACCGGCCAGCCGGTCGCGACCAGCTCGTCGAGCCGCCGGGTCACCTCGAGCGAGTGGTAGGTGTTCTTGCCGAAGTCGTGGGCCGCGTCGACGAGGATCCCGTCCCGGCGTACGCCGGCGGCCACCGCCCGTTCGGCGAGGTCGGTGACGACGCGCACCACGTCGGCCATCACGTCGTCGTACGCCACCCGGTGCGGGTCGGTCCGCGGTGCAAGCCCGCCCGCGTGGCTGCACACCACACCCGCGCCGTGCTCCGCGGCCACCGCGGCCAATCCGGGGTCCGCGCCCTGCCACGCGTCGTTGAGCAGATCCGCGCCGGCCTCGCACACCGCCCGGCCGACGCCGGCACGCCAGGTGTCGACGCTGATGGCGAGCCGCGGATGACGCCGGCGTACGGCCGCAACGAACGGCGCTACCCGGCGTACCTCCTCGTCCTCGCGGACCTCGTCGCCCGGTCCGGCCTTCACCCCGCCGAGGTCGACGAGC
The DNA here is from genome assembly GCA_036269735.1 of Actinomycetes bacterium. GTDB lineage: Bacteria > Actinomycetota > Actinomycetes > JACCUZ01 > JACCUZ01 > DATBDW01. The sequence continues at coordinate 10,724 of DATBDW010000050.1, forward strand.
GCCGCGCCCTCGTCGACCGCGCGGTCCACGGCGGTCATCGCTGCGGTGTCTTCGGCGTACGCGCCCTGGTCGAAGAACGAGTCCGGTGTGCGGTTGACGATCGCCATCACGACCTGGTCGTCCGGGCCCAGTTCCAGGCGGCCGATGCGCAGCGTCATGCCACCAGCGTGGCACGATCCTGCGTGTGTCCCTCGTGCTCCTGCTCGTCGTGCTCGCCGTGATCGGTGGCATCGCCGTGGTGGCCGCCGGCCGTGGCGGCTCGCTTGGCGAACCGGACCCGGACCGCGCTACCACCGGCAGCCTCCCTGACGACGAGGTCGACCGCTCGCACGTCGACGGGCTGCGGTTCACGCTCGCGCTGCGCGGCTACCGGATGGACGAGGTCGACGCGGTGCTCGACAAGCTGGTCGACGAGCTCGACCGGCGGGGCGAGCGGATCCGCGCTCTCGAGGTTCAGGGCGGCGCTGGCGGTACGACGGTGGCCGAGCCGGCTGCCGACGAGCCCGCTGCCGACGAGCCTGCTGCCGACGAGCCCGCTGGCGTCGATGGTGTGGCAGAAGCTGATCCCGCCGGGCCGACCACACCGCGGGATGCCTGACCTGTGGCCGAGCTGGTGGTGACCCAGGAGGTCGCCGCGCCGCAGCAGCAGGTGTGGGACGTGCTGACCGACTGGGACGTGCACGACCGCTGGATGCTGCTCACCAGGGCCCGCGGCGGCCGCTACGAGGGCGCGAGCCTCGAGGCCTTCACCGGCCTCGGGCGGCTCGGCTTCCTCGACCCGATGACCGTCACGGTCTGGGAGCCTCCGCGCCGCGCCGTGGTACGCCACACCGGCCGCGTGGTCCACGGCTCCGGATCGTTCGAGGTCGAGCAGATCGCACCGGCGCGCTCGCGCGTCGTCTGGTCGGAGTGGGTGGTCCCGCCACTGGGTGCGGTCGGCCGGCTGGGCTGGCCGCTCGTCCGCCCGGTGCTGCGTCAGTTCGTCCAGGTGTCGCTGCGCCGTTTCGCTCGGTACGTCGAGCAAGGCACCTTTGCATGAGCGTCGGGACGGTCACCGGCGCGGACGGCTTGGCGCGCTGCCCGTGGGGGCTGAGCAGTCCCGACTACGTCTCGTACCACGACGACGAGTGGGGCCGCCCAGTGCACGGCGACGCCCGGCTCTTCGAGCGGGTCAGCCTCGAGGCGTTCCAGTCGGGGCTGTCCTGGATCACGATCTTGCGCAAGCGGGAGTCGTTCCGTGCCGCGTTCGCCGGCTTCGATCCCGCAGCCGTGGCGGCCTTCGGTGACGACGACGTCGCGCGGCTGCTCGCCGATGTGGGGATCGTGCGCAACCGGGCGAAGGTGCTCGCGACGATCGCCAACGCGCGCGCCGTGGTCGAGCTCGGCGGCGGTCTCGACGACCTGCTGTGGTCCTTCGCGCCCGACCCGCCCGGCCCGGCACCGACCCAGGTCGGCCAGGTGCCGGCGGTCACCTCCGAGTCGACCGCGATGGCGAAGGCGCTGAAGAAGGCCGGCTTCCGGTTCGTGGGACCGACCACGGCGTACGCGCTGATGCAGGCCACCGGCATGGTCAACGACCACCTCGCCGGCTGCGCCTTCCGTTGACCCAGCTCCTCCGGCGAAATGATCACGTTAGCGTGATCATTTCCTGCTGGGCGTGGCTGATAAGCCGCGCCCAGTCCGAGATCGCCACGTTAACGTGATCATTTCGGGGGGGAAGGGCTTCGCGCGGCCTGATCTCAGCGGTCGCGGTATGCCTCGAGGCCGGCCCGGGCGCGGTCGCGCACGGTGTGCTGCAGGACGGGGGTCCAGCCGAGGAGCTGGCCCTTCCGGCCGAGCGCCTGTCGGGCCCACCGCCAGAAGTCGAACTCGTCGAGCTGCACCCGGATCAGGCCGGTGTCCTCGAAGACGAACGTCGAGCGCACGTCGTTGACCACCGCCCGCCCGGTCTGCGCGAACGTGTAGTGCGCCATCCAGCGCGCGGTTCCCTCGCGCTCGTCCGCGTCGTGCTCGACCAGCTCGACACGCAGGTCGGTCGACCGACTGGTGAGCATCCGCCACATGTCGCCGGGTTCGTCACCGGTCAGGTCGACGAAGACCGGGTCGCTGAACTTCGCATCCGCCGCGTAGCAGGCGGCCATCGCCTCACCGTCGTGGCGATCCATCGCGGCGTACAGACGTTCGACGGTGGCCCTGTTCTCGGCCGTCCCCATCAGTGGCCCTCGAACGAGGGCTTCTCCTTGGCCAGGAACGACTTCACGGCGGCGCGGTGGTCCTCGCTCGAGCCGGTGAGCTCCATCATCTGCCGCTCCATGTCCAGCGACTCCTCGAGGCCGTGGCCGGCTGAGAACGCGACGGACCGGCGGATCGCGCCGTAGGCGACGGTCGGTCCCGCAGCGAGGCGTACGGCGATCGCGCGGGCCCGGTCCACGACCTCGCCGGTCGGGACGACCTCGGTCACGAGCCCCAGCCGCAAGGCCTCGTCGGCGGGCACCGTGCGGGGCTGCATCAGCAGCTCCTTGGCCCGCGCCACGCCGACGATGCGGGGAAGCGTCCACGACGAGCCCGAGTCCGCGGACAGACCGACCCCGGCGAACGCCGTGTTGAAGCCCGCGTCATCGGCCATCACCCGGATGTCGCAGGCCAGCGCGAACGCCATCCCCGCCCCGGCCGCGACGCCGTTGACGGCCGCGACCACCGGCTTGGGCATGGTCGCGAGGGTGGTCGCGATCGGTGTGTAGTGCTCGGGGACGGTGGTCCAGACCGCCGCGAGGTCGCCCGCCAGGTTGCGCGCGTGCTCGGCCAGGTCCTGGCCGACGCAGAACGCGCGACCCGCGCCGGTGAGCAGCACGGCACGCACCGCCGGGTCCTCGGCGGCCGCGGCCAACCGGTCCCGCAGGGCCACCTTGAGCGCCGTGTCCAGAGCGTTCATGGCGCCGGGGCGGTTCAGCGTGATGGTGGCGACCCCGTCGGCCAGGTCGTAGGTCAGGACGTCGCCGTCGGGGACGGGGTCGCTCGGGCTCAGGTCGTTCACCGGGCTCCTCGGGTGGCGCGGGTGGCGCGGGTCAGGTCGGGCTGGTCAGGCATCGGTCGACGAACCGTCGGGCGGCGGACTGCAGCCGCTCGCTCTCGGCGTCGAAGAACGCCGCGGCCCGGTCACCGGGCCAGTCTGGCGGCAGCAGCTCGCGCGGCAGTCCCGGGTCCAGGAAGAGGAACTTGCGCCACTCGTGCACCAGCCTGGACCGGGTCGCGAAGGCGTGCTCGTCGTCGGGCTCCGGGCCGCCGGCCGCCACCAGGGTCTCGGCGTCGGCCAGCCACCGGGAGTAGGCCCGGGCCAGCCCCTCGACGTCCCAGGCCCGGCGCACCAGGCCGGCCGAGTCGCCGTCGTGGGCCGCAACGAACCGCTCGGCGCGGACACCCTCGCTCTCGAGCAGCTCATCGATCTCGCTGCTCCGGTGCGGGCCGAGCCAGGTGGCGTCGTCGAGCTGGGCGAAGCCCAGGAAGGTCAGCCCGGCCCGCAGGCGGTCGCGTCGGCTGCGCTCGGTCGGGAGCGTGGTGACGACGAGGTGCCAGGACCCGTCCCAGCGGGCGTCCTGGGTCCGGTAGATGCGAGCGGAGGCGTCGTCGAGCCGGCGTACCGCCCGCGGTGTCAAGGCGTAGCCGGCTCCGTCGGGCAGCCGGACCGGCTCCAGCCAGCCCTGCCGCACCATTCGGGACACGGCGGTCCGCACGGCCGGGGCGGCCACGCCGAGCGGCGCGAGCAGCCGGACGAGGGCGGCGACCGGCGCCTCGCCGCCCCGCGCACGCAGGTGGTCGCCGAACAGGTCGAAGAGCGCCGAGCGGGCGTTCACGTCGCATGTCTCCCTGGGGCAGGCAACCGGGCGACCGGGGTGGATGGGGCCACGATGCACG
>DATBDW010000051.1:0-1760 GCA_036269735.1 Actinomycetes bacterium
AAAACCAACGAGGTTCAGGAGCGCGGTCAGGGTGCCGGAACACGAGGTGCGGCGGCTCGTGCCGCGGGAGAGCCCGGTGACCTCACCGGACGGGCCCCTCTCGCCGGCCGATACCGCGCTGCTCGAAACCCTCGTCCTCCAGGCGCCGGTGGCCTTCGCCTTCTACGGCACCGACCTGCGCTACCGGCGGATCAACCGGATGCTCGCCGAGATCAACGGGCTGCCGATGGCCGACCATGTCGGGCAGCTGCCCAGCGAGCTCCTCGGCGATCTCGGGACGAAGATCGAGGAGCGGCTGCGCGAGGTGCTCGACACGGGGCAGGTCGTGGTCGACGAGCACTTCTCCGCGCAGTCGCCGGTGACCGGTCAGCGCCGCTACTACTCCTCCCAGTGGTTCCCGGCGCGCAACCCCGGCGGCGAGGTCCTCGGTGTCGCCGTACTCGTCTCGGACATCACCGAGCGCCGCCGGGCGGACGCCGCCCTGCGGCGCAGCGCCGAGCGCACCGAGGCGCTGCAACGGGCCACCGCGGCCCTCGGCGAGGCGCTCACGGTGGACGACGTACGCCGAGTGGTCGCCGAGGCGGCCCGGACGGCGGCCGGCGCCCGCGAGGCCACCGTGGTCCTGGAGGGCGAGCGACCGCCCCCCGCGAGCGCACGGACCAGGGTGTCGGTGGATCTGTCGGTCGCCCGTGGCCGTGTCGGCACGCTGGTCCTCGAGTTCGACGAGCCGGTCGGCGAGGACGAGGACGCGTTCCTCGGCGCTCTCGGCGGCCAGTGCTCGATCGCGCTGGAACGGGCCCGCCTCTACGAGCGTGAGCGCGAGACGGCCGTCACACTGCAGCGCAGCCTGCTGCCGGACCGCCTCCCCGAGGTGCCCGGCCTGGAGATCGCGGCCAGCTTCCGGCCCGGCTCGGTCGACGCCGACGTGGGCGGCGACTGGTACGACGTGTTCGCGTTGCCCGACGGCCGCCTGGTGCTGGTCGTGGGTGACGTCATGGGAAAGGGCGTGCCGGCCGCTGCGGGGATGGGCCGGCTGCGGTCCGCCCTGCGGGCCCTGGCGCACGCCAACCCGCTTCCCGAGGCGGTGCTGACCGGGCTGGACCGGGTCTTCACGGCCACCGAGGACGCCGACCAGATCGCAACCCTCGTCTACCTGCTGGTCAACCCGGTGGCGCGACGGGCGGCGGTCGGCGGCGCCGGGCACCTCCCACTGGTCCTGCACCGTGTCGGGCGCGAGCCCGAACTGATCGACGCCGGCTCAGGGTCGACCCCGCTGGGCTGGGCGGAGCCGCGGTTGCAGCGCACCCTCGAGCTCGGCCCCGGGGACCTGTTGCTGGGGATGACCGACGGCCTGGTCGAGCGCCGCGGCCGGGACCTGGATGTCGGGCTCACCGAGGTGCTGCGCCTGGTGGGCCAGGGCGGTGGCTCCCTGGACGACCTGGTGGCCGCCGTCGGATCCGAGCTGCTGACCGACACCAGGGGCCGGGACGACGCGACGATCCTGGCCGTCCGGTTCGCCACCTGAGGGCGATGCGACGCGCCGGATCTGCGCACGTCCCGCGGCCCGTGTCACAATGGTGCGTTGCGTCGTCACGGTCCGCCCCGGAGAGAGGTGGAGTGCACGGCGGCGCGGCCACCCCACATCCTGCCCGGGCTGTTGCACGCCCGGGGCTCGACGAGAGGCAGTACGTGTCGGACACGGTTCGCCCGATCGGCAGCCTCAGTGACGAAGGAGTGACCGTCATGGTCGACGCCGAGTC
>DATBDW010000052.1:0-4191 GCA_036269735.1 Actinomycetes bacterium
GTTCACGCGGCAGAGCAGCTCGCGCCGGGGGCACCTCACGCCCAGCGTCACCGTGCCACGTCGCGAGACGTGCAGCGTGCGCCGCACGAGGGTGACCCGCGGCTTTGAGCGGTCGGGACTGGACCCCTCGCCCGGGCCGGCCGAGCCGACGGGGATGCCGCTGCCCGCGGCACCGCCGGCGCCCTGCGTCACGGTGAAGCTCCGTGAGGCCGGGCTCGGATCGACGTTGCCGGCTCCGTCGATGGCGCGCGCGCTGAACGTGTGTGTGCCCTTGGTGAGGCCGGCGTACTTCGCCGGGTTCGAGCAGGCCGCGAACGCCGCCGCGTCGACGCGGCATTCGAAGTGCGAGCCGGCCTCGCTGGCCGCGAGCGTGAAGCTCGCCGTGTCGCGGTCGATGGCGGCACCGGTGATCACCGTGTCGGGCGGGGTGTCGTCCGGGACGCCGTACGTGGCGACGTAGGACCCTGCGGCCGCGTCGAACGTCAGGTAGTCGATGCCCTTGACCGTGCGGTGTTTGATCGGGACCGCCGCGCCGTCGCGGGTGAGCTGCGTGAGCCCGCCCGCTCCGGCGTTTGCCGGCACCATGCCCATGAGCCCGTTGGACCCCGGCGCCCGCGAGACGGCGAATCGCAGACGGCCGTTCGCGTAGGACACGCCGCCGAACGAGGAGTTGTTGCGGCCGTCGAGCCACGTCAGCATCTGCGCGGCCGAGACCACCGGCACGCCACGCGCGACCGCCGCGTCGACGATCGCCTGGGCGCCAGCGTGCGGCGCGGAGTCGGTGTGCATGTTCGCGGTGAAGGCGCCGTAGTAGCCGTTGGAGCCGAGGGCGTTGTCGAGCAGCGTCGCGATGTGCATGGCGATGTCGATGTCCGACTCGTCGGTCATCTGCGTCACCGCCTGGTAGACGTCGATCAGCGACCCGTCCTTGGTGGCGAAGCGCATCGGGATGCCTGACCCGGTGAACATGCCGGGCCGGTTCTGCACCCACGCGTCGCCCGGCCAGTAGTAGTAGTTGGTGTCCAGACGGACGCCGTGGCGAAGCTCGGCCTCGGGCTCACCGGTCCACGTGCTCCACGCGATGCAGTGGGTCCGGCTCGTCCGTGGCGGCGAGGCGCCCGGCCAGCTGGCATTGAAGGCCGGCAGCTGGTCCGCCCAGTCGGACTCGAGCGAGGCGTCGTCGAAGTTCTGGCAGTTCGTGCTGAGATGCAGCCCGAACTCGAAGCCGGCGGCCTGGAAGCGGCGGACGTCCGCATCGGTGATGGGCGTGCTCGGGTACATGTAGGAGGTCGAGCGGATGCACTGCCAGTCGGCGACCGAGCAGCCGGGCGCGCTCTCGTCCTCGAAGATCTGGAACTGGCCCGCCGTCCCGTTGTTGCCGTGGTCGTCGCCGGTCATGACGACCGCGGCGTTCAACCCGCGCGGGAAGTACCAGAAGCGTGGGAGCGGCGTGGGGCTCATCTCGGTGATGAGGTTCGCGAGCAGCCGCTGCTGCTCGTCAGCCTGCGGGATCTGGATCCGGCTGAAGTCGACCCAGTCCGGGAAGAACAGGTCGTCGGAGCGGATCGGGTCGATCTGCCCGTCGCGCTTCTGGCCCTCCCATGCCGGGTTGCCCTGGCGCGTGTACACCACCGAGCGCGCGAGGTCGTACGTGAAGGCCGCGGCCTGGCCGGAGCCGACGCTGCGCAGCGTTACGGCGGGCGCGTTCGCGGAGGACGCCGGTCCGGAGAAGAGAGTGGCGACCCGGCGAGCGGTGCCTCCCGACCATACGTCGGCGTCCCCGTGGAACTGCATGGTCGTGCCGGTGATCCCGTTGCCGGGCGCGGTGCTCGTGTCCACGCCGACGTAGCCGTCGGAGACGTTGCCGGTGTCGCCGCCGAGGCCCAGCAGCCCGGCGAGCTGGGCGTTCGGGTGCATGGCGATGAGGTCGCCTCCGCCGTTCACCCACGCGGTCAGCGCGGACAGCTGACCGTCGGTCAGGGCGGTCTGGGCCAGCACCACCACTCGATAGCTCGCCAGCGTCGTCGCGTCGAGGGCGCTCACATCCGCGACGGCGTACTCGTCGAGCCCCTCAGCCTGGAGGATCTCGGCGTAGTAGCGGCCGAAGGGATCGGCGCCGTTCGCGACGACGAGGATGGGGCCGCCCGGGCCCTGGGCCGGGGGCGCTGCGTCGGACACTGCCGGCGCGGTCGCCGACAGGATGCCCGCGGCCAGCAGGCAGGCGGCGGTCTTTCGGATGATGCTGCGCACGGTGCTCCTCCCGGGGCGTTCCGTCATGGCCGTGGTTGGTCGGCGCGCTCGGGCGCCAGCAGGCGGATGCGGGTCGTGGTGGTCGTCCGCGCCCCGGCGGCGTTGCGGGCGGCGATCACCGCGGTGACCCGCAGGGCGCCCGCGTGCATGAGCCGCTCGCGCGCGCTTCGGCGCAGCACGAGCTTCAGCGCCGCGGCGTGGCCGCCGGCGATCGTGAGCCGGGCCGCGGCCACCGTGTGGCCGGTGCGCTGCAGGCGCACGCGCGCACGGCAGGTCTGTGCGCGGCGGGGGCAGCTCAGGCGCAGCCTGACCGCGCCCGAGCGCGAGGCCCACACGCGGCGCGACCGCAGCGTCACCCGCGCAGCGCGTGCGAGGGAGCCGGTGGCCGAGGTGCCCTTGACGCCGCCCGTCCCGGGGGTGCCGGATCCCTTCGTCCCCGTGCCTGGGCTCGCGCCGCCACCGGACACGGAGTCGGGCACGGTGCCCTCGAGGTTGCCGCTGTCGTCGACGGCGCGGCTACGCGGGGCGGAGTCCGTGGCGGACGCGGTGTAGGTGTAGGTCCAGTGCTCGCGGCCGTCGGCCGGATGCCACCGGGACCCTCCGTCGGTCGACACCTCGACGCCGCCGACGCGCCCGCCGCCCGCGTCCGTGGCGGTGCCCGAGATGGTGGCCGTCGTGCCCGGCGCGGGCTTCGGCGCGGGCACGATCGCCGAGGTGGGCGGCGTGCGGTCGGTCGAGGCGCTCGCCCCGAGGAGGCCGGCCTGCAGCGACCCTGGCTGGGCGCCCATGTCGGCGAGCAGGTTCACGGTGGCCTGCTGCAGGATCGGGCTGGCCGGATCGTTGCCACGGTCGTGCACCTCGTCGAGCCCCCACGACCACTGCACGGTCCCCGCGCCGAACACGAGTGCGTCGGGGCCCGTGCCGTTCGCGTCCCGGTAGAGCGTCGCGTGATGCGTCGCGTCCCCGGTCGCGTAGGTGTGGCCGTAGTCCTGGAGCTTCTCGACGCCGTCGACCTGGGTGGTCGAGAGGTCGACGAGCCCCGCGGGCCGGAACCCGTTGTCGACGTCCTCGTCCCACTCGTAGCCCACGGTCCCGGGCGTGAGCGTGGTGACCGCGCCGGGCGGCTGAGCGGCCGCGGCCGTGCCGCGCCAGAGCCGCAGCGCGCCGTCGGCCGCGGGCACCTGAAGCGCCGCGGTGCCCGCGTTGACCGTGAACAGCGTGCCGGTCATCGCGTTCTCGGGCCGACCGCCATCCGGGCTGAACCGGGGATCGCGCCAGCTACCCGTCCAGGTCGACGTGGGGTCGATCTTCGCGTTGTTGTGCGTCTCCTTGTAGGAGATCAGCGTGCGATGGTCGGCCGACCAGCGCGTCTTCCAGAAGCACTCGTTGCCGCTGAAGAAGGCGAGGTTCACGCCGGCGTCCCGAGCCGCCTCGACGTTGGCGCGCTGGCTGCCCGACCAGTACTCGTCGTGGCCGACGGACAGGAACACGCGGTGCTCCCGGAGCTCCCCGCCGCGCGCGTCGGTGTCGGCGTCGGTGAAGTAGCTGACGTCATAGCCGTTGCGCTCGAGCCAGCGGACCATCGGCTCCTCGGCGTTGAAGAGCCAGTCCTCGGCGCCGGTGGTGAACGGGCGGTTGTAGGAGACGGCGTAGGCGCGGCTCGGGTCGCTCCCGGGGCCGCCCTGGTAGAGGTCGTTGCCGCCGTAGGTGTTGTAGGCCTGCCACGTCGCGTCCGACGTCTGCATCAGCAGCGCGGAACCGCGGTTGTCGTCGCGTACGACGAATGGGACATGGCTCGCTCCGGGCGTGCCGTCCTCGCGGACGAGCTTGGCGAGGTAGATGCCCGACACCGCGTCGGACGGGACGCTCCATGAGGCTGAGACGCCCCAGCGGCCGCAATCGATGCTGCCCGTGGCGCCGTCGGTGTCGCAGCTCGGCTGG
>DATBDW010000053.1:0-3190 GCA_036269735.1 Actinomycetes bacterium
CGACAACGACCAGGACGCCAAGGCGGACATCGTCTACACCTGGCAGTTCCACACCACCCGCACCCCGGGCCCGAAGGACTCGTTCAGCGGCAACGGGACGTTCCTGTCCAACAACGGGCCGGTCACGTCGCTCACCGACGACAACCTCCTGCTGCGTCAGACCTACACCCTGACCCGACACGTGTTCGGGCAAGGGACCAAGGTCCTGGTGAAGAACGCGCCGGCCGCGCCGTCGTTCGCCGGTGACGCGTCGATGCCGGACTACTCGGCGCTGCGCAACGCCGCGATCCGCACCTACGGCGGCAGCCGCAAGGTGTTCGCGGGGCAGGCCGACGACCCGTTCTTCCTCGACCTGCGCGTCTTCGACGTGCTGTACGGCGGCAACTGCGCCTCCGAGGTCGGGCACGACTCGCTTGCCGGGTTCAACGTCAACAGCGTGGCCCTGCAGGTCCCGGCCGCCGACCTGACGTCGCACGGCAAGTCCGTCGTGGGCATCTGGAGCACCACCGACCGCAAGAACGCGAAGGGCCACTACACGCAGATCTCGCGCCTGGGCCAGCCGCTGGTGAACGAGGCCATCATCCCCTACCGGGTGAAGGACACGTTCAACTCGATCCCGCCGAGCAAGGACGCGGCGGCGCTGCCGTTCGTGCTCAAGCCGGAGCTGGCGCAGCTGCTGAACAAGGTGTGCGGCTTCAACGCGCCGACCACCAACCGGACCGACCTGGTGCAGGTCTTCCTCAAGGGTGTGCCGGGCATCAACAAGCAGCAGGGTCACGTGACCCCGAGCGAGGAGCTGCGGCTCAACACGGCGTGGCAGGCGGGTCAGCCGGGCGACAAGCGCCTCGGTGTCATCGGCGGGGACAACAACGGCTTCCCCAACGGGCGCCGGCTCTCCGACGACGTGGTCGACATCGCGTTGCAGGTCGTCGGCGGTGAGCTCGTCGGCAACGCCAACGACCTCGGTGACGGCGTGAACCAGAACGACGAGTCGTTCGGCGCCGCGTTCCCCTACCTGGGGCTGCCGCACAGCGGGTCGGTCACCAAGTCGACCACCCCGCCGGCGACCACCGGACTGACCCTGCTCAACGGCGGTGGCGGCAGCCACCAGGCGCCGGGCAACGGGTTCCCGGCCGGCCAGCTGGCGCTGATCGGTCTCGGTCTGCTCGTCGCGCTGCTGGGCGCCGCCGGCGCCACGGTCGCGCGTCGGCGTACCGCGTCTGTGCACGTCTAGCCAGCACCAGCTCCACCGGTACGTCGAGCGGCGCGCCCGGTCTCCCCGGGCGCGCCCGCTCGACACCTTCTCGTAGCTCCCCCACCCGCCCGCCGAACCTCGGGAGGACCCCGTGCGGCTGCTCCGGACCGCTCTCGTCACGCTCACCGTGCTCGCGCTGGCCGCGACCGTCGGCCTCACGGCCGGCCTCGTCGGTCATCACCGCGACACCACGCGGGCCGCGGCGAGCAGCACCGATCCGCGCGGCGCTGCCGCGGCCAACCCGGCCGCGATCGCCGACGCGTCCTCACTGGTGTCGACGCTGCAGGCCCGCCTCGAGGTGACACCGAAGGACCAGCGGTCCTGGTCGCAGCTCGCGCTGGCCTACGCCGAGCAGGGCCGGATCACCGCCGACCCGACGTACTACCCCAAGGCACAGGCCGCGATCGCGCGTGCGGCCCACCTGGCACCCGGCGACTCGGTGATGCTCGCCGCGCGCGCCACCCTGCAGGCGGCCCGGCACGACTTCACCGGCTCGCTGCACTCGGCCGAGCAGTCGCTGCGGGTCAACCCGTTCAACGCGCAGGCCGAGGCGATCCGCTGCGACGCGCTCACCGAGCTCGGGCGCTACGCCGAGGCCCCCGGCGCCGCCGCGCGCGCCGACGACCTCGACCCCGGATCGTCGACCTTCGCCCGGCTCTCCTACCAGCGGGAGCTGCGCGGCGACCTGGCCGACGCGACCGCGCTGATGCGCCGCAGCCTGCAGGCGGCCGGGACCAGCGCACCGTCCTACGCCTTCGCGGCGTTCCATCTCGGCGACCTCGCGCACCAGGCCGGCCGGCCGGCGACCGCGATGCGGTGGTACCGCGCGGCGCTGGGCGCCGACCCGACGTACCTGCCGGCGCTGGACGGCGTCGCCCGCCTCGAGGTCGCCCGCGGGCAGACCGCTGCGGCGGTGCGCGACTACCGGGCGGTGGTCACGCGGCTGCCGCTGACCGAGTACCTGGTCGAGCTCGGCGAGCTCTACCAGACCATCGGGCGACCGGCGCTCGCCGAGCAGCAGTACGCCGTGGCCACCGCCTCGGCGCGGTTGCTGGCCGCCAACGGGGTGGCCGTCGACCTGGAGACCGCGCAGTTCCAGGCCGACCACGGCTCGCCCGCGGCGGCGCTGAGCGCGGCCCGCGGCGAGTGGGCGCGGCGGCACTCGATCAGCTCGGCGGACGCACTCGGCTGGGCGCTGTACGCGGCGCGGCGGGACGCGTCGGCGCTGCGCTACGCGCGGCTCGCGACCCGGCTCGGCACCCGCGATGCCCGCGCGATCTACCACCTCGGCGTGATCGAGGCGGCGCTGCACCGGCCGGGCGCGCGGTCCGACCTGCTCTCCGCGCGGCGGCTCGACGCGGGGGTCAGCCCCTACCGCGAGACGCGGATCACCGCGGCGCTGCGGGGCCTGCGGTGAACCGGCGGGATGCGGGTCGGCCGTCGTCGGGTCGGCCGTCGTCGGGTCGGCCGTCGTCGGGTCGGCCGTCGTCGGGTCGGCTGCGGCGGCTCGGGCTGCGCGCCGGTGCGGTGGTCGTCGTCGGGATCGCTGTGCTGCTCGGCGTACCGGATGCTGCCAGCGCGCACCCGCTGGGCAACTTCACCGTCAACCGCTACAGCGGGCTGGTCGTGGCGGCCCACGGGGTGCGGGTCGACCACGTGCTGGACATCGCCGAGATCCCGACCGCGCAACGGTCCCCCGCGATCGACACCGACCACGACGGCGCCCTGTCGGCGGCCGAGCTGTCGGCGTGGTCCTCGGGAGCCTGCGGTACGGCGGCCGCGCACCTGCGGCTCACCGTCGCCGGTCGCGCGGTGGCCTTGTCGGTGACGACGGCGACCGCGCGGACCCTGCAGGGGCAGGCCGGGCTGCCGACGCTGCGCCTGGAGTGCGCGCTGCGGGCGCCGGTCGCGGTGGGCGCTCGGACCCGCGTGACG
>DATBDW010000054.1:0-24016 GCA_036269735.1 Actinomycetes bacterium
CCTCCGGCTCGGGGCCGACGTTGTCGGCCGGGCCGGCCCCGTGGGTCTTGCCGAACGAGTGGCCGCCGGCAATGAGCGCGACGGTCTCCTCGTCGTTCATGGCCATCCGCCGGAACGTTTCGCGGATGTCCTTGGCCGCGGCCAGCGGGTCGGGGTTGCCGTTCGGGCCCTCGGGGTTCACGTAGATGAGGCCCATCTGCACGGCGCCGAGCGGGCCGGACAGCTCGCGCTCACCGGCGTACCGCTCGTCGCCGAGCCAGGTGTCCTCGGGCCCCCAGAAGATCTCCTCGGGCTCCCACACGTCGGGGCGGCCGAAGCCGAAGCCGAACGTCGTGAAGCCCATCGACTCCAGCGCGACATTGCCGGCGAAGACGAGCAGGTCGGCCCAGGAGACCTGCTGGCCGTACTTCGCCTTGACCGGCCAGAGGAGGCGGCGCGCCTTGTCGAGGTTCGCGTTGTCCGGCCAGCTGTTGAGCGGGGCGAAGCGCTGCGCGCCGTCGCCGGCGCCGCCGCGGCCGTCCTCGATCCGGTAGGTGCCGGCCGCGTGCCAGCTCAGCCGGATGAACAGCGGGCCGTAGTGCCCGAAGTCAGCCGGCCACCAGTCCTGCGAGGTGGTCATCGCCTCGAAGACGTCGCGCTTGAGCGCCTCGACGTCGAGGCCCTGGAACGAGTCGGTGTAGCGGAAGTCCGCGCCGAGTGGGTTGCCCGCCGCCGTGTGTTGGTGGAGCACCGAGAGGTCCAGCTGGTTGGGCCACCAGTCCCGGTTGGTGTGCGGTCGGCCTTCCTTCGCCGTCGGTGCGTCGATGACCGGGTTCTCGCTGTCGCTGCCGTGCTCGGACACGTTGCTCGCTCTCCTCGGTTGCTGTTGCGTGCAGTTCGGTTGGTCAGGTGGTCTCGGTGGTCAGGCCTCGGCTGCTTGCGGTACGGCGGTCGCGCAGGCCGGGCAGCGGCCCCAGAAGACCACCTCGGCCTCGTCGACCTCGAACTCCGAGCCGTCGCTCGCCGTGAGGCACGGGGCGTACCCGACGGCGCAGTCCACATCCGCGATGGCGCCGCACGAGCGGCAGACCACGTGGTGGTGGTTGTCCCCGACCCGCGCCTCGTAGCGAGCCACCGAGCCCTTCGGCTGGATGCACCGCACCAGCCCCGCCGTGGTCAGGGCGCGCAGCACGTCGTACACCGCCTGGTGCGACACCGTCCCGAGGTCCTCGCGCGCCGCGCCGAGGATCGAGTCGGTGTCGGCATGTGGGTGCCCGTGGACGGCGGCCAGGACGGCCACCCGCGGGCGGGTCACCCGCAGGGCGGACGCACGCAGGGCCCGCTCGAAGTCCGTCGCCGAAGCCATGACCCCCACCCAACCGCAGAATCTTGAACGAATCAAGATCGGGCCTCAGACTCGGGTCTGCCGCCTGGAGGGGCCCGTCGCAGTCATTCGGTGGCTTGGGCCACGCTCAGGACATCAATCGAACGATGGCCGAACGGACATGGTCGGCCCGGCCCATCGCGCGCCCACGGCAGCGGGCCAGCGCCCTAGCCGTTTTCGAGCCGGCGCTTGATGGAACGCGCTGCGTCGCGAGTCTGAACCACGGCGCCGCCGCTCTACACGCATCCGACGCGGAGGTTCCATGGGAGATGTGTTGGTTCGCGGTAGTGCATGGGCGTTGCCTTGGCCGGTTCGACGTGCTGTGCTCGACGTCGACTCGGTCTGGTGAAGGGCCGGCGCTCGGGGAGTTCGACGGGACCGAGTGGCGAACGGAGAGACCGATGTCTCCTGGGCCGAGCCGGGCGGGTCGATGCACGGGGCACAGACGGGGGTTCGCCGTCTTGGCGCGGGCCGGGTTCGTGGTGGCAGCAGCCGCGACAAGTGTGACCGGGTGCGCCAGCGACGCGCACGATCAGGGACGGCCCACACAGGCTGCCGGCGCATCACGCACGGCGTCGACGACAACCACCACATCTGCCGCTGCGGTCGGGTCACCGCTGGGGGCGGGGGCTCTCATCGCATTCGACCGGCTGTCGGGAGCCGAAGATCGGGACTTGTACGCGGTGGGGCCCGAGGGTGGCGAGCCGAGGCTGGTCCTCAGCCCCGGTGAGTTCCCGCACTGGGCCCCGGACGGCAGCCAGCTGGCCTTCCAGGCCTGCTTGAACCCTCCCGACTGCACCACGGGCGTGGCGCTGATGGAGCGCTCGACCGGCGAGGTGCACGGGTTCCCCATGCCGGACCCCGATCTCTTCACCAGCTGCGCGATCTGGGCGCCGTCCGGCCGGACGCTCGCCTGTGATGGCGACAGCGAGAGCGATCCGACGCGCAACGGTGTGTACACCGTCCGGGCCTCCGACGGTGAGGGGCTGACGCGCGTCACGAGCAACCCCGGGGGGACCGACTCCCCGGTGACGTACTCGCCGGACGGCCAGCGGCTGTTGTTCGCGCGCACACCGGGTGCGAGCGACGGTGGGGCCGAGAGCGCCCTGTTCGTCACGCCGTCCCGGGGAGGCAGGGCTACCCGGATCACGCCGTGGGGGTACACGGACGACTCCGCGAGCTGGTCCCCGGACGGCCGCAGCATCGTCTTCGAGACGTTCGGTTCGCTCTTCCGAGTACGCCCCGACGGCGCCGGGCTGACCAAGATTGCCGTGACGACGACAGAGGGAACGCCCTTGGCGCACCCCTTCGACGCGGCCTTCTCACCGGACGGCCGCAGCATCGTCTTCTCCGTCGCGGGCGCAGAGCCCGGCCTCTACCTGGCCCACCCGGACGGAAGCCGCGCCGAGCGGCTCACCATGAGCCCGACGGAGGACCATCACGGGAACTGGTGTGCCGCCCCCGGCTCGTAAGGCCTCGTCGCGACAGACCGTGCCGACTCGGGCTCAGGCCGCCGGCGCCGGGCCCAACTGGGACTAGCGATCGGGACGGCCAATGCTGGCCTGGCTAAGTCCAGAGCGGCTGATAGAGGTGAGTCGCATCCTGGATCCGGGCGGCGACTCGTTTGAGGTCGACTGTCTGATTGGTAGCTACCTCGATGACCCTGCCGACTCTGAGCGGTCCCGCCGACGACATGATCTATCGAAGGCGTCCACATGGTCGTCGGCGAAGTGGCCCGGATGTCTCTGCCGGCTGGAGTCGACGGCCATACCGCGAATCATGACTATTCGCACCGACGGATGTCAGCCGCCAACCTGGTACTTGAGAACGGCCCTTTCGGGGTGGTCCGATGGGGCTCCAGTCCAAGGCTGAGGGAAGTGGCGGCCATGCGGCTCGAACCGCTTTGCACCATCACGATGCGCTACACGAGCGGCTGTTGGCACCAGCCCTACGGCCGGACCCTCGAGTCGGCCCAGGAAGGCGTCGGCTTCGGGCAGGGCGAGGGGGCGGTGACCGGGGACATCGAGGGCGGTGCAATGTGGGCCAACTACCCACGACGCCGTGAGGATGGGGTCTGGACCCCCAACGTTCGAGGCGTTCTCACGACTGACGCTGGCAAGTCCCTTCTCCTGTCGATCCACGGCCTGAGCGTCGCTGAACAGGCACCTGGACATCGCCGTGCGGTGACCGCTCGCGTCGAGCTGACCAGCGAGGACGTTGAGTACCGATGGCTCAACACATGCTTTCTCGTCGGTGAAGGCGAGATTGACGAGACGCAGGAGCGCTGGTGGCTTCGGACATTTGTCTGCATCAACGAGCAAGCCCTGGGACCGCCGGGCATCGGGACCGAGCCGCCCGCCCGCTTCCGCCAGCGCGGCTCCGCGCTGCGATGATCCGCTGGGCGCGACCAGGGCAAGACACGCCGATTGAGGAGGCTGTGATCTTCCTGATCTTCCACCCGCTCGATGGACGCATCGACCCGGCCGCACATCTCGAAGCGCTGCGCTGCCGCAAGCGCCGCATCTGCGACGCTGACAACAGAGACCTCGCCGACGACACGGCAGCAGCGAGGCCGGGAGAACACGTGGGCGTCTCTTCGATCCCGCGCGCGGACTGAGCTAATCCCCGTGGCCCGGCGTCCGCGCGGTGTACCTGGCCACACATCCGCACTCGATCATGCCAGCCGTGAGAAAAACCATCGGTGCGCGCAAGGCTGTGTGCAGCGGGCCGGACGACGAGATCATCGCCACTATCGATGTGCCCCCGTGGCTCCGCCAGTCGGTTGCCGCCGTGATGGCTCATCGCAGCAATGTGGCCCCTAGGCCCCCCGGGTCTCATCGCCTGCCTGCCCGGGGCGTTCGCGGAACGCTGCTCTCCACGGGGTGGACATGAGTTATGGGCCGCATTCGTCAGCACTGGGCGTGTGCTGTCGACCTAGTGGCACGGGCTTCTGTGAGGCGTGAGATCGGTAGAGGCTTTTGGTGTTCAGGAGCGAGCGTGCGCGCCGTCGGGTGTCACGTCTCGGCGATTGTCACGGCAGGGCCGCAGCCTCGCGCATTTCGAGCGCGTCGCGGCTGGGCGGCAGGCCGAACATGCGTCGGTATTCGCGGCTGAATTGGGATGGGCTGCCATAGCCGACTTGTAGGTCGGGAGGGCCGTGTCGCTCGTGAGGAAGAACTCGCCCAGGTGAGAACGGTGACGCAGGTAGCCACCGGGAGCGGTGTCGTCCAGGTCGAAAGGTTCGCCGCTCGGTAGTGGCTTGCTCCACAAGGTGCGGTGGTACTGGCGCAGTGTCGGGCTGTACTTGTCGGGGTCCCCACCCGCCGCGTCGCTCCTGAAGTCGAATGCCGTATCGATCCCCATCGAACCCGTCATGACGTCGGCTCTCCTACATCTTCGGCCGCCTGTCATCACCGTGACGATCCACGACTCGTCGTGGGAAACCGACCGGGAAGCCTGCGGAGGTCCAGACCGGTATGCCGAGTCACATCGCGATGTGGACTCGCGCGCAGCCTGGCACGCAGGGACGACAGGTTGCCCGGCTTTGCGCCGAGTCGGCGACGACCGAAGTCAGCCGGCCATCAGGACGAGCATGGCGCCCATCGCCGAGGTCATCGCCAGCTGGCAGGACAGGCCCGGACCAGGGCGGAGCACCCAGCGGCCGGCGTACTCGGCGGGAGCCGCTGCGACCTCGCGGATCAGGCCGGCGCTGACCAGGGCGAGGAGCGCGACCATCCCGAACCCGGCCAGCCCGACCGACGGCGATGGCCTGGAAGGCACCGAGAGCATGAACAGCATCACCACTGCCACCGCTAGCTGCCGGGCGGCGTGACCGAGCGCCTCGACCCGCCCCGCCAGCGCGGCGTCGGCGGTCCGGCCGGCGAACCACGCCGCTGGTAGGCCGACCACGACCGCCCAGCCCGCGGCGCCGCCAGCCGCCGGCCGGAGCAGCACCGCGGCCATCGCCACCGACATCACGAGGTGGCTCACGTCGACGTCGGTGCGGCGCGCGGACGGCTGCCGGCGGGCCGCGAGCAACCTGCCCGCGTGGAACGCGCCGGTGCCGAACACAACGAGGACCAGCGGCCAGGTCAGCCAGGCCGGTCCGGTCACGACCCGCACCCTCCGGCCCGCCGGCAGGGCGTGTCAACGGCGACCTAAGGGTTCGCTTAGGTCGCCGTTGACAGCCGAGCTCCCTCGATACGGATACTGCGCTCGGAGCAGTCCCGCTCGAGCAGAGGGAGTGGCACATGCAGGTCCCCGGCCCCTTCGAGTACGAGCGCGCCACCAGCGTCGACCACGCCATCGGGCTCCTGGAACGGCTCGGGGACGGGGCCCGGCTGGTCGCCGGCGGCCACAGCCTGCTGCCGATGATGAAGCTGCGGCTGGCCAACCTCGAGTACCTCATCGACATCAACGACCTGCACAGCGAGCTCGGTCGCATCACCGTGGAGCCGGGCCGGATCCGCATCGGTGCGATGACGCGGCACCGCGAGCTGCTGGAGTCCGACGAGCTGGCGGCCGCGTTCCCGATCTTCCGGGACGCCGAGCAGGTGATCGCCGACCCGGTGGTCCGCAACCGCGGCACCCTCGGCGGGTCGCTCTGCCAGGCCGACCCGTCCGAGGACCTCTCCGCCGTCTGTACCACCCTCAACGCGAGCTGCGTCATCCGCGGCAGCTCCGGTGAGCGGGTCGTGACGATGGAGGAGTTCCACCGCGGTCCGTACGAGACCGCGGTCGGGGACGGCGAGATGCTCATCGAGGTCCGCATCCCGGTGCGCGCCAACGGGTCGAGCGCCTACGAGAAGGTCGAGCGTCGGGCCGGCGACTGGGCGGTCGTCTCGGCCGGCGCGGCGCTCTGGATGGACGGCGACAGCATCGCCGACGCCCGCGTCGGCCTGGCCGCGGTCGGGCCGAACACCACCGGCATCCCGGCGATCTCCGAGGCGCTGCGCGGCAAGGCGCCCTCCGAGGAGCTCTACGACCAGGCCGGTGCGATCGCCGCCGAGGCCTGCAACCCGACGACCGACCTGCGCGGCAGCGTCGAGTACAAGCGCCACCTGGCGTCCGAGCTGACCAAGCGGGCGTTGCGCCGCTCGGTGGCGCGCATCACCGAGGGGAGCTGACCATGCAGGTGTCAATGACCGTCAACGGCGACGAGGTCACCAGCGAGATCGAGGGCCGGCTGCTGCTCGTCCACTACCTGCGCGACCACCTCGGCCTGACCGGCACGCACTGGGGCTGCGACACCAGCAACTGCGGCACCTGCGTGGTCTGGATGGACGGCGAGCCGGTGAAGTCCTGCACGGTCCTGGCGGCGATGGCCGGCGGTCGAGAGGTACGCACGGTCGAGGGCCTCGAGCAGAACGGCGAGCTCGACCCGGTGCAGCAGGGCTTCATGGCCTGCCACGGGCTGCAGTGCGGCTTCTGCACCCCCGGGATGATGATGACCGCCCGCGCCCTGCTCGACCGCAACCCGGACCCCACCGACGGCGAGATCCGCGAGGCGATCTCGGGCCAGATCTGCCGCTGCACCGGCTACGCCACCATCGTCCGCTCGGTGCACTGGGCCGCCGACCACGAAGCGATGGCCCGCCTGCAGGCCGAGGGCGGTGGTGCCGCGAGCGAGCTTGGCGAGCACGCCGAACCGTCCGGCGGCAGCGAGACACCCGAGACGGTCGCCGCCGGGAGCGCGTCGTGACCGCCGTCGAGGAACGCGCCCCCCGCGTCTACGACGACAACGACCAGAAGCCGGTCGGTCACGGCCGGATGCTACGCAAGGAGGACCCGCGGTTCGTCCGCGGCAAGGGCCGGTACGTCGACGACGTGCAGCTCAACGGCATGCTGCACCTCGCGATCCTGCGCGCCCCGATGGCGCACGCCCGGCTGGTCAGCATCGACACCAGCGCCGCCGAGGCGCACCCCAAGGTCAAGGCCGTCGTCACCGGCGCCGCGCTGGCCGCCCAAGGGCTGGCCTGGATGCCGACGCTGTCCAACGACGTCCAAGCCGTCCTGGTCACCGACAAGGTGCGCTTCCAGGGCCAGGAGGTCGCGTTCGTCGTCGCCGAGGACCGCTACTCGGCGCGCGACGCGCTGGAGCTGATCGACGTCGAGTACGAGATCCTCCCCCCGGTCATCGACGCCCGCAAGGCGCTCGACCCCGGGGCCCCGGTGATCCGCGACGACCTCGAGGGCAAGGCCGACAACCACTGCTTCGACTGGCAGACCGGCGACGAGGCGGCCACCGAGGCGGTCTTCGCCAAGGCTGACGTCGTCGTGACCCAGGACATCGTCTACCCCCGGGTGCACCCCGCACCGATGGAGACCTGCGGCGCCGTCGCCGACTACGACCGCATCGACGGCAAGCTCACCCTCTGGTCCACGACCCAGGCGCCGCACGCCCACCGGACGCTCTACGCGATCGTCGCGGGCCTGCCCGAGCACAAGATCCGGGTCATCGCCCCGGACATCGGCGGCGGCTTCGGCAACAAGGTGCCGATCTACCCCGGCTACGTGTGCGCGATCGTCGCGTCAATCGTCACCGGGAAGCCGGTGAAGTGGGTGGAGGACCGATCGGAGAACCTGACCAGCACCGGCTTCGCCCGGGACTACATCATGCGCGGCGAGATCGCGGCCAGCAAGGACGGCAAGATCCTCGCGATCCGCACCAACGTGCTCGCCGACCACGGCGCGTTCAACGGCACGGCCGCCCCGGTCAAGTACCCGGCCGGCTTCTTCGGCGTCTTCACCGGCTCGTACGACATCGAGGCGGCGTTCGCCAAGATGACCGCGGTCTACACGAACAAGGCGCCGGGCGGCGTCGCCTACGCGTGCTCGTTCCGGATCACCGAGGCGGTCTACCTGGTCGAGCGGATCGTCGACTGCCTGGCCTTCGAGCTGAAGATGGACCCGGCCGAGCTGCGGCTGAAGAATCTGCTGCGGCCCGAACAGTTCCCCTACACGTCCAAGACCGGCTGGGTCTACGACTCGGGCGAGTACGAGACGACGATGCGCGAGGCGATGCGGATCGCCGGCTACGACGAGCTGCGCGCGGAGCAGGCCGAGAAGCGCGAGCGCGCCGAGCTGATGGGCATCGGCGTCTCGTTCTTCACCGAGGCCGTCGGCGCCGGTCCGCGCAAGGACATGGACATCCTCGGCCTGGGCATGGCCGACGGCTGCGAGCTGCGCGTGCACCCTACCGGCAAGGCCGTCGTCCGGGTCTCGTGCATGAGCCAAGGCCAGGGCCACGAGACGACGTTCGCCCAGATCGTCGCCGAGGAGATCGGCATCCCGCCGGCCGACATCCAGGTCGTCAACGGCGACACCGACCAGACGCCGTTCGGCCTCGGTACCTACGGCAGCCGCTCGACGCCGGTGTCGGGTGCGGCCGCCGCCCTTGTCGCGCGCAAGGTGCGCGACAAGGCGCGGATCATCGCCTCCGGGATGCTCGAGGTGTCGGTCGCCGACCTCGACTGGGTGAAGGGCGCCTTCCAGGTCAAGGGCGACCCGGCCAAGTCGGTGACCATCCAGGAGATCGCGATGCGCGCGCATGGCGCCGGCGACCTGCCCGACGGCATCGAGGGCGGCCTGGAAGCGCAGATCTGCTACAACCCGTCGAACCTCACCTACCCCAACGGTGCGTACATCTGCGTCGTCGACGTCGACCCGGGCACCGCCGTGGTCAAGGTGCGCCGGTTCATCGCGGTCGACGACTGCGGCACCCGGATCAACCCGATGATCATCGAGGGCCAGGTGCATGGTGGCCTCACCGACGGCGTCGGCATGGCGCTGATGGAGATGATCTCCTTCGACGAGGACGGCAACTGCATCGCCGGCTCGCTGATGGACTATCTCATCCCCACCGCCCTCGAGGTGCCCGACTGGGAGACCGGCTTCACGGTCACCCCCTCGCCGCACCACCCGATCGGTGCCAAGGGCGTGGGGGAGTCGGCCACCGTCGGCTCGCCGCCGGCGATCGTCAACGCGGTCGTCGACGCGCTCAAGCCTTTCGGCCTGCGGCACGCCGACATGCCGCTCACGCCGTCGCGGGTGTGGGACGCCATGCAGGGCCACCCGACGCCGTCGGTCTGACGTACGGTCAATGGGGGTCGCTCGGGGTCGAGGCAGGAGGTCGGGTGGCGCACCGGATGTCCGCTCGAGTGGCCGAGCTGACGGCGACGCGCGTGCCGTTCGTGCACGCCACCGTCGTCCGCTCCCAGGAGCCGTCGTCGGCCCGACCGGGTGACGACGCGGTCATCTTCGGCGACGGCCGGATCGAGGGCTTCGTCGGCGGCCAGTGCGCCGAGGAGTCGGTGCGGGTGGCCGCGCTGGACACCCTGACGACGGGAGAGACACTGCTGCTGCGGGTGCTGCCCGACGGGGGTGAGCACTTCCCGGAGTCGCCGCGCGCTCGGGTCGTCGTGAACCCGTGCCTGTCGGGAGGAGCCCTGGAGATCTTCCTCGAGCCGACGCTGCCCGCACCGCTGCTCGCGGTGGTCGGCAGCACGCCGATCACCGACGCGCTGGTGATGATGGCCGGCCCGCTCGGCTTCGTCGGCCGCCAGGTCGACCCCGGCCAGGTTGCGCCCGGCACCACCGCCGTCGTCATCGGCACCCACGGGCACGGCGAGGGCGAGTCGATCCGGGCGGCCCTGGACGCCGGCGTCGGGTTCGTCGGGCTGATCGCGTCGCCGAAGCGCGGCACCGAGGTGCTGGCGTCGATCGAGCTCACCGACGAGGAACGCGCCCGGGTCCGCACGCCGGTCGGGCTGGACATCGGCGCCCGCACCCCGGAGGAGATCGCCCTGTCGATCCTCGCCGAGCTGGTCCAAGCGGTACGCCGGGAAGGGCTCACCGCCGCCGCCGGCGAGCCCGTCGACGTACCGCAGCAGGTAGTAGACCCCGTGTGCGGCATGACCGTGGTCGTCGGGCCGGACACCCCCCACTATCGCGACGCCGACGGCGACCACTGGTTCTGCGCGGCCGGCTGCCGGGACACCTACGCGGCGGCGCACCCGGCGTGATGCGCGACTCCGACGAGGTACGGCGGCGGCTGGACGAGCTCGACTACCTCGTCGACGACGGGCTGGCCACGGCGCTGTACCTCGCGATGACCCTGGAGCAGCCGCTGCTGCTTGAGGGCGAGCCGGGGGTCGGGAAGACCGCCGCCGCGAAGGCGCTGGCGCTCGCGCTCGAGGCGCCGCTGATCCGGCTGCAGTGCTATGAGGGGCTGTCGGCCAGCGAGGCCCTCTACGAGTGGAACTACCAGCGCCAGCTGCTCGCCATCAGGCTCGCCGAGGCGCGGCACGAGACGCTCGCCGACGCGGACCTGTTCACCGAGGAGTTCCTGCAGGAGCGCGCGATCCTCAAGGCGGTGCGGGCGAGCGGGCCGGTCGCGCCGGTGTTGCTCATCGACGAGATCGACCGGGCCGACGACGAGTTCGAGGCGCTGCTGTTCGAGTTCCTCGGCGAGACGTCGATCACGATCCCGGAGATCGGCACCTTCGTGGCCGAGCGGCGGCCGGTCGTCATCCTCACGTCGAACCGGAGCCGCGAGCTGCACGACGCGCTGCGCCGGCGCTGCCTCTACCACTGGATCGACTTCCCGGCGCCGGAGCGGGCCGCCGAGATCCTGCGCCGCTCGGTGCCGGCGGCCAACGAGTCGCTCATCACGTCGGTGACGCAGTTCGTCGGGCGGGTACGCGGGCTCGACCTCGACAAGGCGCCCGGGATGGCCGAGACCATCGACTGGGTGGCCGCACTGTCTGCTCTCGGCGCCGCGCACCTGGCGCGCCCCGAGGTGCTGCGGACGCTCGGCGCGCTGGCCAAGACGCCCGACGACCGAGCGGCTGTGGTCGACGCGTTCGACGACCTGATCTCGACCGGATAGGACCCTCGACCGGATAGGACCTCTGTGCGCATCGACAACGAGTTCACCGTCGGCGTCCCGCTCGAGCGCGCCTGGGAGGTGCTCACCGACCTCGAGGGGATCGCGCCGTGCATGCCCGGTGCGCGGCTGACCGGCGTCGACGGCGACGTGTTCAGCGGCGAGGTGCGGGTCAAGGTCGGACCGGTCGTGTCGCAGTACGCCGGCACCGCCACGTTCGCGTCGAAGGACGACGCCGCGCACCGCGCGGTCATCGACGCGAAGGGCAAGGACTCCCGCGGGTCGGGCAACGCGTCGGCGCTGATCACCGCGCAGCTGCATGCCGACGGTGCCGACCGGACCGTCGTCACCGTCGAGACCGACCTCACCATCTCCGGGAAGATCGCCCAGCTCGGCGGCGGCATGATCAAGGAGGTCTCGACGAAGCTGCTCGGGCAGTTCGTGGCGTGCCTCGAGCAGCGGCTGGCCGCCGACGTACGGGAGCCGGCGCCGGTCGCCGCCGAGGCGACGGCGGAGGGTTCGTCCGAGACCGCATCGGCGCCAGCCCCCGCGATCGTGGCCCCGCGGATCGTCGCCGTGCCCGACCCCGAGGAACCGGTGGACCTGATGAGCCTCGCGGGCGGGTCGCTGGCCAAGCGCCTGGTGCCGCTCGCTGTTGGCGTGGCGGTGGTGGCGGTCGTGGTCTATGTCCTCCGACGCTGACCGCCGGTCGCCGGCTGTTCTGTTGCGCGGCGTCGACCGCGCGGCGTTCGCGGTGTCGCTCGCGGTGCGGCTGCGGCAGCGCGGCGTGCCGGTCGGGCTGACCGGCATCGAGGCCTTCACCCGCGCGTTGGACGTCTCGGCGCCGGGCACCGTGGCGTCGCTGTACTGGACCGCGCGGGTCGCATTGGTGCGCCGCCGGTCCGAGCTGCCGGCGTTCGACGACGTCTTCGACGCGGTGTTCCGGCACGCGACGTTCGAGGTCGACCCCGTCGCGCGCGAGGGAGCCGGTCCGGTGCCCTTGCCGTCGGACCGGAACGTCGCCGTGCCGAATGGCAAGGGCGACCCGGTGCTCGGCGAGGGGCTGCCGTGGGCCACGCTGCCGCCGGCGGTGACGGCCGGTACGGACGACGAGGCCGGCGACCTCGACCTGCCGACCCGCTGGGCGTCGGACCTGGAGGCCGTGGCGGACCTGCCGTTCGAGCAGCTCGGCGCGGCCGAGCTCGGGGAGCTCGGCCGGTGGCTGGAGGACGCGCTGCGGCACTGGCCGACCCGCCGATCCCGGCGGCGCGCGCCGCACCCGAGCGGTGGGCAGGTCGCGTTGCGCCCGACGATCGCGCGTGCCCGGCGTACCGGCTGGGAGCCGGTCGAGCTGGTGCGCGTCGCGCCGGTGCCGCGGCCGCGCAAGGTGGTGATGCTGTGCGACGTCAGCCAGTCGATGCAGCCGCAGGTGCCGGCGTACTTCCACCTGATGCGGGCGCTCGCGACGGTCGCGGGCGGTGAGACGTTCGCGTTCGCGACCACGCTGACCCGGCTGACGCCGGTGCTGCGGCACCGCTCGGCGGAGGTCGCGGTGCGGCTGGCGACCGAGCGGGTGACCGACCGGTTCGGCGGCACCCGGATCGCGACGGCGGTCACCGAGGTGCTCGCGTCGCACCACGGCAGCGCGGTGCGCGGCGGCATCGTCGTGCTCGCCTCCGACGGCTGGGACAGCGGGCCGCCCGAGGAGCTGGCCCGCGCGATGGCCCGGCTCCGGCGGCACGCGCACCGGGTGGTGTGGCTGAACCCGCGGGCCGGCGCCCCGGGCTTCGCGCCGCTGGTGGGCACGATGGCCGCCGCGCTGCCGTACTGCGACACCCTGCTCCCGGCCGACGACGTCCGCTCGATGGCCGCCGTCGTCGCCGAGCTGTGCCGCCCCGACCGCGGTCGTGCAGTGGTTCGCGGGGTCTAGCTCCAGAGGGTGACATGGACGGACGGCTTGAAGTGGCCGACGTTCACGCCGGAGCCGCGCAGCATCGCCTGGGTGGCCCGGGGGGTGCTGACGAACCGGGTGAGCTCGGCGACCGCCGTACCGGACATCTGGTCCCGCATGGTCAGGGCACTCCAGATGCCGTCGGCGGCGAGCGTCGAGCCGGCGAGCTTGACCAGCCGTCCGGCGGCGAGGTCCTGCGCGACGACGAAGGACGGTGCGAGCGAGACGCCGTTGCCCCGCTGGGTCTCCTCGAGCGCCGCCGCGCCGCTCTGGAAGATCCGCATCCGGTCCTCGGGCACGCGCAGCCGGTGCAGCAGCTGCGGCACGACGCCGACGTCGGCCGCGGCCGCGGGGCCGAGCAGCCAGGTCTGGTGCCGGAGCTGGTCGAGCGAGAGCCGTCCGGTCGCGAGCGGGTGGGTGGCGCCGACGAGGGTCACCACCTGGTACTTGAGGAACGCCGTCCGTACCAGCGACCCGTCGACGTCCGGCCCGACCGGCCCGATGGCGACGTCGACCGAGCGGGTGAGCAGGAGGCTGTCGAACCGCGCAGGGTTGGCCACACTGAGCTCGACGTCGAGGTCGTCCGCGCGGCTGGTGAACAGCTCGATCAGCCCGGGCGCCGCGTGCTCGGCGAACAGGCTCGACGCCGCAACGCGCAGCAGCCGGCGCCCGCCGCCGGCCTGGCTGATCTCCTGGATGGTGCGGTCCTGCAGGCCCAGCATCTCCGAGGCCCGGCTCGCCAGCCGCAGCCCGCCGGGGGTGAACGCCAGCCCCGACGACGTACGGACGAACAGCGCGTCCCCCAGCTCCTTGCGCAGCTGTGCGACGTGCAGCGAGATCGCCGCGTCCGAGACCCCGAGGTCGACGCTGGCCTCCTTGACCGACCCGCGTCGCGCCACTGCCGCGAAGGCCCGCAGCTGCGTCGGTGTCACGCTGCGCACGCTAACCGATCAGGACGGCCGTGCCCGGGCCCGGTGGACCACGTCGGCGTGGTCAACCGGTACTTGGCGGGGCGTGCAAGGCCCGCCAGGCACGGCTAAGCCCCGCCGGGCGCGAGGTCTGATCCGCGACCAGCACGCGCGACGCTGGCCGGGAGTGGTCGCGTCAGGGGTGACTCGACCTTGGTCTTGAGCATGGACATCCGCGCTTGTCGATGTCGCGCTGGCCGACGATCGGTTCAGACGCGCGGGACGTCCCGTCCGGTCGGGTGGTACGGCAGGACGAGGATGCGGCCGTCGAGGACGTGGTGTCCGACGAGCTCGAGGTCGGCCGAGCCCATGTCCTGGAAGAACGCCTCGCGGCCTGCCTCGCCCGCAACCAAGGGGAAAGCCACCAGGCGGAGCCGGTCCACCAGACCTGCGGTCATCAGCTGTCGCGCCAGGGACAGGCTGCCCGCTGTGCGGATCCAGCCGTCGCCGCCGGCCTTCATCGCCCGGACCTCCTCGACGACGTCGTCGGCGCAGAGCCGGGTGTTCGGCCAGGACGTCTCGGTCAGCGTGGTCGAGAACACGACCTTGTCCGTCTCGGCCATCCGCTGCCCGCCCTCGTCGCGCGCCTCCTCGGGCAGCCCGGCGAGCATCTCGTACGTTTTCCGGCCGAGTCCCAAGGTCTGCGGGGTCTCCCATTGGTCCCTGATCCACTGCTCGAGCTCCGGCCCGAGGTAGCCGAAGTAGCCGTGCAGCCCGTCGGAGCCCGCCCAGCCGTCGACCGAGACGAAGACGTCGACCGTCAGGGTGCTCATGCGGTTCCCTCGTCCTGCGCCACCGCCGGGAAGAGCAGGTGCGTGACCCGGTCGCCCTGGATGCACGACGTCGGATCGCCGAGCGTGATGTCATCCACCGCCATCTCCCCGAAGTAGGGCCGCCCACCGCCCATCACCACCGGCACCAGGTCCATCGCCACGGCGTCGAGCAGGCCAAGCTGGAGGCACTGCCCCGCGATGGTGCCGGCGGTCACGGTGACCGTGCGGTCGCCGGCGATCTCCTGCGCCTTTGCCACCGCCGCCTCGGCGCCACTGGTGACGAAGTGGAACGGTGCGTCCGGATGTGCCTCGACCCACGCGGTGGGGACCTCGTGGGTGACGACCACGACCGGCACGTCCACGGTGTGGCGGCCACGCCAGCCGTCTGTGAAGTCGAACAGCGTGCGCCCGCACACCAGGGCACCCAGGCTGGACACCCAGCTGTTCCACCACTCGGCGCTGGCCGGGCTGAGATGGACGGCGAAGTCCCCTGCCGGGGTCGGGATCTCCACTTCGCCGTTCTGCAGCCAGTCGAACAGCCGCCCGATCGTGTTGTCGTCCTTCGCGATGTACCCGTCCAGCGACACCGACGCGTTCGCGACGACATGTCCCATGAGATCCACCTTCGTGTCGTGAGTGCTTACCCGTCATACGACGGGCCCGGCGACGCAAACTCATCGAAACGGGCGCTGATGTGGCCCGCTTGCGTCAGCAGGGCAGACCGCCGGGCTACCGGAGGTCGGCGAGGATGAGCTGACCGGCATTGCGGCCGGGGCGGCCGCTGACGGAGCCGCCGGGGTGGACGGTGGAGCCGGTGAGGTAGAGGCCGGGGATCGAGGCGGTGACGTGGGGCCAGCCGGGGATGACCTGTCCGCTCGGGGTGACGAACTGCCCGCCGTGGCAGGAGCCGCCGATGTTGGAGGGGTTGCGGGCGGCCAGCGAGGTGGGGGTCTCGGCGATCATCTGCAGCACGGCGTCGCGAGGCAGGCCCGTGCGGTCATGGACGAGGTCCATCAACGCCTGGGCATGCTCCAGGCCCGCACCGTCGGGGCCGTCCCACGTCCGGCCGTCGGCGCGGGTGTGCGGGGCGACGGTGAGGATCTTGAAGGTGGCGCCGCCGTCGGGAGCGCGATCGGGGTCGACCACCGTCGAGGCGACGAGCAGCAGCCAGGGGTCGCTGGCGTCGGGTTCGCCGCGTTCGAAGGCCTCGAGCTGGGCGCGCAGCCCGTCGGCCGTACCGAGGCCACCGGCGGTCGAGCGCACCGGGCCGCTCGCGGTCGGGAAGGTGATGTCCGAGCGCAGCGCGGCGTGCACCGCGAACAGCGACAGCCCCGGCTGCCAGGTGTCCTGTGCCTCGACGAGATCCGCTGGCGGCTCGGAGGTGAGCATCCCCGGCACCGTCGCGAGGTGCGCCGACGACACGACCCCGCGACGGGCGCCGATGCGACGACCGTTCGCGAGCTCGACCGCCGAGGCGCGGCCGGACGACGTGTCGATCCGCGCTACCGGTGATGACGCGACCACCGACGAGCCGTGGTCGACGAGGTGACGCACGAGTGCGGCCGGCAGCGCACCGGAGCCGCCGACCGGCGTCGCCCAGCCGAACTTGATCCGCCCCGACGTGATCGCGGACGGCAGCGCGCCGGTGCCCGGCCGGCGCGGGTCCTGGATGGTCGCGAAGCCCAGCCAGATCAGCAGGTCGCGTACCACCGGGTGCTCGAACCGCGCGTGCACCACGTCCCATGCCGTGCGGGCGCGCAGATCGTCGTACTGCTTGGTCGCATCGTCGTCGAGCGGCGTCTCGCCCGAGCTCAGCCGGGCGTGCGCGGCGGCCAGTCCGCCGTCCCACTCGCGCATCATCGCCCGCAGCTCATCGGCGTCCGACCGCGAGAACCGCGCCACCTCATCGACCGTCGCGTCGAGGTCGCGGTGCACGGTGACGGCGTGGCCGCCGGCCAGCGGCAGCACGACGGCCGGGTCGGTGTGGAGGTAGCGCAGCCCGTACGCCGACAGCAGGCCGAGCTCGTCGTCGCGGAGCACCGGGTTCGACTGGATGAGCACGTGCGCGCTCGAGCACGAGTCGTGCATGAAGCCGGGCAGGGTCAGCTCCTCGGTGACCGTGTTGCCGCCGACGACGTCCTGCGCCTCCACGACGCACACCTCGACCCCGGCCTGCGCGAGGTACGCCGCGCAGATCAGCCCGTTGTGCCCGGCGCCGATGACGACGACGTCGACCTCGTCCGGCGGGTCGGCGGCGAGCGGCGTGAAGAGCGGGTGCGTCGGATCGTGCAGCCTCGGCGTACCGACAGCACTCGTCACAGCACCGCACCTCCGCGCAGGAGCCCGGCCGGGAACGTGTGCAGCGATCGCGCGCCTTCGTCGGTCACCTCGTAGAGCTCGCCGGTCTGCACCCCCGCGTGCAGGTCCGGGGTCGCGACGTTGGGCTGCACGACCACGGTCATCCCCGCGACCAGCGGCTCGGCGTGCGGCCCGGTCGGCGGCGCGCGGTGCGACAGCACCGGCGGCAGGTAGCCGCCGCCGAAGCCGTGCAGCACGTCGTCGACCGTGACGAACCCGTTGCGCAGCACCGGATCCGCGCACGCCAGCAGGTCGGCCGGCAGCGCGCCCGGACGCAGCCGGTCGACGATCGCGTCGTGCACCTCGGTCGCGAGGTCGTGCATCCGTTGGTACGCCGGCGTCGGGTCCACCCCGACGGTCAGCGTCCGCAGCAGTTGGCCGGGCATGTCCTGACCCCACGTCGTGCTGAGCTCGAAAACCACCGCTGACCCTGCCGCCAGCGCCCGGTCGGTCGGCCACTGCCCGGGCACGCAGCGGTCCGGATCGGCCATCGACGTCGCCGCGACGTAGTGGATGTGGTTGGCCGCTCCGGTGCCGGCGTAGGACGCCTCGACCCCGTCGACCAGGTCGATCTCGGTCGCGCCCGGCACCGCCGCCTCGACCAGCGCGGCCGCCGAACGGTCGGTGAGGTACGCCGCCCAGCGCATGTGTGCCAGCTCCTGCTCGCTCTTGGCTCGACGCAGCTTGAGGTAGTCGCCGTCCAGGGCGACAACGTCGCGGCCGTCGCCCAGCGTCCGGAGCACCGGGCCGGGAGGCGCGCCCATCACGCCGACCCGCTCCGCGCCGGCGAGCAGGTCGCCCAGTGTCGCCCCGGTGCTCTCGCCCGCCGGGCACACCTCGCAGTTGACCGCCAGCCGCCGCGCGTTGGGCACGTGGTTGGCGAAGCCGACCAGCAGTACCGGGTCGCAGGCCGGGCGCAGGACGGCGACCGCCTCGCGGGTCACCGGCCAGCCGGTTAGCCAGGGGACAGCGCTGCCCGACCTGTTGGCGCCGTAGACCACCACGGCGTCCAGCCCGCGTGCGGCGGCCAGGTCGGCCACCCGGGCCCTCCGGCCGGCGTACTCCTCGGTGGTGAACGGGGCCGGCCGCGCGGGGACCGTCACGGGGGCTGCACTCGGTCGCAAGCCTGTGGCGTCCGTTGACACGCACGAAACAGTGCCCGATGCTGCACACGATTGCAATGGTTGGTCGGGGGCCGCTCGCAGCAGGGCAGGAAGGACCAGGCATGGACGACAAGCTCGCCTCCGCGATCTCCCACTGGGGGCCGCGGTTCACGACCAACGGCATCACGGTCGCCGACTTCGAGAAGGTCACCTCGAGCATCGACGCCTGGTCGCAGTGGTGCCAGGCCTGGTCGGCGGCCGCCGCGGTGCACGAGGACCTCGGCCGCACCGCCCTGGCCGACGGGCGCACCCGCAGCGCCGGCGAGCACCTGTCGATGGCCTCGACGTACTTCCACTTCGCGAAGTTCGTCTTCGTCGAGGACTACGAGCAGATGCGCACGGCGCACGGTCACGCGGTGCGGTGCCTCAGCGACGCGCTGCCCCACCTCGACCCGCCCGGCCGCCGCGTCGAGGTGCCGTTCGAGGGGTCGATGCTGGTCGGCATCCTGCGTACGCCGGCCGGCTCCGGCCCGCACCCGGCCGTGCTGATGGTCCCCGGGCTGGACTCCACCAAGGAGGAGTTCCGCTCCACCGAGAAGGGCTTCCTCGACCGGGGCCTGGCGACGCTCAGCGTCGACGGGCCGGGGCAGGGCGAGGCGGAGTACGACCTGCCGATCCGCGGCGACTGGTCGGCGCCCGGGCTGGCGCTGCTCGACGCGCTGGCCGCGCAGCCCGAGGTCGACGGCGACCGGCTCGGGGTGTGGGGCGTGAGCCTCGGCGGTTACTACTCGCCGCGGGTCGCGGCCGCCGCCGGCGACCGGATCCTGGCCGCGGTCGCGCTGGCCGGGCCGTACAACTTCGGCGACTGCTGGGACCAGCTGCCGCAGCTGACCCGCGACACGTTCCGGGTGCGCTCGCAGGTCGGTACGGACGACGAGGCGCGGGCCAACGCCTCGACGCTGGACCTCACCAAGAGCGCCCGCGAGATCGGCGTACCGCTGCTGGTCGTGACTGGCAGGCTCGACCGGCTGATCCCCTACCAGCACGCCGAGCAGCTCGCCGACGAGGCGCCGTACGCAGAGCTGCTGCTGCTCGACGACGGCAACCACGGGTGCATGAACGTCTGGCCCAAGCACCGCCCGTACACCGCCGACTGGCTGGCCACCCGGCTGCACGCCTGACGTCGCGCGGGGAGGGCGGCTGGGTCAGGGCTGCAGCATCGCGTCGGCGAGGCTGCCCAGGTCTGGGGCGGTCCAGGTCGGCTCCAGCAGGTACGCCGGCCAGCGCCCGCCCTCGCGGCTGAGCCAGGCGCCGCGCAGCCCGGCACGCAGCGCTCCGTCGACGTCCCACGGGTGCACCGCGACCAGCGCCGCCCGGTCGGCAGCGACGCCGGCCCGGTCGACGGCGTAGCGGTAGGGCGCCGCCGCGGGCTTCCAGGCCCCGGCGTCGGCGACCGGGAGCCGGTCCTCGAGCAGGTCGAGCACGCCGGCCCGGGCGAAGGCGCCCTCGCTCATCCGGGTCGCACCGTTGGTGAGCGTCATCAGCCGTACGCCGGACCGGTGCAGCCGCCGCAGCCCGTCGGCGACGTCGGGGTGCAGCTCCAGGTCCGGCAGCACCGCGAGCACCTGCGCAGCGGTTTGCTCCGGGTCCGAGGGCGGGTTCGGAAGCCGTGCCAGTAGGCCCACCAGGTCGTGCTCGGCGATGTCGGCGAACTCGGCGTACCCGCCGGCGGCCGCCAGCGCGAACCCGTCGCGCAGGACCGCGGCGAACCACGCGTCGAACACGCTGCCCGGCGCCCCGACGTCGACCAGCCGGGCGCGCACCGGGCTCATGTCGGTGAGGGTCTCGTTGACGTCGAGCAGGACGAGTTCGGGAGCAGGCATCGTCCCTGCCTACCAGCCCCGGCACCGGTGCGGGCAACCGGAGGGGACGGTCGCGCCGATCCGGGCTGCTAGGAGGCGGCGGACTCGACCTTGGCCTTGAGCAGTGCCATCCGCTTGTTGATGTCGCGCTGGCCGACGATCGGGAAGAGGACCGGCGCCATCACGCCCGGCAGCCCGGACATCTTCGGGAACACCAGGTTGAAGGTGACCTCGGTGCCGCCGTCGACCGGACGCAGGTCGTAGCTGCTGGTGAAGACGCCGAGCTTGTCCTCCGAGCGCAGCGCGAAGCGGGAGTGCGGCACCGACTCGGTGACCTCGACGGAGTTCTCGTGGTTCTTGTCGCCCGGGATGGCACCGACCGACGTGTATCGGCTGCCGACGGCGCCGGGCTCTCCCGAGATCTGCTCGACGCGGTAGGGCTTGGGCGAGTAGTCGGCGTGCTTGTCGAGGTGCGCGATCCACGGCCAGACCACCTCGGGGGTTGCCTGGATCGTGGTGCGGGCGGTGCCTTGCACGGTCATCGCGGTCTCCGGGGGTGGGGGAGGCCGAGATTACTCACCGAGGACGGCGGCGCAACGGTTTCCGCCGCTCGCGCGGGCGCAGCCCGACCTCGCGCTTGGCGGGGCTGAGCCGTGCTTGGCGGGCCCTGCACGCCCCGCCAAGTTCCGGTTGACCACGTATACGTGGTCAACCGGGCCCGGGTGTGAGGGGGGCGGACGACGGCGCAGGGATCAGGCCGGTGCGGCCTCTTCGACGTCGGCGGCCCCGTCGGTCGCGCCGGCGACCAGGTCCAGCTCGCCGGGGTGGAAGGCGTCGACGTGTGCCTGGACCAGCGCCATCCGCGGGGCGAACTCCGGCGAGGACTTCCAGGCGTGCGCCGAGTCGGCGTCGGCCCACAGCCCGAAGCTGACGAACCGGCTGGGGTCCGCGGTGTCGCGTCCCAGTCGCAGGGTCCGCGCGCCGGGCCAGCCGCTCGCCCAGACGGTGAACTCCGCCCAGGCGGTGGCGAAGGCCTCCTCCTCGCCCGGCTTGGCCCGCCAGGTGGCGGTGGTCACGAACTCGGTCATGGGCTGCTCCTCGGGGTCGGGGTCCCCCGACGGGTCGAGCATGCTCCCGATCGTCTTGACAGGGGGTGATCACGCTCGTACCGTGTGCCTGCAATCGATTGCAGCGAGCGCTGCAGGACCCCTTTGGACGGGTACGGGTGGGAGCCGCATGAGCGACGTGAGCACCGCGGGGACGGTCGGCTGGATCGGCACCGGCCGGATGGGTGCGGCCATGGCGACCCGGCTGGCCAGGGCCGGCGCCGACCTCGCGGTCTGGAACCGCACCCGGTCCAAGGCCGAGCCGCTCGCCGCCCACGGGGCCACGGTCGTCGGCTCGATCGCCGACCTGGCCGGCCGCGACGTCGTCTTCACGATGGTCAGCTCGGACACGGACCTCGTCCAGGTGCTCACCGGGGACGACGGCCTGCTGCGCGACCCCGACCGGCTGCCCGGCGTCGTCGTCGACGCATCCACGGTGTCCTCGGAGACCTCCGAGGCGATGCGAGCGGCCTGCACAGCGGCAGGCGTGGCATTCCTGGCCAGCCCCGTGAGCGGCAACGGCAAGGTCGTGGCCGCCGGCAAGCTCAGTCTGGTGGTGTCCGGCGACGAGGACACCTACAACCAGGTGCGGCCGCTGCTCGAGGCGATCGGGCAGCACGTGACGTACGTCGGCGAGGGCGAGACCGCGCGCCTGGCGAAGATCTGCCACAACCTGCTGCTGGGTGTCGTCACCCAGTCGATGGCCGAGATCACCGTGCTCGCCGAGAAGGGCGGCATGAGCCGCGCGGCGTTCCTCGAGTTCCTGAACAACTCGGTGATGGGTTCGGTCTTCAGCCGCTACAAGTCACCGGCCTTCGTCCACCTCGACTACACGCCGACGTTCACCCCCGTTCTGCTGCGCAAGGACTTCGACCTCGGGCTCGCAGCGGCCCGCGTGCTCGACGTACCGATGCCGGTCGCCGCAGCCACCCAGCAGGTCGTGCAGCAGCTGGTCAGCAGCGGCCGGGTCGACGAGGACTTCGCGCTGCTCCTCGACCAGCAGGCCAGCGCGTCCGGTCTCGAGCTCAAGCCGGAGGACACCCCCGTCGACGACGGCCTCGCGCCGCAGGAGTAGGCAGCCTTCTGTGAGTACCCCGCGCGAACCGACGCCGCCGCTGCCCGCCCCCGGGCACATGGGCGTCGACTACGAGCAGCGGGTCGACTTCGAGCGGCTGCGGCAGTACCGGATCGGGCGGGCCACGGCGGCGCTCGAGGGCAGCGAGTGCGGGGCGTTCCTGCTCTTCGACTTCTACAACATCCGTTACACGACGCACACCTGGATCGGCGGCGCGCTCGGCGACAAGATGATCCGATACGCCCTGCTGGCCCGCGGCAAGGACCCGGTGCTGTGGGACTTCGGGTCGGCGGTGAAGCACCACAAGAAGTACTCCCCGTGGGTGCCCGAGGAGAACTATCGGGCCGGCTTCCTCGGCTTCCGCGGCGCAGTCGCACCCTCGGTCGGGCTGATGGCCGACGCGGTCGCCGAGATCAAGTCGATGCTCGTCGAGGCTGGTGTCGCGGACCTGCCGGTCGGCGTCGACATCGTCGAGCCGCCGTTCCTCTTCGAGATGCAGCGCCAAGGCCTGACCGTCGTCGACGCCCAGCAGCTGATGCTCGACGCGCGCTGCATCAAGTCGCCCGACGAGATCGTGCTGCTCAACCAGGCCGCGGCGATGGTCGACGGCGTCTACCAGGACATCGTCGAGATGCTCAAGCCCGGCATCCGCGAGAACCAGGTCGTCGCGCACGTCAACAAGCGGCTCTACGAGCTGGGCTCGGACCAGGTTGAGGCCGTCAACGCGATCTCCGGCGAGCGGTGCAACCCGCACCCGCACAACTTCACCGACCGGCTGATCCGCCCGGGGGACCAGGCGTTCTTCGACATCATCCACTCGTTCAACGGCTACCGGACCTGCTACTACCGCACCTTCGCGGTCGGCAGCGCGACGCAGTCCCAGCGCGACGCCTACACGAAGGCCCGCGAGTGGATGGACCGTGGCCTGGACGGCATCAAGGCCGGTGTCGGCTCCGACGAGATCGCGGCGCTGCTCCCGGCGGCCGGGGAGTTCGGGTTCGCCAGCGAGATGGAGGCCTTCGGCTTGCAGTTCGCCCACGGACTCGGGCTCGGCCTGCACGAGCGCCCGATCATCTCCCGGCTGAACTCGATGAAGGAGCCGGTGGAGATCCAGGCCGGCATGGTCTTCGCGCTGGAGACCTACTGCCCGGCAAGCGACGGCTTCTCCGCCGCCCGCATCGAGGAGGAGGTCGTCGTCACCGACGACGGCTCCCGCATCCTCACCCTCTACCCGGCCCAGGACCTCGTCGTGACCAACCCGTTCTGACCCCTCTCCGACCAGTTCCGACCGCTGGCGATGCCGGCCGCGGTCAGCGAGGATGCGAGACATGACCGCAGACGTACTCAGCAAGGTGCCGACCGACCTCTTCATCGGCGGCACGTGGCGCGGAGCCAGCGAGGGCGGGCACTTCGACGTGACCGACCCGGCCACCGGCGAGGTCATCGCCCAGGTCGCCGACGGGTCCGCCGAGGACGGCCTGGCCGCCGTCGCCGCCGCCGCCGAGGCCGGCCCGGCGTGGGCCGCGACCCCGCCGCGGCAGCGCGCCGAGATCCTGCGCAAGGCCTGGCAG
>DATBDW010000055.1:0-12371 GCA_036269735.1 Actinomycetes bacterium
ACGCCAACAGCCGCGGCCTGCTCTTCTACCGCCTGATCCAGCAAGCCACCAACACCGACCCGCAGCCCCTGCACACGCTCCTGCAGCCAGAGCTCAACCCGTACTTCAGTTAAGCAGATACCCAGAATACATGTTCGAAGAGTACCGGAAGTCGGGCGCCGATGGAAAACGAAATCACTTTATCCACAACGGCTTTTCGGCCGATCTCGTGATCGGCCACCTACTTGGGAAGTGGTACGGCTATCGGCTTCTGCAGCGACCCGTTGGCCGGGCCATTTCGTTCTGCACCACCATCAGAGCGGCAGGCGACGCACTCGCGTGGACACCGTCATGTCATCCGGGCGCTCCTCACCACCACGAGACCGGCGGCTCCGCGCACGCGGGACAGCACCCACCCGTCGTCCAGGCGCTCTTCCACCGACGTTGCGTCACCCGACAACGAGCGCGAGGGTCCGGGTAGCTCAGGGCTTCACATACTCCAGGTCCATCGTGTCAACGTGGCCGCCCCAGCGCAGGGTGAGGTGCCAGCAGCCGGCTTGCGGCAGATCGACGTACGACGGGCCGGGAGCACCGAGCGAGCGTCGGGCATGGATATCGCTCCCCCCGAGCACCGCGTCGATGTGCAGGGCACCGCTGTCGGCCGAGGGTCGGGTCACCCAGAGGATCTTGTTGTTCACGTCCTTGGACGGCGGCGAGTACAACGCGCCCCCGAACAGGATCGCCACCATCTCGCCCGTCGCACTCATCACGTGCGGGACAGCAGCATGCGGGTCGGAGAAGCCGGCCGTCGCCCAGGACGGGATGACTCCGTGATTGACGACGGCGCGGCAGCCGCCACCCGCCACAGTGCTCGTCGGACTGTCGCCCGTGCCTCGCACCAGGGCCGCGGTCACCCCACCGCCGAGAACGAGCACGACGACCACGGCTGCACTGACAAGCACCCGCCGTCGGCGACGCAGCTGCTGGCCACGCCGCAGGCCGGCGCTCGCCAGGTCCTGGACGGGTGGCGTGAGCGTCGCGGTGCTGGAACGCATCGCCGACGACAGGTGGTCCTCGAAGCTCATCGGTCTCCTCCGGTACGACGGGTGGTCAACGGGCGAGCAGGTGGGCGAGGTCGTCGCCGAGCACGTCGCGCAACCGCGAGAGCGCGCGGCTGCAGCGGGTGCGGACGGCGGCGGCACTGAGTCCGACGAGCTCCCCGGTGCTGGGTGCGTCGAGGTCCTGCCAGTAGCGCAGCACCACGACGGTGCGATCGAGCCGGTCGAGCCGGGAGAGCGCGCTGAGCAACGTGACCCGCAGGTCGGAGTCGGGTTCGTGCACGGCCTGACCGATGTCGACGAGCTCGCTTGGTCGTTCGCTGCTGCTGCGGCGGCGACGGTGGCTCAGGAACATGTGCACCAGCACCGAACGGGCGTAGGCCTCGGGCTGGTCGGCCGCAACGACCTTGCCCCAGTGCACGTACAGCCGCCCGAGCGTCTCCTGGACCAGGTCCTGCGCCAGGTGCCAGTCGCCGGTGAGCAGCCACGCCGTGCGGAACAGCGTCGCGCTCCGGGCGGCGGCGAACTCGACGAAACCCGGCTCGACGTCCATCTACCACCCTCCCTGCCTCTCGCGGCCCTCACCTTCCAGACGCTCCAGGGTGGCGCAGGTGTGACAGTCGTGCCCGGTTCAGCGCCGGATGCAGATGTAGGTGGCGTACACCCGGGCGCGGACCGGGCGGTCGAGGATCTCGAACCGGGTCCGCTCGAGCAGCCAGGTGTAGGCGCTGTGATCGGTGCGGAGGTGCGTGGCGAAGTCCTGCCAGGTGTACCCGTCGACAGGGTCCGGGACGGGGACCCCACCGCGCGGCTCAGCGCAACGTCGTGATCTGCACCGAGCCGTCCTGGGTGCTCACCGCGATGTGCCGGTCCGACGCAGGATCGGTCGGCACGTCGACGGTGCGCGAGCCGTCGCTCGTGCTGATGTCGACGCGGTACGCCGTGCCGTCGTGCGGGACGTCGACGAGCACCGACCCGTCGCTCGACGCGACACTCACCGTGGTCGGTGGTGACAGGAACGACAGGTGTACGGAGCCGTCGGACGACGAGGCCCGCACGTCGCCGGTGCGCAGCCCGGTCGCACTGATGCCGCCGTCGCTGGTGTCCAAGCGCAGCGGTCCGGTGGGGCCGTGGACCTCGATCCCTCCGTCGGACGACGAGAGGTTCATCGGGCTGGTGACGCGCCGCACAGTCAGGTGACCGTCACTGCTGCCGCCCACGAGCCGGGTCGCGCCCGGAACGACGAGTCGTACGTGCCCGGTGCACGGAAGGCCCGGCGACCATGGGCAGTGTGAGGTGACGGACAACGTGTCACCGCTCAGGTGGGCACCGATGTCCGGTCGAGCCAGCGACCAGTGAAAGGAACGAGTCATCGTCACGCCGGTCGCGGTGCTCGACCCCACCACGTCGACCGACTCGAAGGACAGGTCCAGCCGCAGCGTGCGCACGCCGGCGTAGCTGGCGTGGCTGGCCCCGTCGCCGCGGGCCAGCAGGCTGGCTACCGTCACGGCGCCGCACGCGACGAGAGCCAGGGCGACGACGACGACGAGTACCCGGACCGCGGTCCGCGTCCCTGAGTCCGGGTCGGCCGGGGGCGGCGCGGGTGTGGTGAGCGTCGTGGTCATGGTGGCTCCTCAGCCCTCGATCCAGCGCAGCACGGCGAGCACTCGCCGGTGGTCCTGCTCGGCCGGCGGGAGGCCGAGCTTGGTGAAGATCGAGCTCACGTGCTTTTCGACCGCGCCCTCGCTCACGACGAGCTCGGTGGCGATGCCCGCGTTGGACCGCCCCTCGGCCATCAACCGGAGCACATCGGTCTCGCGTGGGGTCAGGCCGGCGAGCGGGTCGGCGCGGCGGCTGCGCACGAGCAGCTGGGACACGACCTCCGGGTCGAGCGCCGTCCCTCCGCCCGCCACTCGGCGTACCGCCTCGACGAACTCGGTCACATCCGCGACCCGGTCCTTGAGCAGGTAGCCGAAGCCGCGGGTGTTGGAGGCGATCAGGTCGGTGGCGTAGCGCTCCTCGACGTACTGGCTGAGCATCAGCACCGAGATGT
The DNA here is from genome assembly GCA_036269735.1 of Actinomycetes bacterium. Lineage (GTDB taxonomy): Bacteria > Actinomycetota > Actinomycetes > JACCUZ01 > JACCUZ01 > DATBDW01. Next base: position 3,091 of record DATBDW010000055.1, read on the forward strand.
CTGGATGCTGCGCGCGGATCACCAAAGCGGCGCGGACGCCTTCGTCGGTGTGGGTCGGCGGCATCCGGATGTCGACGACGCAGATGTCCGGCTCGAGCTCGTCGACGGCGCGGAGCAGCTGGTCGGCGTCCTCGACCGCTGCCACGACCTCGAGGCCGGCGTCGGTGAGCAGGTGCACGAGACCCTGGCGCAGCAGCACCGAGTCCTCCGCGATCAGGACTCGCACGGGAGCTCCACGGTGATCGTCGTCCCGCCGGCCGGCGGGCTCGCCAGCCGGAACGTGCCGTCGACGGCGGCCACCCGGTCGCGCAGCCCGGTCAGGCCGCCACCGGTCTCGGTCGCTCCACCACGTCCGTCGTCGGACACCGACATGAGCAGCCGATGGTTGTCGCGTTCGACGTGGACGACCACCTTGGTCGCCTCGGCGTGCTTGGCGATGTTGGTGAGCGCCTCGCTCACGACGAAGTAGGCGATCGCTTCGACCGTCGGGCTCGGTCGTTCCGGTACGTCGATGTCGAGTCGCACCGGGACCGGCGACTTGGCCGCGAGCGCGGACAGCGCGGCGTCGAGCCCGCGGTCGGTCAGGACGGCTGGGTGGACACCGCGGACCACGTTGCGCAGCGCGACGATCGAGTCCTTGGCCTCCTGGTGGGCCTGCTCGACGAGCAGGCGGGCACCCTCCGGGTCGGCATCCATCTTCTCCTTGGCCCGGCCCAGGTGCATGGCGAGTGCCACGAGCTGCTGCTGCGTGCCGTCGTGCAGGTCGCGTTCGATGCGCCGGCGTTCCGAGTCGGCCGCGTCCACGACCCGCGCTCTGGTCTCCCGTAGCTGGGTGACCTGGGCGCGCAGCGCGTCGCTGTCGCTCGGCGAGAGCAGGGCGCGGGCCATCGCGATCTGCGCCGCGGTGAGCCCGGCCGACAGCACACGGGCCAGCAGCAGCAGGGCCAGTCCGGCGGCGAACCCGGCCCACGCCTCGGCACCGACCGACCAGGGCAGCCAGCTCACGCCCTCGTCGCCGGGCAACCTGTCGATGTACAGCGGAAGGAGTACGCCGGCCACCGCGGCGGACCAGAACGCAAGCACGAGGCAGGCGGAGACCACGGCCACCGGGAGCAGGAGGACGGCGTGGGCCGCGTCCTTCCAGACCTCCGGCGACTGGGCGCGGACGAAGGTACGGCGGACCCAGCCGAGGCCGGCCACCGGGCGGACCGGTCGGCCGGGGATGTGGACGTCGAGCAGGGTGGCGGCCCGGGCGCGGTCCACCGCGGCCAGGCCGTACAGCACGAAGATGGTGGCGACGAAGACCGGGATGCCGAGCAGGAAGACGGGCAGCAGGGCGAGGCTCAGGGCGAGCATCGTCACGGCGACCGTGGAGGTGACCACACCGGTGAAGAGCCCGGCCACCAGGTAGCCGAGCTCGAGGGCCGGCCGGGCCACCCACCTGCGCAACATGTCCGCCTCTCGACCGATCCACGCCGGCGCCGATCAGCGCCAACGGCTCCACGCTAGAGATCGGGAGCGCGACCGACGAGCCGGTTGACCGCCGTACCCACGGGGGGATAGCCCCAGCACCAGGTCGGCGACTGGCCGCAGAGACGTGGGGGCGCGCGGCGACGAGCGTTGAGCACAGCCGGTCGACGACCGGCGGGGTCCTCCCAGCGGGGCCTATCAGCCCGGCGAAACGGAGCCCGTCATGTCAGTGCTCGCCCCCGAGCGCACCGGTCCCGGCGCCGCCGCGCCGCGCCGCATCGGCGCCGCTGAACGCCTCGCCCACTGGAGCATCCGGCACCGATGGAAGGCCCTCGCCCTCTGGCTGCTGCTCGTCGTCGGCGCCGTCGTCGGTGGCGGCGTGGCCGGCACCCGGACCCTGACCGACGCCGACACCGGCGCAGGCCAGTCCGGTCGAGCCGACCGGGTTCTCGAGCAGGCCGGCTACCCGGCGGACCTCACCGAACGCGTGCTCGTGCAGGCGCCGACTGGCCAGCAGCTGGCGGCCGGGGACGTCCGCGATGTCGCGGGCGAGCTGCGCGACCGCCTGGCACCGCTGCCAGCCGTGGCCGAGGTCGGGACCGCGGTGCGCTCCGCCGACGGGCGGTCTGCCGTCGTACCGGTCCTGCTCGATGTCGACGGCAAGACAGGGACCGCGGCAGACGACATCGCCGCAACCCGCGTCCAGTCGGTCGTCGACGCCACGGCCGTCGTCGCCAAGACCCATCCCGGACTGACGGTCGCCGAGGTCGGCGACGCCTCCATGAACAACGCCATCAACGCAACGGTGGGCGACGACTTCAAGCGGGCCGAGACCCTCAGTCTGCCGATCACCCTCGGGATCCTGCTGGTCATGTTCGGGGCGCTGTTCGCCGCCGGTGTGCCCCTGCTGCTTGCGCTCTCCGCGGTGGGTACGGCGATCGGGCTGGCCGGCCTCGTGTCGCACGTCTTTCCGGTCAGCGACACCCTCAACAGTGTCGTGCTGCTCATCGGGATGGCGGTCGGCGTGGACTACTCGCTGTTCTACGTCCGACGCAGTCGCGAGGAACGGGCCCGCGGTGCGAGCCGGCGCGAGTCGATCGACATCGCGGCCGCGACCAGCGGTCGGGCGGTCGTGGTGTCCGGGATCGCGGTCGTGGTGGCGATGGCCGGCCTGCTCCTCTCCGGCAACGCGGTCTTCAGCTCGATGGCGGTCGGCACGATGCTCGTCGTCGCCGTGGCGGTGCTCGGTTCCCTGACCGTGCTGCCTGCGGTGCTCTCGTTGCTGGGGGACAAGGTCGACCGGCCGCGGATCCCGCTGCTGCACCAGTTGCGTCGCAGTGACAGCAGCGGTGCCGGTCGGTTCTGGCCGGCCGTGATGCGGGTCGTCCTGGCCAAGCCGCTGGTGTCGCTCGTGATCGCCGGAGCCGCGCTGATGGCGCTCGCCGTACCAGCTCTCGGCATGACCCTGGGGGAGAGCGGCGCGGGTTCCCTGCCGCGCTCGATCGCCGAGGTCCGCACCTACGACGCGATGACCGCGGCGTTCCCCTCCGACGGCTTCGCCCACACCGTGGTCGTGTGGTCCGAGGACGGGTCACCGCTGGACCGCGCCGCGGTCCGGCACGGCGTCGACGCGATGCTGGCGTCCGCGACGGAGTCGGGACGGTACGCCGACCTGTCGGGCTCGCACGTCACGTTCGCCCCGGGCGGGCGGACCGCCAAGATCGACGTACCGATGACCGGCGACTTCAACACCGACCGGGCCAAGGCGTCGCTGACCCTGCTGCGCGACGACCTCACCCCCGCGCTGCAGCACCGGCTGCCCGGGACCGAGGTCGGCGTCACCGGTGACACGGCAGGGTCGGTGGACTTCACCGCCACCTTGCAGTCACACCTGCCGCTGGTGTTCGGCTTCGTCCTCGCCGTGACGTTCCTCGTGCTGGTGCTGTCGTTCCGGTCGGTGACCATCGCGGCGACCGCGGTCGGGCTCAACCTGCTGTCGGTCGGCGCGGCCTACGGGCTGCTCGTGCTGGTGTTCCAGCACGGGTTCCTCAACGGGCTGCTCGGCGTGCAGCAGAGCGGGTTCGTCGTCGACTGGCTGCCGCTGTTCCTGTTCGTCATCCTGTTCGGCCTGTCGATGGACTACCACGTCTTCGTGGTCAGCCGGATCCGCGAGGCGCACCGGCGCGGTGAGCCGACGAGGGTCGCCGTGGCCAGCGGGGTCACATCCTCGGCGGGCGTGGTCACCAGTGCGGCAGCGGTGATGATCGGTGTGTTCAGCATCTTCGCGACGCTCTCGCTCCTGGAGTTCAAGCAGCTCGGCGTCGGGCTGGCCGCCGCCGTCTTGGTGGACGCGACGGTGGTGCGGGCGGTGCTGCTCCCCGCGGCGATGTCCCTGCTGGGTCGGCGCAACTGGTGGCTCCCGCCGTGGCTGGACCGCCGTCTCCCCGCCGCCCACTGACCCATTCCGCATCTTGTCAGCCGCTGGTCGCCACATATGGCGACCAGCGGCTGACAAGTATTGGTCCACAGGGGCTTAGCTGCCGTCGCCCGTCCACAGATGCGCACGGACCCGCTTCGAGGGTGGCCGGCGAGCACAGGCTGGTGCCCGTGTCAGGACGGGCGAATGTTCTCGAGGCGGTCCCTGAGGTGCGGGCGCTCTGGGAGGAGCAGGCGGGGGTCTGCAGTAGGGCGCAACTCGCCCTCGTGGGGATTGACGCCGACCGCGTCGACGACCACGTCAACGCCCGGCGGTGGATACCACTCGGCCCGACCGTCGTGGTTCTGCACCGAGGACCGCTGGTCCTACGGGCGCGGCGCTTCGCCGCCTTGTTGCACTGCGGAGACCGTGCGGCCCTCTCCGCGTGGTCCGCGCTCGACGAATGGGGTCTTGTCGGCTGGCAACGCGACGCGACGCACGTCATCGTGTCGCGTGGCTGCGCGCCACCGCCGCTGCCGGTCGAGTTCGGAACGGTCCAGGTCCACGAGTCCCGTCGGCACAGCCCGGAGGACGTCGCTATTCACGGCGGTCTGTCCTTGCACGTGCCGCCGCGCGCCGCGGTCGATGCCGGCGCGTGGTCGACGTCCCCTCGGTCGGCGTGCGGCATCCTCGCCGCCGTTGTCCAGCAGGGCCTCACCACACCCGATCGTCTGACGTCGACCCTCGACGAGGTCGGCAAGGTCGCGAGGCTGCGGCTGATGAGGGCAACCGTGGCCGATCTGGCCGGCGGCTCCCAAGCGCTCAGCGAGATCGACTTCATGCGCTTCTGCCGGCGCCGTGGGCTGCCTGAGCCGAGGCAGCAACGCGTGCGCCGGGACAGCCGCGGACGACGTCGTTACCTCGACGTCGAGTGGCGTCTCGCGAACGGCAAGCGGCTCTGGGTGGAGATCGACGGGATCGGTCACATGGAGGCCGCGCGCTGGTACGACGACCTCCTGCGGGCAGCCGAGATCCAGGCCGCCCCAGACGGCGGCGACGCGCCGGTCCGGTTGCCGGCGGCGGCCTGCCGAGCTGACCCCGACCGGGTCGAGGCGATCCTCCGGTCACTCCTCGGACTTGTCAGCCGCTGATCGCCACATATGGCGACGAGCGGCTGACAAGGGCGGGGCGGTGTCGGTACGACGTGCCAGGATCTGCCGGCATGACGCCGGTCCGCCTGAGCCTGGCCCGGGCCCGGCGGGTCGCCATCGCCGCGCAGGGCCTCGCCGCGCCGCGTCCGAGCGCCGTGGGGCTTCGGCAGGTCACCGGCACGGTCGACCGGATCGGGCTGCTGCAGATCGACAGCGTCAACGTGCTCAGCCGCGCGCACTACCTGCCCCTCTTCTCCCGCCTCGGTGCCTACGACCGCACGCTGCTCGACCGCGCGACCGGCCGCGCTCCCCGCAAGCTGGTCGAGTACTGGGCGCACGAGGCGAGCCTGGTCCCGCCGGAGACGCTGCGCCTCCTGCGGTGGCGGATGCGGCGCAGCGAGGAGGCGTGGGGCGGGATCCGCTCCATCGCCGCCCAGCGTCCCGACCTGGTGCAGGCGGTACGCGACGAGCTCAAGAACCGCACCGTGCCCATGACCGCCGGTCAGGTCGAGGCCGCCCTGGAGCACGACGTGCCGAGGGCGAAGGTCGACTGGGGCTGGAACTGGTCCGAGGTGAAGCGCGCGCTCGAGTTCCTCTTCTACGCCGGGGAGATCAGCTCGGCCGGCCGCACGACGTCCTTCGAGCGCCGGTACGCCGTCCCCGAGCGCGTCCTGTCGCGTACGGTTCTCGACGCACCGCCGGTCACCGACACCGACGCCTTCCTCGAGCTGACCCGGATCGCGGCACGCGCGCACGGGGTCGCGACCGAGCCGTGCCTGCGCGACTACTTCCGCCTGCGGCCGCAGGACTCACAGGCCGCGGTGGCCAGCCTCGTCCAGGCCGGTGAGCTGGTGCCCGTGCAGGTGGAGGGGTGGTCGCGCCCGGCGTACCTGCACCACGAGGCTCGGGTCCCGCGCCGCGTCGACGCGCGAGCCCTGCTGGTGCCGTTCGACCCGCTGGTCTGGTTCCGGTGGCGCGCCGAGCACCTCTTCGACTTCCACTACCGCATCGAGATCTACGTCCCCGCCGAGAAGCGGGTGCACGGCTACTACGTGCTGCCGTTCCTGCTGGGCGACAGGCTGGTGGCGCGCGTCGACCTCAAGGCCGACCGGCAGACCGGTGCCCTGCTCGTCCGTTCGGCGTACGCCGAGGACCACGCGCCGTCCGAGACCGCGGCCGAGCTCGCCGCCGAGCTGCGCGAGATGGCCGGTTGGCTCGGGCTCGACGGCGTACAGGTGGACCGGCGCGGCGACCTGGCCGGCGCCCTCGCGCGCGAAGTGCTCCGGGGGTGAGTCACCGACTGCGCAGCGCCTCGACGGTGGCGAGCCAGTGCTCACCGAGCGCGGGGCCGTCGACGCCGGTGACCAGGTCCACCTCGCGGCCGCCCGACGTGACGTCCTCGAGGCGCCCCCAGGGGTCGTCGGGGTCGGTGCGCAGCTGTCGTCGCTCGACCGTCACGCCGTCCCAGCCGGCGGCGACCGCCGCGGCGAGCGGGTCGTGGTGGAAGTTGGCCAGGTCGTCCGGAAGCCCGTCGTGCGTCGCGGCGAGACCGGCCTTGTCCTCGTCGTCACGGTAGGACTCCGCCTGCCGGGACATCAGCTCGCCGACCGGGCCGATGGCCCGCAACCGGGGCAGGTCACGGCCACGGAGGTGGGCTTGCGCCGTCGTAGCGAGGGGTACGACGGTGAGCCAGCCGGCCGCCCGGCGTACCTCGGTCGCGGCTGGGACGTCGCAGACGACGTTCCAGTCGTCGGCTGCCGTCCACTGTGGCAGGCCCGCCGTCGGCGGCGCCACGAAGCCGCCCATCAGCACCACGTGCGCGCCGGCCAGCAGCCCCGGGCGCGACCGTTCGGCCGACGCCAGCGTCGTGGCGGGACCGATCCCGAGGACCACCGCACCTGCGGCCACCGAGCCGGCAAGCAGGTCGACGGCAGCCTCGAGCGGACCGGGCCGTGGCTGCACCGGTGCGGGCCAGTAACGCCGGTCGCTGGGCGGTGCCTCGCCGGACGGACGCCCCGTGGCAGACGAGACCTCCGCCCCGGCGGCGACCGGGATGCCACTGCGCCCGGCCATCCGCAGCACCTCGACGGCATACCCCGCGCGGATGCCGCCGGGGTCGTCGACGGTCGTGACCCCGGTGATCTCGACGTCCGGCCGGGCCAGGAGGTAGCCGAGTGCCGCGACATCGTCCGGGTCGCCGGCGATGTCGGTGTCGACGTGGATGCGCACGAAGGTGCTCAGCCGTCGGTACTCAGCCGCACGTGCTGGTGCTCGTCGAGGAAGCCCTCGGCGACGAGGCACGAGCCCCGCTGGACCGACTCCAGCCCGAACCCGGCCTTCTCGGCGACCCGGCAGGACGCGAGGTTCGCGACCGCGTGCTGCAGCTGGACCCGGTGCAACTCGAGGACGTCGAACGCGTAGCCGGAGGCCAACCGCAACGCGGCCGGGGCGATCCCGCGGCCGCGGTGCTCTGGCAGCACCCAGTACGCGGTGCTCGCATGCATGTCCACGGTGTTGATGCTGCGCAGCATGAGGGCGCCGGCAACGAGGCCGTCGCTCTCCACGGCCCAAGGGACCGACTGCCCGTCCCGGGCGCGGCGTCGAAATTGGTCGAACATCCGCAGCGCGTGGGCGGCAGTGAAGGGTTGCGGCGCGGTGGACCACCGGGCGGCCAGCGGGTCGGCCATCCCGCGGGCGAACGTCTCGGCGTCGGCCGCCGTCCACGGGCGCAGCCGGACGCCGGCCCCGTCAAGGTCCGGCACCTCCAGCGGCCGCGGCACGGCTGCCGCCGGACCAGGCGGGTCGGCCGCGAGCCGGGCGTGGCGGTGCGCGTCGTGCAGGACGCCGTCACCGTGGTCCATCGAGGCCCGGTCGGTCCCCTCGTAGGCGAACCCGGCGCGGGTGGCCACCGCGCAGGATGCGAAGTTGCCGCTGGCGTGCACCAGCTCGATCCGGGTCAGCCCCAGCTGCTCGAACCCGTAGCGGGTCGCGGTCCGGGCGGCGGCGACCGCCGGGCCACGACGGCGGTACGCCGGGTGCACGCCGTAGCCCAGCTCGGCGCCCGGCGGCCGGTCGTCGAACCGGTGCAGGCCGGTGCGGCCGACCAGCCGACCGGTGTCCGGGTCCCGTACCGCCCAGTCGATCCGGTCGGGGCCGCTGCGGCCGGCCAGCCAGGCGCCTGCCCCGTCCACGTCGTGGACGTGGCGCAGCGAGGCCGACCAGGCTCGGCTCGCGGGGTCGTCCGCGAGCTCGACGATGGCCGTCAGGTCCTCCTGCCGCCAAGGGGTGAGCAGCACCCCCTCACCGTGCAGATCCGGCGACACCGCGGGAACTGTGACGGGCATCAGGTGAGCTCTCCCGCCAGGAGCCCGGCGACCCAGGCGTCGCGGCGCTCGCCCCGGTGCAGGATCCCCTTGCGGGCCGTGCCCTCCTCGGTGAAGCCGAGCTTCTGCGCCACCCTCCGGGAGGCGTCGTTCCCGACGATCGCCAGCCACTCGACCCGCTCGAGGTGCAGCACGTCGAACCCGAACCGGATCACCAGCCGGGCGGCCGAGGTCATCACGCCCTGGCCGCGGGCCCACGGCGCGGTCCAGAACCCGATCTCGCGCATCGTCAGGTCCCTGGCGTGCAGCCCGACCATGCCGAGCAGGTCCCCGTCCTCGGTCGCGGTGACCGCCCAGGTCATCTCTCCGTCGTCGGCCTGCCACCGCTCCAGCCGTTGGCGGACGAACTCCCGGGCGTGGTCCTCGGTGTACGGGACCGGCACCGGCACGAAGGCGGCCAGGGTGGGGTCCTGGCAGGCTCGTGTGATCTGCGCCACGTCGCGCTCCTCGGGCAGGCGGAGCAGCAGCCGGCCGTCGGTCAGCGGCATCGGTCCCGGATAGGTCATCGCCCCATCCAACCCGGGCACGACCCCGCCGGTCGAGGCGTTACCAGCGGTGACCGGGCTGCCGGACGGCCGGGAGCGTCTCCTGCGCCTACGATGCGTGTACACCATGTCTGCTGGACAAGGTGGACAGATCTGACGCTGGACAGTAGACAGCCGACGGACCAACCGACGCACGAGGAGTTCCAGGGTGCCCGCAGTGTTCGACAGGATGCTCCGCGCCGGCGAGGGCAAGATCCTCCGCAAGCTCAAGGCGATCTCGGTCCAGGTCAACGCGATCGAGGACGACTTCGTCGCGATGTCCGACGCCGAGCTGCGCGGCATGACCGACGAGTTCCGCGCCCGGCTCGACGACGGC
>DATBDW010000056.1:0-9100 GCA_036269735.1 Actinomycetes bacterium
CCGCGGACGCGTCCTCGTCGTCCGAGTAGCCGTCGGGGAAGAGCCGCGCAAGCGCCGGGTCGGACGGCCGCTCGGTCGACGTACCGATGCCGACCGCCGCCGCCAGCGGGTCGGCATCGGCCGCGTCGTCGGCGGGCAGCAGCTCGAGCATCTCGCTGACCAGGTGACGCAGCACCCGGTGCTCGTCGGCACCGAAGGTGGCGGCGACGTCACCGCGGCGGGCCCGGCGGAAGGTGGCGACCATGGTTCGCGACCGCTACTCGTCGTGCTGCATGGTCGCCCACAGGCCGTAACCGTGCATCGCCTCGACGTCGCGCTCCATCTCCTCGCGCGTCCCGTTGGAGACCACGGCCTTGCCCTTCTCGTGCACGTCGAGCATCAGCTTGGCGGCCTTCTCCTTCTTGTATCCGAAGTGCTTCTGGAACACGTACGCCACGTAGGACATCAGGTTGACCGGGTCGTTCCAGACGATCGTCACCCACGGCTTGTCGGGTACGACGACCGAGCCGGTCTCGACGTCCTCGTCCGGCCGGACGGTCTCGACGGGCGCGACGGACATGTCCCCCAATCTAGTTGCCCGGCGCCCCGGCAGAGACCCCGCCGGAGCCCCGGTGGACGGCCCCTACGCTGGGTGGGTGACGCGGGACACCGGGCTCCTCACCGACCGCTACGAGCTGACCATGCTGCGGGCGGCCCTCCGCGACGGCACCGCGGACCGGCGCTGCGTGTTCGAGGTGTTCGCCCGCCGGCTGCCCGACGGGCGCCGCTACGGTGTGGTCGCCGGCACCGGGCGGCTGCTCGACGCGGTGCCCGAGTTCCGCTTCGACGACGACCAGCTGCGCGTCCTGCGCGAGTCGGGCACCGTCGACGAGGACACCGCCGGCTGGCTGCGGGACTACGAGTTCACCGGGGACGTTGCGGGCTACCCGGAGGGCGAGCTGTACTTCCCGGGCTCGCCGGTCCTGACCGTCGAGGGCACGTTCGGCGAGGCGCTGCTGCTCGAGACGCTGGCGCTGTCCGTGCTCAACCACGACAGCGCGGTTGCGTCGGCCGCGGCCCGGATGGCCAACGCCGCGGGCGACCGCCCGTGCATCGAGATGGGCTCCCGGCGTACCCACGAGGAGTCCGCCGTCGCCGCGGCGCGCGCCGCCTACCTCGCCGGCTTCGCGACCACGTCGAACCTGGCCGCCGGGCTCCGCTACGGCGTGCCGACCGCCGGCACAGCTGCGCACTCGTGGACGCTGCTGCACGAGAAGGAGGCCGACGCGTTCCGCGCGCAGGTGGCGGCCCTCGGGCCGGGCACGACGCTGCTCGTCGACACCTACGACATCGCGGGGGGCATCCGGGCCGCCGTCGAGGTGGCCGGCCCGGAGCTCGGGGCCGTGCGGATCGACTCGGGCGACCTCGCGGTGCTCGCGCACCAGGCGCGGGCCCAGCTCGACGAGCTCGGCGCGACAAAGACTCGCATCGTGCTGTCCGGCGACCTGGACGAGTACGGCCTGGCCGCGCTGGCCACCGCACCTGTCGACGCCTACGGGGTCGGCACCTCGGCCGTGACCGGATCGGGCGCCCCCACGGCGGGGTTCGTCTACAAGCTCGTGGAGGTCGACGGGCGGCCGGTGGCCAAGCGGTCCGAGGACAAGGTCACCCGTGGCGGGCGCAAGGTAGCGGTACGCCGGCACCGCTCCAGCGGGACGGCAACTGAGGAGATCGTGCGCTCGGGCGGCGACCCCTCGAGCCAGCCCGGCGACCGGGCCCTGCAGGTGGCCATGGTCCGCGGCGGCGAGCGCCTGCCCGGGCCGACCCTGGACGAGTCCCGCGGGCACCTGCGCTCGGTCATCACGACGATGCCGTGGCAGGGTCTGGCCCTGTCCCGCGGCGAACCCGCGATCCCCACGACCTACGAGGAGCGCGCGTCGTGAGCCCGACCGCCGACCTGTCCTTCGACGCGACGACGGCCCTGCTGGTCGTCGACATGCAGAACGATTTCGCCGACCCCGAGGGCAACCTCTACGTCCGCGGCGGCGAGGACGTCGTACCACTGGCCGGCGAGGCCGTCACGGCGGCGCAGAACGCGTCGGCGGCGGTCGTCTACACCCAGGACTGGCACCCGGCGTCGACGCCGCACTTCGCGAAGGACGGCGGGATCTGGCCGGTGCACTGCGTCGCGGAGAGCTGGGGCGCGGCCCTGCACCCCGGCCTGCTCGTGCACGGGCCGGTGGTCCGCAAGGGCATCAACGGCGAGGACGGCTACTCGGGCTTCTCGGTGCGCGACCCGCGCAGCGGCGAGTCCTCGCCGACCCAGCTGCAGTCGCTGCTCGCCCCGTCGATCCGCCGGCTGGTGATCGTCGGGCTGGCCGGCGACTACTGCGTCAAGGAGACCGCGCTGGACGGGGTCCGTCTCGGCTACGCCGTCGACGTACCCCTCGCGCTGACGCGGTTCGTCGCACTCGAGCCCGGCGACGCGGACAGCGCCGTCGAGGACCTGCGCGCCGCCGGTGTTACCGTCAGCTGAGTCGCGCGCCCCCACTCACCGCTCCCAGATCCGCCGACTGAAACATTCGGCAGCCGAAATGTCCGGTTCGGCCTGCCGAACGTTTCAGTCGCGGGGGGTGTGTCGGCCGGTCGCGGGGGGTGTCGGCCGGTCGCGGGGGGTGTCAGGTCAGTCGGGGTGAGATGTCAGGATCGGGGCATGAGCGACTTTCCCCAGGACACGGCCGGTCTCTCCTCCGGCGGGCAGATGCCGCTGCTCGGCTTCGGCACCTGGCAGATCAAGGGCAAGCGGGCCACCGAGTCGGTCGGCTGGGCGCTGGATGCCGGCTACCGCCATCTCGACACTGCGACCGTCTACGGCAACGAGCGCGAGGTCGGTCGCGGCCTGGCCGACAGCGGTGTGCCGCGCGATGACGTGTTCGTCACGACCAAGTGCCCGCCCCGCAACACGGGCCGTGAGCTGGACACCCTGCGGTCCTCGCTGGACGCGCTGGACACCGACCACGTCGACCTGTGGCTGATCCACTGGCCGGGCGGGAGCGGCGCGGACGTCGCGATGTGGCGGGCCTTCGGAGAGGCGCAGCAGCAGGGGCTCGCCCGCGACATCGGCGTGAGCAACTACTCCCTGGCACAGCTCGACGAGCTGACCCGCGAGACCGGTGTCACACCGGCGGTGAACCAGGTCGAGTGGAGCCCGCTGCTCTTCGACCGCGCGGTGCTCGACGGCCACCGCGACCGAGGCATCGTGCTCGAGGGCTACAGCGCACTGAGGGGCGGCACCCTCGAGCACCCGGTCATCACCGGGATTGCCGACGACCTCGGCCGTACGCCGGCCCAGGTGATCGTGCGCTGGCACCTGCAGCATGGCATCGTCGTGATCCCGAAGTCGACCCACGAGGAGAGGATCCGCTCCAACGCCGACGTCGCCTTCGAGCTGTCGGCCGAGCAGCTGGCGGCCCTGGACGCCCTCGGCGCCGCCTGACCTCTGGCACCACCAGGTCAGGTGACGGTGACGGTGGTGGCGACGTTCTGAGTCTGGACGACGATGTCGGCCCGGCCCGGCCTGGCGTTCTTCGGGATCGTCACCGTGTCCGACAGCGTCGCGTGCGAGCCGTGCGGCTCGACCGAGCGCGCCAGGACCCACGACTTCGGTCCCTGGTCGAGCACGAGCGTCATGTCACCCATCGGCTGCGGTGAGGCGGTGGCTGGGTCGGACGGGCCGGGGCAGCTCGTCCAGGAATCGTCGCCGGCCAGGTGCACGCGGCCGCCGGGCGCGACCCTTTCCGGTGACACGGTCATCACGGGCGCAGTGCACGACGGCTCCGAGGCCGACGTACCGGAAAGTGCAGCCCGCGAGCAGCGCGGCCGGCACGACCACCGACACAACCAGGACCTTCATCGCGCACCTCCGTCCCTGCAGACGAGCGGCCGCGCGACGGGGTTCCGTTCAGCCCCGGGCGATGACGACCGGTGCCCCGGCGCCGCCGACCGCGATCTGGGCCGCACCGTCGCCGAGGCGGGCATCGTCGGGGACGGTCACGCTGACGTGGAGCGTCCCGTCGGGCTCGGCTGCCACGTCAGTGGCCAGCGTCCAGTGCCGGAACCCCTGGACCAGCAGCACGGTCAACCCGGTCAGTGGCTCGGGAGGTGGCGGGAACGAGCCGTTCGCGACCGTGTGCTGGCAGGGGTCGAAGAGCTGGGTGCCCGCGACGTCGAACGGGGTGCCCGGAACGACCCCGCCCGGCGGGACGCTGACCCGTGGCACGACACACGACGCCGCCTCACCGGTGCTCCTCGTGGCCGGACCGCGCAGGCCGAGAGCGAGACGACCACCAGCACCAACGCGACCCGCATCGCGGCTCCCATCGCTAGTGCTGGGACGCAGCCGTACTGGCATCGGTTCCAGGGTCAACGGATCCGGCGAGCCATGGCGGGATCGGGCGTCAGCCCGGCGTCGGGGTGCAGGATCGCGGCCAGGGCCTCGACGCCGTCCGCCAGCCGCGGTCCCGGCCGGGCGAACGACGCGTTCGCGTCGACAGCCCACAGCGGTACGCCGGGCAGCGCACCCGCCCGGCACGCGTCGCCCGCCAGCCGAGCTGCGTCGTCGAGGCCGAACCCGCACGGCGCCGCCACCAGGATCTCGGGCGCCGCCGCCGCGACGGCCTCCCATGTCGTGCGCTCGGACCGGGCACCGGGCGAGCCGAGCACCGAGCGGCCACCTCCGGCCGCAACCATGTCGGGCACCCAGTGCCCCGGGGTGAACGGCGGGTCCGTCCACTCCAGCACCATGACGGGCACCGGTGCTCTGCCGGCCACCGACCGGCGTACCGCATCGAGCCGCTCGTGCAGCCCGGCCGTCAGGTCGGCGGCCTCGGTCGAGCGATCGCACGCTGCGCCCAGGGTCGCGACCGACGCGAGCACCTCGTCGAGATCCTGCGGATCGAGGGTGAGCACATCTGCGCGGCAGCCGAGGTAGGCCAGCGCGTCGTCGACGACAGAGACGTCGACGGCGCACACCGCGCACAGGTCCTGGGTCACCACGAGATCCGCGTCCAAACCAGCAAGCGCCCCGGCATCGAGGTGGTAGAGGTCCTCACCGGCGGCCAGCCGCGCCGTGACCGCGGCGTCGATCTCGGCCGGGGAGAGGCCCTCCGGGAGCGTGCTGGTCGACACGATCGGCCGCTCGCGCGCCTCGGCCGGCGTGTCGCACTCGAAGGTCACACCGACGACGTCGTCCCCGGCCCCGAGCGCGAACAGCATCTCGGTCGCCGACGGGAGCAGCGAGACGATGCGCACCCGCCCGACGCTATCCCCGCGACCCGTAACCAACGCCCACCCCACCCGCGAGCCGCCCCAAGCCGCCCATTCGAAGATCGTTTGCGACATGACGCCCCGACACGCCGTCGACCGACCGGCGTGTCGCGTGACTAACGTCGCAAACGAGGGACCTGGGGCCACATCGGGGTGGGTCATCGTGATGTCCGATGCCCGCTAGTAACTGTCGGTGGCGTGAGGCAGGGTGGAGCACATGCTCGACCACGAGACCTGCTACCGCGCCGTCAGCAGCCGCGACGCCCGCTTCGACGGGTGGTTCGTGACAGCGGTCCGCACGACCGGCATCTACTGCCGGCCGAGCTGCCCGGCCACCACCCCGAAGCGGCGCAACGTGTCGTTCCACCCGACCGCCGCGGCGGCCCAGCTCGCCGGCTACCGGGCCTGCCGCCGCTGCCGCCCAGACGCCTCCCCCGGCTCGCCGGAGTGGAACATCCGCTCCGACACCGTGGCCCGCGCAATGCGCCTGATCGGCGACGGCGCGGTGGACCGCGAGGGCGTGGCCGGCCTCGCCGCCCGACTCGGCTACAGCGAGCGCCAGCTGCACCGCCTCCTCGTCGCCGAGGTCGGGGCGGGCGCCCAGGCACTGGCCCGCGCGCAGCGCGCGCACACCGCCCGCACCCTCGTCGAGACCACCGACCTCAAGCTCTCCGAGGTCGCTTTCGCGGCCGGTTTCGCGAGCATCCGTCAGTTCAACGACACCGTGCGCGCCGTCTTCGCCACCACCCCGCGCGAGCTGCGCGAGAAGGCGACCGCCCGGGGCGGTGCCGCGGTCCCCGGCACGATGGTGCTGCGACTCGCGACCCGCAAGCCGTTCGCCGGCCGCTGGCTGCTCGACCTGCTCGCGAGCAAGATGCTGCCCGGCGTCGAGTCGTACGACGGCACCACGTTCCGGCGCGCCCTGCTGCTCCCGCACGGCGAGGCCACCGTCGACCTCGACGCCGGAGCCGAGGACCACGTCCTCGCGACGCTGCGCCTCGAGGACCCCCGCGACGTCGTGCCGGCAGTTGCTCGGGTACGCCGGTTGCTCGACCTCGACGCCGACTCGGCAGCCGTCGACGAGCTGCTCGGCGCCGACCCGCTGCTCGCCCCGCTCGTCGCCGCGCTGCCCGGCATCCGGGTCCCCGGTGCTGTCGACGGCCCCGAGATGGCGGTGCGCGCCGTGATCGGCCAGCAGGTCTCGGTGGCCGGCGCCCGCACCGTGGCGGGCCGGCTGGTGTCGGCGTACGGGAAGCCGCTCACCCGGGCGGACGGCGGGCTCACGCATCACTTCCCCACGGCCGACGTGCTGGCCGGGCTCGACCCCGAGGCCCTGCCGATGCCCCGCGCCCGCGGGCGCAGCATCGTCGGCCTGGCCCGCGCCGTCGTCGAAGGCGACGTCGACCTCGACAACGCCGCCGACCGCGACCGCACCGAAGCCGCTCTGCTCGCCCTGCCGGGCATCGGCCCGTGGACCGCCGACTACCTGCGGATGCGCGTGCTCGGCGACCCCGACGGCTTCCTGCCCACCGACCTCGGCGTCCGCCGGGGACTCGAACGCCTCCACGTCGCCGGCGACCCCAAGGCCGCCGCGGCGCGCGCCGAGGCCTGGCGGCCGTGGCGCTCCTATGCGCTCATGCACCTCTGGGACGTCGCGCTGAGCGACCCCAGCACCCACCGGAAGGACATCGCGTGACCACCCCCAGCACCACCACGTTCACCACCACCATCGACAGCCCGGTCGGGCCGCTGCTGCTCACCAGTGACGGGACGTCGCTGACCCGGCTGCTGTTCGACGTCGAGCCGGACCCGACCTGGTCGACCGAGGCCTGCCCCGTGCTCGACGACGCCGTCGCCCAGCTGCTCGAGTACTTCGCCGGCGAGCGCACCGACTTCGACCTGCCCCTCGAGCCCACCGGCACCGACTTCCAGAAGCGCACCTGGCTGCAGCTGCGCGGCATCCCCTACGCGCAGACCATCAACTACGGCCAGCTCGCCGGCCGGGTCGGCAACCCCAACGCCTCGCGCGCCGTCGGCCTGGCAAACGGCCGCAACCCCATCTCCATCGTCGTACCGTGTCACCGGGTGATCGGGGCCGACGGCTCGCTCACGGGGTACGGCGGCGGCCTGGACCGCAAGCGCCTGCTGCTCGACCTCGAGCGCCGGACCGCCGCCAGCGGTGCCGTCGACACCGGCGACCCGCAGCTCAGCCTGCTGTGAGCCGACGCCCCCGGCGCTAGCTGATCGGGTCGAACGTGATGGGGGCGCGCGGTGAGCGGTCCACGTTGAGGGTGAAGACGTCCGGGCGCCCGTAGTGCCCGGCCACGTCGAGGGTGCGATGGTCACTGCTCGACTGCGCCGGGTCGATGTCGGCGTAGAGGATGCCGTACTCCTCGTGCAGTGGTCCGGCCACGACCTTGCCGCGCGGGTCGACGATCACGGAGTCCCCGGGGTTCAGCCACTCGCCCGCCTGGGGGAACAACGTCTCTCGCGACGGGAACGACTGGGGTACGTCGTCGGCGTTCAGCGCGCAGCCCGAGCCGAGAACCCAGCACCGGCCCTCGACTGCGATGTGCCGCATCGAGGCCAGCCACGTGTCGCCCTCGTCCCAGGTGGACGCGACGTAGACCTGCACACCCTGCGCGTACAACGCGTAGCGCGCCAGCGGCATGTAGCTCTCCCAGCAGATCAGACCACCGAGGCGGCCGAACGACGTGTCGACGACGCGCAGCCCCGACGCGTCGCCCTGTCCCCACACCATCCGCTCCGGGTTGGTCGGCACGAGCTTGCGGTGCCGGTTGAGGACCGCGCCGTCCGGGCCGATCGTCACCAGCGAGTTGTAGATGGTCGCGCGGCTGAAGGAGCCCTCACGTTCGTGGATCCCGCACACGACCACGACCCCGTGGCGGGCCGCCGCGTCCTGCACGGGAGCGAGGTCGTGCCCGGTCAGGTCGACGCTGTTGGCGAGCAGCCGCGCGTGGATCTCCGACGTCACCTCGAAGTCGCCGCCCGGACGCAGTCCCCAGATCCACACCGGGTAGCCCGGGAGGAACGTCTCCGGGAAGACGACCAGTCCGGCGCCCGCGGCGGCCGCCTCGGCGACGGCGTCGACCGCCAGCTGAGCCGTGGCGTCCCGGTCGAGCAGCAGCGGAGGCTGCTGCACGACCGCCACCCGCACCAGCCCTGGGCCTGCGCCGGCGTTCACGTGGCCGAACGTACCGCTCCGCCGTCGGGCCTGACGGCGGAACGCCGGACCGGCGGCGGGCCGATGACCGGCTCGTAGCCGGTCGGCCGCGAAACCACGAAACCGAGACCCCCGGTGAGCTCGGGCAGCCGTTGCTCGAGCCGCTGCACGCGCTCGGTGGCGACGGTGGCCGCGATGCGGACCCGGGTCGGCCCGGTGTCGGTGGCGCGCACGGCGGCCCCGACCGCCCGCAGCTCGTGCAGCACGACGCTGATCGCGGAACTCGGCACCTCGAGCTCGAGGTCGCTCGCCGGTGCGCACACCGTCGTACCCGCGCGTTGCAGTGCCTCACGCAGCACCGTCGAGGTCAGCGACCGGAAGTAGCCGGCTGGCGGCGTCGGCGCGGAGTAGCGCGACTGGGTCAGCGTGACGACGAGATCGGTGACCGCCCAGCCGTAGAGCCCCTCCCGCAGCTCGGTCGGCAGCGTCTCCTCGATGGCCGTGTGGAACGACGGGATCAACCAGCCCCGCTCGACGGCCAGCCGGTAGCCGAGACCAGAGCCGACCGGGCCGGGCTCGACGCGCAGGCCGACCGAGGCGTTGCCGGTCGGG